>NZNM01000124.1 GCA_002694885.1 Opitutaceae bacterium | reverse complement strand
TTTTATTTCGGCTGCTTAGGGATAAGCAGCCCTACCTAGTTGCCGTTTTTACTTTTCTGTGCGTATCCACAAGTTGGGGTCAACGAGCGTTGACTGATATACCGAACCCGGATCCAAAGTATCAGCAAAGTCTTCTCCTCCCGGCCGAGGGATTCGAGATTTCCCTTTTCGCTTCGGAACCGATGATCGATAAGCCATTGGCTATCAGTTTTGATGCCAAAGGCCGCTTGTGGGTGGCGAGCACGACAACCTATCCGCAGATTAAGCCGGGTGAAGTGGCCTCGGATAAGGTATACCGTCTAGAAGATACGAATGGCGATGGCGTGGCCGATGAAAGCAAGGCGTTTGTCGACAATCTTCTCATACCGACGGCTATCTTAGCGACCCCGGAAGGCATCTATGTGGGCAACTCTACCGATCTTATGTTTTATGAGGACGAGGACGATGACGGCATAGCCGACAACGAGCAAGTAATCTTGTCAGGCTTTGGGACAGAGGACACTCATCATATCATTCACACTCTGCGAGCCGGCCCCGCGGGGCGTCTATATTTCAATCAGTCGATCTACATCCACTCTTACGTGGAAACACCTCGAGGCATTCTAGAACTCAAAGCGGGCGGGGTTTGGCGACTGCGCCCGGAAACACTAGAGCTCGATATTTTCAATCACGGCTTGGTTAACAGTTGGGGCCTTCAATTCGACAAGTGGGGCCAGTCTTTCCAATCCGATGGGGCGGGGTCCGAGGGGATCAACTACTCCTTCCCCGGCGCGGCTTTTCGAACGAGTGTGGGAGTGGATCGCATTATGCCCGGACTCAATCCGGGCCAGCCCAAGCTCAGCGGGTTGGAGATCATCCAATCGACACAGTTTCCAGATGAGTGGCAAGGAAGGCTGATTGTTTGCGACTTTCGTGGAAACCGGATTAGCTCGTTTGAAGTTGAGGATTCCCAAAGCGGGTTTGTTTCATTGCAGCGAGAAGATCTAATTACGAGTACGCACGGAGCGTTCAGACCGATCGATGTCCAGCTGGGTCCAGATGGCGCCTTGTATGTGGCGGATTGGTACAATCCGATCATTCAGCACGGAGAGGTAGACTTTCGGGATGAGCGTCGGGACCAATCGCGTGGCCGTATCTGGCGCATAGCGGCGAAAGACCGGCCGACCGTGAAGCTCCCAAGAATAGATGAAGTGTCCATCCGGGAGTTGCTTGATTACTTGAAGGCATCCGAATCATGGGCTAGGACTCAGACGAAGCTGGAACTTAAAGCCCGTGATGCCCGCGAGGTTTCTCGTCAATTGCGATTCTGGTTGGCTGATTTGGATGGAGCGAGTGGCCAGGTGGATCACCACCGGCTGGAAGCGCTCTGGGTTATGCAAGCGATCCGAAGGGTGGATATGAAACTCGTGGATACGTTACTCCAGTCTGATGATTTCAAGGTTCGGGCGGCGACAGTCCGCGTGCTGGAAGAAAACCCTGAGCAGAATGATCAGGCCTTCGCGGTGTTTGAACGGACAATCGCAGACGAGCATCCGAGGGTTCGGCTAGAAACGCTGCATGCCCTGCGGGCTTTGGGCGGAACCCGATCGGCTAAGTTGGCAATGGAAGCCTATAGCGAATCGATGGACGACACCTTTGAGTACGGCCTATGGCGAACTATGGAGGCGCTGAAAGGGGACTGGCTACTGGAAGCCAAGGAAAACCCATTGCTATTTGGGGATGATGCGCTAAAACTGGTTTATGCTATCAAGTGCTTGAATCAGCCGGATGCCCTTTCCCCATTAGTTAATCTTTGGAAGGCTGGACGCGTTTCCGATGAAGCCACGTTACCTGCTCTCGAATTGATGGGGGAGCTGGGAGACGACTCTGTTCTCGAGATCGTATTTAAAGCAGCGACGCGGTTTGATCGAGACGGAGTGCCGGGAGGGCCTGCAATCCTGGACGCTTTGTTGCGAGCTTCCGAACGCGGTAATCGCACGCCGGACATATCGATCGCCGATATCGAGGCATTGCTCGAAAGCGATCGGGAAGACATTAGAATTCGAACGGCGAAACTGGCGGGATCTTGGAATGTATCGAGCATTACAGGACGCTTGGAGAGGCTAATTGGTGATGAGGATACGGAGCCAGAGCTTGCCGCTGCGGCCGTTGAGGGATTGGCTCTCATTAAGTCCGACGCAGCGGACGCAGCCTTGCAGCGACTGGGAAGCGATCGTAACCCATCTTCGGTAAGGCTCCGAGCAATAGCCGGATACGCCAGATCGACTCCTGGTCCCGTAGCTCCGCAAGCTGCGGAAGCGCTGACTATAGCTCAGGCAAATGATGATCCTTTGCCATTGATTCGTCCGTATTTGACTCGATCGAAATTGGCCGACCAGCTCGCCATGTCCATGCAGGGCAAGCGCATCCATACCGAAGTGGCGACAAAGGCATTGAGATTGTTGGGTTCTGCGCCCGTGGACACTAGCAAATTGAAGAAGGCGATCGAAGATGCTGGGGGAATAGAGCCAGTTGACCAGGCGCTGGACGCGAACGAGATGTCAGAATTTATCGCCTTCACTCAATCGTATGGGGATGCTCGTCGGGGAGAAGAGGTTTATCGTCGCGATTCGCTCCTGTGCTATACTTGTCACGCCATAGGCGGGTCCGGAGGTTCGTTAGGCCCGGATCTATCTAGTCTCGGTGCTAGCGCGCCGATGGATTACATAATCGATTCGTTGCTGCAGCCGCAAAAGAAGATAAAAGAAGGCTACCACGTGGTTAGCGCTTCTCTAAAAGATGGATCGCTGATATCGGGAACGCTATCCAAGGAGGATGCGCGATCGATCACCGTGCGGGATGCCTCTGATCAGAGCATTGTCGTATCCAAAAGCGATATCGCGTCCCAAACGATTAGCCCAGTTTCGCTCATGCCTCCTGGGTTGACCGCGAGTCTACGGAAAGATGAGCTAGCAGACATGGTCGCCTTCCTTTCTGAGCTTGGAAAAGAAGGGGCGTATAAAGTATCGTCAGGCCGCATTGCCAGAACCTTCCAATACTTGCATGACCAGGATGGAGACAGCGGGTTGGCCGATCTCTTGCGCCACAAGCCTTTTGGATACGTTACCTCTGATGATCCTCTGTTCGAATGGCGCCCTTTGTATTCGAAAGTGGATGGCACGCTTCCCTTGGACGGGATTCCGGCTTTGAGGCAACATGGTCGCACGCGTTTGCACTATCTCCGCTTCCAGATCGACGTTCTCACTGCTGGCTCAGTTGGGCTTCGCGTATCGGGCCCGAAAGAAAGCGTTCTCTGGGCAGGAGATGAAATGGTGGAACGGAAGGACGATCGCTACGCCTTCGATGCGGAAAGGGGGTCCCAGACCATTACCCTGGCGATACGGGAAGATCTGCCCAACAAGTCGAAGCTCAGTATAGAAATTGTGGATATAGAAGGGTCTTCGGCCCAGGTGCAGGTGATAAATGGGAAGTAGGCTGGCTACTTTGAACAGGATTCGTCTCGTGATCCCATTGAAATTATCGCGGCGTAAAGCCGCTCCTACATTAAACTCAATTCTTGAGAACAAGCCATCCTGCCGACGGGCAGCGTCGATCTTGGCCCAGCAAGGCTGGGATCCAGCGAAGCATGAACGATGTTAAATTCGAGATTCCATCATTCTCGTGATATTATTAATTGATTGAACCAATCCCCAGTTTCGCGACTATTCGCTCTTAAATTATGAAACTAATTAACCTGCTCCTCATTGTTATTCTAGGGAGCGTTGTTTTCCTGATCGGGAACACTGCTCAGGCCGGCGAGAAGAGTGTTTCCTTTTCCGCCAAGTTGATAGCGGTGGACGCCAATGAGGGCTGCGCCATTGCCGACGTCAACAACGACGGAAAATTGGACTTGGTTGCCGGCCGAAATTGGTACGCGGCCCCGGAATTCGTCCCACGGGCGCTGAGACCGATCGAGGACCGCAATGGCTACATCCACTCCAACGGCGACTTCCCCTATGACGTCGACGGGGACGGATGGATGGACATTATCGCCCAGTCCTTTTTCCAAACGGAGATAAACTGGTTCAGGAACCCGGGCCCAGAAGGTCTGAAGTTGGGCCTCCTTTGGGAGAAGCATTTGCTGGTGGATACCCAGGTGGACCGGAATGAAGCCGAGTTGATGGAGGATATGGACGGCGATGGGGTGCCGGAGTTTATCGTCAATTCCTGGAACAAGGAAACGTCGTTGTTGGCCTGGCGATTCACATCTGAAATGCGCGAGGTTTCAGTTCCCAAAGGAAATCGCATGATCAAGGAAATGCGGGAAGTTCCCTCGGCCACTAAAATCACCATTGGATCCAACAAGAACGGTCATGGCCTGGGGATCGGCGATCTTAACGGGGACGGGCTCAAGGATATTCTCTTTCAGTCCGGTTGGTACGAGCAGCCAAAGGAAAACGCTTTTGGCCAAGCGTGGAAACTTCATGAGGACTGGTTTCTACACGCCTCTATTCCTATGATCGTTCGGGACCTCAATGGTGACGGGCGCAACGATTTCATTTATGGAATGGGGCACGACTATGGTCTGTACTGGCGAGAGCAAATAGAGCCGGCTCCGGATGGGACCTTGAGATGGAACGAGCATCTGATCGACGATTCGTTTTCCCAGCCCCACGCCCTACACTTTGCTGACATAGATGGCGATGGCGAAGACGAACTCATTACCGGTAAACGCGTATTCGCTCACAACGGCAAGGATCCAGGTGGCAAGGAAGAAGCGGTTGTGTATTACTATAATTGGGACAAGAAGAACAATCAGTTCAATCGACACACGATCGTCAAAGGATCCGCGGGAATCGGCTTGCAGATTCGAACGGGTGATCTCAATGGCGATGGCCGCCTCGATATCGCGGTGGCGGGAAAAAGTGGAACCTACATAATTTTCAACAATGGCTGAGCTGAATTTCAAGCAAGAGCTCGTTGGCTGCTATGGGTTTCCTGTATCGGAAAACCCGACACAGGCGATGATCGAGCCCGCGTTTCGCGATATGGGACTCGATTGGCGCTATCTGACTTTGGAAGTAAAGCCGGAGGGCTTGAAGGGAGCGGTGGAAGCGGCTCGCGTATTCGGCTTCAAGGGATTCAATTGTACGATACCCCATAAAGTGGAGGTGATCCAGTACTTGGATGGATTGGGCGAATCGGCGGAATTGATGGGGGCCGTGAATTGCGTGGTCAACCGCGATGGGAAACTCATCGGCGAGAACACGGACGGAAAGGGATTTGTCTCGTCGTTGAAGGAGATCGAAAATCCAGCAGGCAAGTCCGTTGTCATATTTGGAGCCGGCGGGGCATCGAGAGCTATTAGCGTGGAGATGGCTCTTTCTGGCGCATCACAGTTGACGATCGTCAACCGTAGCGAGGAGCGTGGTCAAGGACTGGTAGACCTGCTAATGGGTCGTGTGAAAGAGCGTTGCCCGGATTTGGATACCGATTTCGTTCACTGGTCGGGCGACTTCGAGATTCCCGAGGGGACGGATGTCGTTATCAATGCAACCTCTATTGGCTTGTATCCAGATGTTGAAGCTAGGTTGAGCCTCGATATCGCTACGCTGAGATCGGATATGATCGTAGCCGACGTGATTCCCAATCCGCCCAAGACGCGATTGATTCGGGACGCTTCTGAAAAGGGTTGTCGAGTCATTGACGGGCTCAGTATGCTAGTCGGCCAAGGGGTAATCGGAATCGAGTACTGGACAGGAAGGACGCCGGATGCCTCCGTGATGCGAGGGGGCTTGGAAGCGGTCTTTGGCAGCGTCTAGCGGGCGATGCGTCTAAGCGTGGCCAGTAGGCTGCATTTCAGCTTTGAGAGCTGTTCGCTCTTGATCCTCGCTTTAGGATCCCTCGATTTGATATAGAGTTGGTCGAATGCGATACCTCGCTCGGTATGTATGTGAGCGGCCGTAATATCGAATTCATGGCTGTGCACGACTTGTGCTAGCCGATACAACAGTCCTGGCGTATCCGATGAGTGGGTTTCGACGGTAGCCTTCCGTTTTGAAATTTCCTCGTACACTTCAACCTTGGGAGAGAGGCGTTGATCGGTTGTGTTAGCGTTATCTGTGTCTCCGGTGTCCAGGGTTTCGATGAACTCATCGAGTTTGGAGTCGCCAAAATTGGTAGACGCCAACTTCTTGTTTAGGCATTCCTCGAAAATCTGGCGAGCGTAGTGGTCGTTAAAGTTCTTTTGGTCCCGAGCATTCACCACGAAGGTATCTATAGCGATATTGTCTTCCCTTGAAATAGCGCTGGCTGATTTAATGGAGTAGCCTGCGTAAAAAAACGATGCCGCCAGTTTGTGAAAAAGACCCGCCCGGTCCCAGGTTACGATGGTGGCTCTGGCGAATATCGAATCCGCATCCTGGCTCCAGTTTATGATGGGGATGAGGGTGCCGACGGAATCGGCATCAGAAATACGGTTGAGGAGGTCGTGGACCATTTGCAAGTGAAGGACTATGTCCCCCACAGCGTTCTCCACGAAATAGGAATCGGGTAGCAGATTGAAATGGGCCTCCCTCTCGCATTCGCTAATGCCAGGAATCGTCTTTTTGAGGCTGTGATCGGCCATCATATTCGATTGGATTGTTTACTGGATTTGTTTAATGATGGTTGTACATTCATTCTGAGTGACGAGAGGCGCCTATCTTGATTCCAGGCTTTGATGGTTGATCGGAGCCGGGCGTGGTCTTCAACAGATACAGCTAATGCCAGATCCGCGCCAATCGGATTCGAAGCGACTATTTTGACAAACTTGCCAAAACTAGTTCGTTCGATTGGCCAAAATTGAACTGCTTCACTCGAAAATCTGCTGAAAAGCGAGCGCTAGGCTCCAACCCCCTCCCAAATCTCAACATTCGAACAAACCGCTTTGTAAGTGTTATAAGGTTATTAACCTCATTCATGATGCAAAAAATAAAGGGGAGAGCTGCCTATCGGATTGATTCAAACGATGATTATGGAATCGCGGCTGTGCAGTGAAACTGATCACGTGGTCAGTTTCACTGCACAGTTTGCTCCAAGCGAGAAACGCGGGTTCTGGGGTGTTTCCCGCTTGGGGGCGACCTGTGGGAGCTAGGATTTTACGGTTGAGCGCGTCGACGAAGATCATCGATGGCCATTTGCAATTCCGCTGCTTTCAGCTCCACCTCGTCTACGCTGTCCGCTTTGACGCGCTCCCGTCTTTCGTAGCCGACGTATTCCAGCCAGCCTTTGGATCGCAGCCCTCGCCTTTCGTGGACTTTCGCGAAGAGCGGATCGGCTTTTATTTCGGCAAGTAATTCGACTGGATCTCCATCGATCGAGGTTCCCAGCGAATCGAGAATCACTAAAGCCATGATCAGGTGTCCCAGCTCTCCCGGATGAATGCCATCCCTGGCCAGGTGAAATTCGGTACCGTTTTTCCTTCGAGCCTGATTGTACTTCAGCATGGGAGTATTCAGATCCACTTTGGCTGCGACGGGAAGATCGGTAATCAGAATCCATTTCCCATAGGTACGCAAAACGTCATTATAATTTTCATACGGAGATTTGTAGCTAAAATAGCTAGAGCCGCTTGGACTAAGTGTTTGCTTGGCCGCAGCATCGAACAAGGGCGGAGTCATCAATACGATCTGAGCTCCGACGGCAGCCACTTTTTCGATAAGGGTTTCGATACCTCTTTGGTACTCGAGAAAACGCTCCCCATTCAAAGGGTGGTAGATGCCGTCATTCATGCCGTAGCAGGCGAATACGATTTCCGGCTTCACCTGCTCGAGAGCCTCCCCGAGGCGAGTGTGTACGCAAGGGCGGGGAAAGGGATGGTCGGCCTCGCTAGTCCCGGCGACGGTTTCGCTTCCCAAGCCGATACTGACGATATCGTAATTAAAATTTGGATTCCGTTTCTGGAGAAAATAGGAGACGAAACTAACGTAAGTCCCGTTTTGGGTGATGGAATCTCCCAAGATGAGAATTCGCTTATCTTGTAGATCGATCGCTTGGATCTGTCCGAGTCCACCCAGGGCGAAAACTAAAACGCAAGTATGGAAAATAGAGAAACGTAGGTTCGCCATTTAGAGTTGGGGAGTGTGGGGTTCGTTAGCGAGGGTTTTGTACTGCGTGTGGGATAGAGGCTTACAGATGCCGCTCAAAAATTTCGACCATGTCATCAACCATAGGCGTAAACCAAGGGTGGTTGTTCCAGCAACCGTGCTTCCCATCCTCGTAGACCTTGAGCCCGTTGGTAATGCCCAGGGCGGTTAGGGCATCGCGAGTCGCTTGGTTGCGTTCGGGCTGGTCGTGCTCCCCAACGAGAAAGTATAGGGGCGAATCGCCTTTGGATACTTGTATGTGGGCATCGGCGAGGGCGTAAAGGTCCGGATCTTCATCGACGGATTTGCCCAGCCAAACGTTGGCGTTCGAACCGGATTTTGGATCTCGGGATTTAGCGGCAACGGAACCAGTTGTCATCTGTAGGGGTCCAGCCATGACGATGGCGACGTCTAATCGGGCAGCCTCTTCCTCAAATCCGGGGCTCCTTTGCAGACGCGAGTTTTCCCAGCCGGTTGCCATCAGGCCGACCAAATGCCCGCCTGCCGATCCGCCAACTGCTCCAATCCGTTCAGCATCGATACCATAGCGATGAGCATTGGCCTTGATAAATTTCGTTGCTGCATTGCAATCCTGGATACCAGCGGGAAATAGAGCTTCGTGCCCGAGTCGGTAATCAATGGCGACTGAAACGTATCCACGCCGAGCGATTTCCACCGACAGGCCCCGAAACTTGCTTTTGCTGCCGTTTCGCCAGCCGCCTCCATGGACGACGATTATGGCGGGCAGCGCTTCGCTCACTGCAGCAGGACGAAAAATGTCGCAGAGCAATTTCCGATCGCCATCAGTATCGTAGACGACGTTTAAATGCGATTCGATCGTAGACGGTATTTCGGTGGTGGGACGCTTGGTTGGGTTTTGGACGAGCTTTGCCTGGAAAGGCGGGTTGCTGGGAACGCCATAGGCATTCATCCGAATTCGATGGAGTCCGCCGAATCCGGTTATGTAGAGGCTTCTCATATCGCTGTCACCGAAGGCGCAATTGATGGGCCGCTCAGGCATCTCGATTTTCTCCATTAGCTTGCCGGAAGGGCTCCAGACCCAAATGTGCTTTGGCCCGGCACAATAGACGTTTCCGGCTCGATCCACGCACATGCCGTCTGCTGCTCTATCTGGGCCAGAGTCCATGGCGGCGAATAGGGTCCCGGGCCCCGTCTTGCCAGCGGAAATAAGAGGATAAGCCCAGATCTTCTTAGTGCCAGTTGCGGCCACGTAGAGTGTGTTTTGATCGGGGGATAGAATGAGTCCGTTGGGAGAGGCGATGTTGCTGACTGCGATTTGCTGCTTCCCGTCTGGGTCGATGTAAACGACCTGCCCAGGTCCGGTGAGGGTGTAGTAGATACCGCCTTGATCATCGGCGACCAGGTCATTGGGGCGGGCTCTCGGGTTGGATTCAAGGTCCTGGCCCGCGATTGGCTCGATCCGCTTGCTTTGATTGAGCCAGGAAATGCGTCCGTGGGCGTTTTCCGACAGGTAAAGGCGACCATTGTTGTAGTAGCTGGCGCTGATGCGTCCGGCATCGGGTACAAATGTTTCCAATTTGCCGGATTTGGGATCGTAGGCGTAAATCTTCTCGCCTTTGACATCCGGGATGAGCAACCGTGAGCCGTTCCAGCTGGGCCCGTCTGCGAGCTCGAAATCATTGGAAATCAGCTCTAACTGGGCCCCTTTCTCTATCAACGAACCAGCGTAAAGCGGCAGATAGGCAACAAATAAAGCGATCGAGGTCGCGATGAGTTTGAGGGAGCGTGAAAGCATAGGAAAACGGGTTTGGGTTGGATAGCTAACATAGCTTTCCGCAATTCGATGGACAGTCAAAAATCCCGGATCTCGCAATCCGAGAATTCAATGGATGTTCTCTATCAATGCTAGCCCCATTAATTGTCTTAAAAAGTGGGGTCTTGGCAGATTCGGTTGGCAATAAGGCAGACCATCGGTATGGACGTTGTTTTTTTGAGGTGACCTGCCCTTGTCTGAGCTTTATCGTATCCGATTGAATAATGGTCGTAAAACGAATTTTCAAAGTGGCGCTTACACTTGCCACCTCATTGCTCTTCTCTGGCTGTACCAAGGTGGAGTGGTATAAAGGCAATACGCACTCTCATACAGTGTTGTGCGGCCATGCCGATACATCGCCGGAAGAAGTCGCGAAATGGTATCATAATAAAGAATACAATTTTCTCGTCCTTTCGGAACACAATCAATTCATAGATCCACGAAACGTTGAAATGCCTGAAAATCGGCGAGACGACTTTATCCTTATTCCGGGTGAGGAGGTGACCGGAGGATTGATGGCTCATACGACTGCATTGAATATCGATGGGCTTGTGGATCCTCGACTGCAACAACCGCCGGGGGCTAGCAAGACGCAGGTTATACAAGCTCATGTTCATGGAACTGAGCAGCAAAATGGCCATGCTATTCTAAACCATCCAAACTTCCACTACATGCACACGGCTTCTGATATTCGGCCGGTCGAGGGACTTCACTTGTTCGAGCTTTATAACGGCCACCCGGCTGTGAACAATTTTGGCGATGACGACCACAAATCCGTGGAGGAGCTTTGGGATGAATTGCTGACAGATGGAATGCTGATTTACGGTGTGTCCTCGGATGATGCTCATCATTTCCAGGAGATGAGCCTCGAACGCTCGAATCCAGGCCGGGGCTGGGTGATGGTCCGGTCTGAAGAACTGACGCCTGACAGCATAACGGATGCGATTTACCGAGGCGATTTTTATGCTACAAGTGGCGTGATTTTGGGGAAAGTGGACGTTAGCAATCAGCGCATATCGCTACGAGTCGATGAACGCGCTACTGAGCGTGAGCTGGCCAGCCCGTTCGTTGTCGGGCACAAAGTTAATGATGATGCAGAAACGGGCTATCTGATCGAGTTCATAGGTCCAGGAGGGAAGGTTTTGGAATCGTCGCGAAGCTCTCAGGCGAGCTATTCCGTTACCAACTCCCACAGCTATGTCCGGGCGAAGATAAGCTTTACCAGAAGGAGTCAGTTAGGTTCGGAGAATTTCTATGCCTGGATGCAACCGGTATTTACCGATGGGAGAAAGCATGACAGATGAAGCTTGGCCCTGAGCGGTTTTGAATTTGGATTACATTGAATTTATGAAGGGACGCTTATCTCTAATAGTTTCTTTGCTGGTGGCAGCCTTGGCGGTTGCCGCGGATCGGCCCAATGTTGTGGTCATTCTAACCGATGACCAGGGTTGGGGTGACTTGAGCATCAATGGAAACAAGAACCTGGATACGCCGCACATCGATTCGTTGGCCCGTGAAGGCATAATGTTCGATCGCTTTTACGTGTGCGCTGTTTGTTCGCCAACACGAGCGGAATTCTTGACGGGACGCTACCACGCTCGTAGCGGAGTGTACAGCACCTCGGCTGGCGGTGAACGGATGAACCTCGACGAGGTGACGATCGCCGATTCCTTCAAAGCTGCGGGCTACGCGACCGGCGCCTTTGGCAAATGGCACAACGGGATGCAGTATCCGTATCACCCGAATGGGCGCGGGTTTGACGAATTCTACGGCTTCGCCTCGGGTCATTGGGGCGACTACTTCTCCCCGCCGCTCGAGCGCAATGGGAAGATCGTACAAGGCGAGGGCTTCTTAGTCGACGATCTGACGAACAAAGCCATGGCGTTCATGGAGGATAACAAGGACCGCCCGTTTTTCGCTTATATCCCCTACAACACTCCTCACTCTCCCATGCAGGTGCCTGACGAGTATTGGGAACGCTTTAAGGACAAGGAAATCCTTATGCATCATCGGGAGCCAGAAAGAGAAGTGATGTCCCACCTCCGTTCGGCATTGGCGATGTGCGAGAATATCGATTGGAATGTTGGAAGGATTCTCGAGAAGCTCGACGATCTTGGTATTGCTGATAACACCATTGTCGTTTATTTCCATGACAATGGCCCGAACGGAGATCGCTGGAACGGGGGAATGAAAGGCAAGAAGGGCTCTACCGATGAAGGCGGCCTGCGCACGGCGATGCACATGCGCTGGCCCGCAAAGTTTGAAAAGGGAAAAGTGATCAAGCAGATTGGATCGGGTATCGATCTTCATCCTACACTGACCGATCTTGCTGGCATACCGACTGTTAACAAGATGCGCTTGGATGGCCTAAGCTTGAAACCCCTTTTGCTAGAGGACGATCCGGATTGGAAAAATCGTGTAATTATCAGCAATTGGAGAGATAGGGTCAGCGCCCGGAATCAGCGGTATCGACTTGGCAATGATGGAGGGCTCTACGATATCAACAAGGACCCGGGCCAGTATACCGATATCTCCCAGCAAAAGCCGGGTGTCGCCAAGCGTCTTCAAGCGGCGATCGACCGCTTCAAGAAGAGCGCCATGAAGGGCTATGGCGAAGATGATCGACCATTTGTCATTGCTCATCCAGATTACAAATACACGCAGATTCCTGCTCGCGACGGGACGGCTCATGGGGCGATCCAGCGTTCCAACCGCTTTCCCAATTGCTCGTTCTTCAGGAGTTGGGTAAACGTGGACGACACGATCACTTGGAAAGCGGAAGTGGGCGCCAGTGGCAAGTATCGCGTGGAAATCGAATACGCGTGCCCGGAGGAAGATGTGGGGTCGACGATTCAGCTGAGCTTCAACAATTCGAAATTGAAAGGAAAAGTTACGGAAGCTCATGATCCGCCCCTGAGGGGTGGCGAAAACGATCGGCATCCGCGACAGGAATCATACGTTAAGGATTTCAAAACCATGGAGCTAGGAACCATCGATCTCGAAAAAGGAAAGGGAACCTTGACCTTGAGCGCTTTGGAGAAACCTGGGCATCAAGTAATGGAGTTCCGTCTGCTCATGCTGACGCGAGTAGATTGAAAGCTATTTTTACAGGATACGTCCCGCGAATGCTCTTAGGCGTCAACTTGACTAAAAATTTGGAAATGAACGTGCCGGGACGTCCCGTTCCACCTTTGAGGACAATGCAAAAAGATGGAGTGTATCCTGCTAAACTGAAGTTTTTATGACGACGTATTATAGGCGAATTCTGAATGTGGCCACGGCATTAGCCTTGCTTCTTGCATGCACTGCAGCGGCTAGATTGGCGAAAGGGGAAACTCCGCCCAATATTGTCCTCATCTTTATCGATGACATGGGCTATGCGGATATCGGGCCGTTTGGGGCGCGCGATTTCCCGACCCCCAACTTGGATCGATTAGCGGAAGAAGGTCGGCGGTTTACGGATTTCGCGGTCAGCGCGCCTGTATGTTCAGCATCCCGGGCAGCATTGCTAACGGGCACTCTGCACATTCGGCTGGGAATTACGGGAGCCTACAGTCCTCAGGCAAAAGAGGGTATCCATGAGCGGGAAATGACACTTGCAGAGTTGTGTAAGCAAAAGGGATACGCGACGGCTATTTATGGGAAATGGCACTTGGGTCACCATCCCAAATTCCTCCCGCTGAATCACGGTTTTGACGAGTATCATGGAATTCCTTACTCCAACGATATGTGGCCGTGGCACCCCAGGTACCACGGTTTGGCTCCCGACGATCCCAAGCGTCGGGAAGTGTATCCGGATTTGCCCTTGATCGAAAATGATCGGGTTGTCGACGCGGATGTAACGGCGGAAGATCAGAAAGATGTGACTCAGTGGGCAACGGTTCGGGCCTTGGACTTCATCGATAGGAAACACAAGAAGCCCTTCTTTCTGTACCTTCCGTATTCGATGGTGCATGTGCCGCTATTCGCTAGCGACGCGTTTCTCGGCAAAAGTGGGGCGGGTTTGCTGGGGGATGTGATAATGGAGCTGGACGACTCGATTGGCAAAGTCGTGGATAAGCTTCATGAATACGGTATCGCCGACAACACTCTGGTAATTTTTACTTCGGACAACGGCCCCTGGGTGAGCTACGGAGACCATGCCGGATCGGCGGCCCCTTATCGGGAGGCTAAGGGAACTTCGTTCGAAGGAGGAGTTCGCGTGCCTACTATTTTCTGGTGGCCGGGAAAGATCCCCGCCAATACCAATTGTGACGCTTTTGCATCCACCATAGACATCCTGCCAACGGTGGCAAAATTGATTGGAGCGAAAACGCCTGACCACAAGATCGATGGCAAAGACATTCGACCCTTGCTGTTCGGCGAGCCTGAAGCGCTATCGCCTCACAAAACTTTCCCGCATTACTACCAGCGACAATTACAAGCGGTTAGAAACGAACGGTGGAAACTCGTGTTTTCCCACAAATACCGGTCGCTCAATGGTCGGCCCGGAGGCACTGGCGGGTTGCCCGTGAACTATGACCAGAACCTAGCTTCGCTGGCGTTGTACGACTTGGACAACGATCCGGGCGAAACGAAGAACGTTATCCATCAGTATCCAGAAATCTATGCTGAGCTGTTGGATGCTGCCGAGGCGTATCGCAAAGACCTAGGCGATCGTTTGACCAAGACCACTGGAAGCGGCATGCGGGAACCCGGAAAACTAGGCCCGAACGATAAGCAGCTAATTTGGTACTGAGCTAGCGCGATGATCCGCAAGTTGATTAACATCGCTCATTCTTTCGCTAGATCCCAGCTTCGCTGGGCCAGGATCCCCGGCGAGCCTGGGCCATAATCGATGTTGATTTCGCAAACAATTCTTGTTGCTCACGTAGTCAAGAAATGCGATCGGCGATCGGCCTACAAATTGTAACCTAGGCAAAATGCAGATCTGAACCTATTTCTGGAAAAGCCAGAACCTGTTGGCCCCGCATCGCGGGGACTCCAGCGATCTCGCGACTGCGAGAGAGCGATTTTGAAAAAACAGCATACAACGCAAAACTCTACATGTCCCAATTAACCAAATACCTGGTTGCCCTCATCTTAGCTATTACCGGCTTGTTGCCCATGTTAAGCGAACCGCCGAATATCATCTTTATCATGGCGGATGACATGGGGTATGGGGATGTTCAGTCATTGAATCCGCAGTCGACAATTCCGACGCCCAATCTGGATCGTCTGGCCCGGGAGGGAATGACCTTTACCGATGCTCATTCGCCGTCGGCGGTGTGTACGCCGACTCGTTATGGGGTGCTGACCGGACGCTATTGCTGGCGGAGCGATTTGAAGCGGGGCGTGCTCAATGGATACGGAGCTCCAATCATCGAACGCGATCGGGAAACCGTGGCTCGCGCTCTCAAGAGCCAAGGCTATTTTACTGGCGTAATCGGCAAGTGGCACCTCGGCTTGGGCTTTCAGAAAACCAATGGCGAGTGGGATTGGAGCAAGCCTGTGGACTATTCCCCCGTGAATATCGGATTCGACCATTCCTTTGTCATTCCCGCGTCGCTCGACTTTCCCCCGTATATTTATATAGATGGCCATCGGATTACCGGGCTACCCGATCGAACTCAGCCCGCTCAATCGTTTCCGGCATTTCTTAGGAAAGGTGAGCTCGGGTCTGATTTCTCCATCATTGATTGCCTAGATCGACTGACTTATGAGGCGTCCGAGTTTATTGTCGAGCGATCCAAAGCTCCGGTCCCGTTCTTTCTCTATTTTCCCCTGACGGCGCCTCACAAACCGGCTTTGCCTCATGGCCGGTACGAAGGACGTAGCGGTTTAGGGCCCTACGGAGATTTCGTGATTCAAGTAGATGAAGTGGTTGGTAGCATTTTGGATACAATCGATGAGCAAGGAATCGCTGACGATACGGTGGTCTTTTATACGTCCGACAACGGATCCTACATGTACCGCTACCAAGATCCGAGTGCTCCAGATCATGTGAAGGACGCCTCCATTCAAGGTTATTACGAAGGAAACCATACCGCCAACGGACCGTTGCGAGGAACGAAAGCGGATATTTGGGAAGCTGGGCATCGGGTTCCGTTCTTCGTTCGTTGGCCTGAGGAAATCGAAGCAGGCTCGGTGAGCGACGAAACGATTACCCATACGGATTTTTTCGCTACTGCCGTATCGATAGCAGGAGGAAAGATCCCCAATTCCAAGGTGGCAGCCCAAGACAGCTTCGATTTCTCTCCCTTGCTGTTCGACAATGGTGAAGATTGGAAACGGGCCCCGGTAATACACCATTCAGGAGGGGCTATGTTCGCTGTTCGAGAAGGGGATTGGAAATTGATCCTGGGTAGCGGCTCCGGCGGAAGGGAGCGGCCGCGTGGCAGGCGATTTGAGCGTCCGTATCAGCTTTTCAATTTGAAGGACGATCTCGGGGAACGGAACGACCGGTACCGCGAATTTCCGGAAAAGGCTCAGGATCTGGAGCGGAAGGCGCTTGAGCTTATGAGTAGCGGTAAAAGCCGGTAGAATCGGATTCCGGTTTTTCGACGCCGTCCCGCCCGCAGTAGGAGTAAAAGAGTGTCCTGATAAGTCGCAATCCGCGCCCTTGATGGTGGGGCTGATTGCTCGTCTCGCCGTAGTTCTGTGAAGGCGGATCTTCAGTCAGCCGAAATTTGAGAGATCTACCGCCGCGGCTGACTGGGGACAGTCAGCCCTACCAAGCTTAAAGCGAACAAACCGTAGAATTTAGACACGCTGCAAGCTTCCTGTCCTAATAGAGAAGGAATTCTGCTCGGGCGGTCTTGTACCAAGATTCGAAGCTTTCCATTTGCTGGCTTAGGTTTTCGATGGAGAGATCGTCTTCGATAGCATTCCGGAGAGCCGGGCTTCCATAGAGCAGGTCGATTGCGTGTATGTCAGTTTTGAATTCGTAAGGTTCACTTCGCCAAGCAAAGTTTCTGGGGAAGGCTTTCGCCGCTGCGATCAGCATGGCAATTCCGCATCGGTAGGGTTGAAACGAATTTCGATCTTGGATACGGATTAGAAGACCTTGGCACCGTTGTCCTGCGTGCTTTTGAAAGGCTGGCGTGAAGGTCGTTGATTCGAAAGTGACTCCCCCAATCGGCAGGCCGATTGAGTAGATGGATTCGATCCAGATGCTAGGGTCTACATAGGGAGCTCCTATCTGGGTGAAAGGGCTGTCGGTCCCTCGACCTTCGGAGAGATTGGTGGCCTCAAAGAGGCAGGTCCCTGGGTAGGCGATGGCGGCTTCTAGGGATTGCATGTTAGGTGAGGGATTGACCCAAGGGATGTCGGTATGGTCTAGATACAGCGATCGCTTCCAGCCCGAGACTTTCACGACCTCCAGATCGCAATTTCTGGCTTCCAGGGCGTCTGGGCCCTCGCCAAACCCTCTCTGGAACATTAAAGCCAATTCGCCGATTGTCATGCCGTGCCGGTTGGCAAAAGGGCCAATGCCGCAAAACGACCGACAGGCTTTTAGCAAATGCGAACCTTCGATATGGTCGCTTCCGACCGGATTGGGCCGATCCAATACGATAATCTTCGTTTTAGTCTGGCCCGCCGTTTCCATACAGTAGGCCAAGGTTTGGGCATAGGTGTAGTAGCGGGTTCCAATGTCGGGCAATTCGGCGACAAGTATGTCCAGGTTGGAAAAGTCTTCTGGATCGGGCTTGAGGCTGTCCTCGGAGTTCCCATACAGACTAACGATCTTTAATCCGGTCTTTGAATCGGCGCGATCGTCTACGGCTTCCATATCCTGGGCTTTAGATTCGAATCCGTGTTCTGGTGAGAATAGTTTAGTTAGGCGGCAGCTACCGCTGCTCTGCAGCAGGTCAACCAGATGACGCCCTGTTTTGTCTCGAGAAGCTTGATTGGCCAATACGCCGACCTTGGCTCCTCGCAAACAGGAGAAGTCGCTAGCAGCAGCGATGTCGATTCCAGAAAGCGTCTTTGCCAGAGAGGATTTCAAGGATTATAGTTTTGAAATCGTCGCTGTTAATCGGCAAGCAGATTTGATTGGCGGGGGCGAGAACCGTTTCGTGGAGGGTGCTGCCCGCGAAGATTCGTGGGGCTGGCTTTGGCAAGCAACGATTGATCTAAATCCGATGTCGCTTTTTCTGACGAGGACCCTTGACTGATCGCCATGAATTACCCACGGAGACATTTTTTTAAACAAGGACTGTTTGGCGCTGGCGCCCTGATGGCCGCAGGTCCCTTCGCCGCCTACGCCAATACCAAGTCCGGGATCAAGATCACTAAGATCAGACACTATCGGGATCCTCATTACAGCAAGCCGACCTTGGCCCAATCGAGGGATATAGTGGTTGTTGAGACGGATGCTGGGCTGACTGGTATCGGCGAGGGCGGCTCGCTGGATATGATCCAAAATTGCGCCGAAATGCTGATTGGCCAGGATCCGTTTCGCATCGAGCACTTATGGCAGCGCGTTTACCGGCAGTATTTCTATCCGTCGGGTCGGGAGCGCCTGCATGCCATGGGCGGTTTGGACATGGCTCTGTGGGATATCAAAGCCAAGTATTTTGAGACCCCAATATATGAGCTCCTGGGCGGGTTGACTCGCGATCACATTCCTTGCTACTCAACCGGTTTTCCCGACCAAGGCTCAGTTAAGGAAACGGCCCGGGCCTGTATCGAGGCAGGATTCTATGCCTATCGGGTCGGCACAGTATCGGATGGCCCGATTTTCGACGCCCATAAGTTCCTCGATGAAAATCTGCGTTTCTACGAAGAGGTGCGCGAGGGCGTTGGTGAAAAGGGCCAGTGGGCCACGGATTTCCATACGCGATTCGATACGGCGGAAGCGGTAACCATGGCCCGTATGCTCGAACCTTTGAAGCCGCTGTTTGTGGAAGACCTGATTCGCTCGGAAAACCCGGGCGTGTATCGAGCATTGCGCGACCGTATCAACGTTCCCATCGCTGTGGGCGAACACTTTGGCGATCGCTGGGACCTTAATGAGCTGGTTGAAGAAAACCTAATCGACCATGCCCGAGTGACGCTTCCAAACGTGGGCGGCATCACGGAAATGAAGAAAATCGCCGCTATTTGCGAAACGCACTATGTGGGAATCATTCCCCACTTTACCGGCCCGATTTCGACCGCCGCATTGGTTCACGTATTGGGATCATCATCAGGTTTCGTTATGGCGGAACTCACTAGGGATGGACCTGCTGAAATACCGTATCTAAACGAAGACTACGTGAACTTCAAAAACGGAAAACTCCATCCAAACGATCGGCCTGGGCTCGGAGTAGAATTCCGGCCCGATTCTGTCGAATTGGTCAACGTGATTGATCAGCCTTCCTCTTACGATCACCCCGAATTCCGCCGAGGCGATGGGTCGATAACGAATTGGTAGATGGAGGAAGGCCTTCTTTCCTTTTTTCTCAGTAGGAACGGCTTTACGCCGCGATTGTTTCAACAGAATATTCTCCATCCTAATTCGCGGCATAAAGCCGCTCCTACAATTTCATAAAAGCGCATCCTATGAGTCGAAAGGCAAGGCTGCTTGTGCCTAAGCAACCGCATCAGATAATTGCATTTCGGCTGTTTGGGGACAAACAGCCCTACCACTCATACCCAGTTAAATAAATACCTTAACGGGAGTGCCGTTCTTATTGTGAGCGGACTCGTTAGCGGCTGAGGTAGCGGCAAGCGTTTTTAAGCTATCTCCATATGAGGAGAGAATTCCGCTGTTATCTCCAGTAGCTACAGCATCTAGAAAGGCTTTGTCTTGAATGGCGAAGATGTTTTCTTCTCGGGGGATTGACTCTGTGTCATCATCGCCTGAATACACCGTTCCATTAAAGTGCCAGCCGGTCAGGTAAATGCGATGGTTTCGCGATGAAAGGTGCAGCCCGATACCGCCATCAGGACCCTCCGAATGGCCACCAAGAGGGAAGCATCCCGTCGAGAAGGAGGCTAAAGCGCCGGAAACAAAGCGGGCGTTGACGACCATAGAGTCGTCCACGGTCTTGCCTTCGACTTCGGGCATGAATCCTTGTGTGGCGTAGGCACTCACTTCCTCGATGTCGCCCATTGTATAGCGGCATATGTCCAGAATATGGGTACATTGCTCGATGAATTGGCCCCCAGACTGCTCGAAGCTTCGCCACCATAGCGGCGGCGGCATCTGAGTAGTCCACCAGCCGTTGGCTAGGATACCCTGGTTGCCTTCTTCGGAAAATAGCTTGCGTGCGGTTTGAACGGATTGGCGATAACGATTCTGGTAGGCCACGGAAACAATAGTTCCTGCCTTCTCAAAGTAGCCATTGATCTCCTGGGCTGTATCTAGGGATTGGGAAATAGGCTTTTCGATCAGGACGCCTTTGACGTGCTCTGAGCAAGCTCGCTCGAGCTCCCCATGCAAATGGGGTGGCAGCAGGATGAAGGCGACATCGAGAGATTCCTTGGAAAGCATTTCCAACGGCGCTTTGTAGGTTCTGGCCTTCCAGGGTTCGGCTAGTTCGACAACCCGCCCTTCGTTGCGCCCAGCGATGGCAACGACTTCGGCTCCATCAATGGTTTTCAAGGCGGCGAGGTGCAATTCCGTTACCCAGCCCGTTCCTATGATTCCGATTTTTACGCTCATCGAGAAAGGTGGTTAGCTGGCATCGGGGATTATGGCCACTCAATATTCGGTAGTCTATGGAACTCGGAACAAGGTCATGGGCTAGAACCCATTGTCCGCTTTGCGGACTCCCATTTCCTAACGGAGGGAGGAACTAACGATCGGAGAGAGTGATGTTTAACAACGCTCTCCCGCAGTCGCGCATTGGCGTCAACTTAAGCTCGCTCGGAGGTCGAGCTCCACCTTTTCGCGCCGTTATCAAGGGTGGAACTCGACGTCCCCGCGAGTTTATTTCAGCATATCTTAGTTAAGTTGACGTGTATGCGCAGTCGCGGGATCGCTTGTTGCCTCTGCGAGGCAAATAGGTGTCTCTGCGAGACATTGGGTTCGATTGAATTTAAACCTACGTTCGCGTAGCGAACCTTACGAACGAGTGATGCCCCGACGTGTCGGTGGTTGGCCCTGGCGAATGCAGGGAATCTTAGTCACGCGAAGCGAGACGTTGACGAAATGAATATTTATATCGTCACCGCTTTGCCTCGGCTTCGCTAGGATGTTCCGCTCAGCGGAACAAGTAGGATGGCGTTCTCGCGGCACCGCATTTTTTTGAACTTAACTATTGTTTGATCGTAAAAACGCGCCGGGACTTCGCGTTACACCCAACATCAAGTCCTAGATAGGTGGAGCCCGACCTCCGGGCGGGCTTAAATTGACGCAACGCGATCATCGATCGCTCCTACAATGTGATCGAGTTACCTAAACTGGGCCATGTGCTTCGTTAGTCTGGAGGTTGTAATTATATGGTTTAGGTTGTAGAGGAAGTCGAGGTTCTGGCGGAAGGAGGCCGAAGGCCGAGTAGAGCCAGAGCCTTGTTCAGATCCCTCTTGGGTTAATTGTTGAGCGAACCTGATTGGACTGATGTAACCAAGGGAACGGTGCGGTCGAATGTTGTTATACTTCCAACGCC
>NZNM01000123.1 GCA_002694885.1 Opitutaceae bacterium | reverse complement strand
CATCCAAGGGCGTGTGGGGAACATTAGGAGCGACATAAATGAAAAACGGCTTATCGGAATCCGATCTCAAAAACTGGATGGCGGCATCGAAAAAGAGGTCCGTGCAATAGCCGTCTGCCTTTACCAGATCGCCATTTCGCCAAAGGATCGGGTTAAAGTAGTTGGCATCGGTGTCTGGAGTTTGCCCGATACCTCCTGACTTATGAATAAGCGTTTCTTCAAATCCCTGGTCCTGCGGACGCATTGGATAATTTTCTCCCAGATGCCACTTGCCAAATAGCCCCGTCCGGTATCCCGAGCCCTTAAGTAGCTCGGCAATCGTAACCTCGTCGCCGTGCATCTTTGCCGCCCCTCGAGATGTATGCAGGATTCCAGTACGCAGATAATAGCGACCCGTCATCAAACTAGCCCGAGTAGGCGCGCACAGCGGATTGACATAAAATCGATCCATTCCCAGCGATTCGCTCGCGAACCGGTCCAAGTTAGGGGTGTCGATTTCGTCGTTCCCGTGAGTGCCAAGATCGCCGTACCCCTGGTCATCCGTCATGACCAAAATGATGTTCGGCCTACCCAAGGTCACCGAAATCGCTAAGCTAAAAGCTAGAGCAAACAAAGATATCAAACGTAGACTTCCCATGGCCGCATTATTGTTTATCCCGCCTCAGAAGCAACGTATTTCACTCTCCGAACACCGACAGAGGAAATCCGAATTCAGTCATTGCTAAACCCTTGGATTTCGCAACCTACTAATACCACGTTGAAATGATCGTCACCTTTTTCATCGCCGTCCAACTATCCATCGGCTACTACCTATACGTCTCTGTAGTCGACGGAATCGGGCGGCATTCCTGGCTGTTGGCCAGCCTCATAATCCTGTGCGTCGGTTGCCTGGTGGCGGCGCTCTTGATGGAGCGAACCCGTTGGTTTAGACATTCACTATTGGCCTCAAAGATTGGCTATAGCTGGATGGGCGTCAGCTTTATCTTTCTTTCCGTCGCCCTACTTTTAGACGCCGCCCAATGGTTCCTACCTGCTTTGGATGAAAAACTCTCCCTATACCTCTTAACGGGTCTCGGTTTTCCGTTATCAATCTACGGATACGTTTCCGCTAAACGAATCAATATTCGCGGAGTCCAGCTCTCATCCTCGAAAATCGCATCACCAATTCGAATCGTTCAAATTTCCGATCTGCACCTGGGAGACTCCAGCTCGCTGGAAAACGTTCGCCGCATTGTCGCGGCTATCAATGAGCTCGAGGCCGATCTTATCGTATCAACGGGCGACCTCTTCGACGGCTATTTACCACTCATGCAGCCCTATGTCGAGTTACTGAAAACGCTTCCAAATGCACCTCTAGGCAAATTCGCGGTGAGTGGTAATCACGAGTATTACGCCGATCTCGACGCCTGCCTGGAATTAACTCGGGAAGCCGGATTTCAAGTTCTCCGCAACGAATCGATTTCGTTGAGCGACGATGTAACCCTGATAGGAATGGATGATCCCACCGCTCGAGGGAACATCCCTCGGGAAACAACGGATGCGGCGACTTTCGATGGGGTGGATCCCTCCACATTTCGGCTCTTCTTGTATCACCGCCCTAGCATTCGCCCCGAGCGATTCGAGAGATTCGATTTGCAGCTATCCGGACATACTCATGGTGGCCAGATTTTCCCATTCCACTACCTAAACAAGATCTTCTACCAGGCTAAGCCCGGACTGACTTGGCTCGATAACGACACTTACTTATACTTGAGTCGCGGCACAGGTTCTTGGGGACCGCAATTTCGGGTTTTCGCTCCCCCGGAAATCACGCATATAAGCATCGTTCCAGAGAAATGAAGCGACCTATTTTCCAGATTGAAAGCCCCCAACGGCTCGTCCTTTCGATGGCCGCATGCTCCTTGCTGATCCTGGGTTGCTCCAGAAAACCCGCCCTAACCGAAGAAGAGTTCGCCAAAGCGGAAAGCTTTTTCGCTGAATCTTGCCTCATCTGCCATAGCGCTCAGGAAATGCAGCGAGGTCCAATTATCGATGGACTTCCCGCCTGGTACAGCAAAGCCCAATTGGAGAAATTTAGAGACGGCGTACGTGGACAGAACCCCGAGAACCGATCCGAGCTGCTCATGGGATCCGCTCGAGACCGATTCGAAGACGACGAGGCGATTCGCCTCCTCTCCGCTTACATCGACGAGCTCCCGCCAAAGCCTCACATGAAAGTGGTTCGGGGAAACGCGGAACGGGGCCAACTTATCTACGGAACCTGTCTTCTTTGTCATGGGGCTTACGGGCAAGGGAACGAACGCTTGCGTTCCCCACCCCTGAATATTCTCGAGGATTGGTACCTATTGGATCAGCTCCGAAAGTTCGCGTCCGGCAAGCGCGGCTACCATCCGGAAGATCCCTACGGGATTCAAATGGCGTATTCACTAAAGGGATTCAATGATCAAGACCTGAAAGATGTCGTCGCCTACATTCAAGGATTCTCAGAAGCGCTGGAAACCGAGTAGCGGCTCCAAAGCCTTAAGGTAGCGGGCGATCTCCGAGCGCCCATAATAGTAGAACAGGCTTCTAGCCTGTTTTCTCATCTTCTGCGTACAGGCAAGATGCCTGTGTTACTTTTCTAGATGGGCGCCCGGCTTGCGCAGCCGTAGCTTCAACCTAGGCGTGAGATCGCCCGCTACCTGATTCAAACAACCGCGTAAACCTCGCCGCTATTGGGCCACAAACTCTTGCAGCGCCGACTTCAACTGCGGGTAAGCGAAAGCGAACACGGCTACCAACGGAAGCATTCCCAATGCCGATCCAGCCATCAATACCGCCTGCGGCGAATTAAGACTGCTGCCATACAAGGCCGCTAGACTAATTGGCAAGGTACGCGTCTCTTCGCTATTCAATACGAGCATAGGTATGATGTGGGCATGCCAGGAAAGCACGAAATGGGCAAACCCGAAGGCGATGAGAAAGGGTCTAACCAAAGGAAGCGTTAGCAGGAATATCCGAAATTCGGAGGCGCCCTCCATCCGAGCCACGTCTAGTAAATCTCTAGGCACTTGGCTGTAAACGCGGGCGAAAAACAAAAGCCCCAAACCGCTAACCATCCCTGGTAAAGCTACCCCAAGGAGGCTGTCGAATAGCCCCAAGAAGTTTACCCAAATGAACAAGGGCAAGGCTACCATCTGAGCCGGTATGAGAACAACCAGGACGCCTAAACCAAGCAACCCATTGCGAGCTCGGAGGCGATACGAGCCGATCACGAAACCTGCCATTGCAGCAAGCAACGTGGCCCCCACGCCCTGAGTTAAAGATACGGCGATGGAATTCGCCATACTTCGGATGAAGGGAAAGTACTCATTGGAAAACAGAATTCCGTAATACTGCCCGGCCCATTCGCGCGGCCAAAAAATGCGGGTATTGAAAATCTCCGCATTCGATTTGAACGAACCGAGAATCATCCAGAACAGTGGATACAGAAACACGATTGTTGAAAGGGCCAGCAAACACCCCACAATGATCGAAACGATCTTTCGACTCATCGGTTCGAGCCCTCCTTCCAAATGAATCGGGGGACCATTGCGACCAGAACGAGCATCCCGGCCAACCACGGAACAATCGATAGACTAACCGCGGCTCCGCTGCCAAAACCAGCGCCTATAAAAGCTTTTTGGTAAGCATAGGTAACCAAGAGCAGGCCCGCGTCATTCATCCCGCCAGATCCACCGAAAAGAACGTAGGATCCAGCGAATTGAGCGAAGCAATCGATAATCAAATAGATCAAGCAAAAGGTCAGCGTTGGGGCTATGAGGGGCAAGGTAACATGTACAAACCGCGTCCAGAACCCTGCTCCATCTATCTTTGCGGCGTCGAGAATCTCTTGGGAACGGGCATTCAAGGCACAGAGGAGGAAAAAGGCCATAAAGCCGGTCCATCGCCATATCGCCTGAATCACTACGGCCGATAGGATGAAATCGGGATCCGAAAGCCAATTGATAGTCTCGAAACCTAAGGGATCAACCACCCACCGATTGAGAAGCCCTTCCTTGCCATGGAACACCAAGAGGAAGAGAAGGGCCAAGACGGTCGGTGGGCAAAGACCGGGAATCATCAGGCCAAACGCCAAAGGCCCTTGAATACGCCGATTGCACCTTAGTAGGGAATGGGCAAATACAAGTGCCAATGTGATAGTTAAACTCACGGTCGATACGGTAAATAAAAACGTATTCAGGACTGCCCGCCAATACCGAGAATCGGACAGGAGATCTCGATAGTGCTGCCAGCCTACAAAGGTGGACTCTCCGAACAGGGTATCCGACTCGAGACTCAACAATACTCCCTTCCCCAGCGGGGTGAGCCAGAATAGCGAGAGCAAAATGAAAAACGGCGCTAGGAGCCAAACGCGCCCCCAGCCTGGCCAAGCCTTATCGTTGAGCAAAGGCAGCATCAACTATGTGATTCTAGTTCGCTCCTGGAGGAGGTCCTCCTCCACTCTCGAGTTGATCCTTGAATCGATTTAGGGCGCTTCGAGCATCCCCTTCTCCATACATGACAGAGCTCAGCATCCCTTCTCGGATCATGAAAACTGCCATCGGGCGCTTCGGATTCATCATGACTCTCGGCACTTCGGCAGCGAGATCCACAAGAATTTGACCCATTGAATCGTACCCAAAAAACGGTTGCGGTTGCAATAGCCGGATATCCTCAAAAGCCGGCTTGTATGCGGGAAAACTGTTTCCTTGCAAAAAGCGCTGAGCATTGGCCTCCCGATTAGTCATAACGAACTTCATGAATTCCCAAGACTCGTCTATCAATTCGCTTCCTTTGTAGATGACCAATCCTTGTCCGGCGAAGGTCGACGTTCTTACGGAATTGGGGTTGCCCGCGTCGTCAGTCCATACTGGAAGCGGCATAATGCCCCATTCGCCCTCCAAATCCGAAGAAAATTGCTGGATCATATCCAGGCCATACCAATCGGCTCCCATGATCGCGAGAATCTCGTTGTTAGCCACATCGCCGCCGAAAAACACGGGATCGAAAATCGTGGCCCTATCCGGCATTAGACCGATACGTTTCTGGGCCAACTCTCCCAAAAATTCCAGCGTATCCACCGCCAGCTCGAAATCTGGCAAAACTTCTCCCGACTCCGAAAAAAGATGCCCCCCTCGCTGCCTCAGAAGCATGCCGAAATAGCTCGGATCCAAGGCGAGCAAGGGCTGATTCTGAGCCGCAAGTTCTTCACCAATCGCGACGAAATCGTCCCAGGTCTTGAACTCGCTGGGAGAAAGACTGAACTGCTGAAAGAGATCTCTCCGATAATAAATAACTACAGCGCTCAACGATTGCGGTAATCCCAAGACTTGATCACCCACGCTAAATAGCTCCAGGCGCTGTGGCATGATGGATTTGTCTAGCCCGGCAGTTTTCACTCGATCGGTCAGATCTACGAATGGCGCTTCTCCCTGGAGGTACATTCCGAAGAAGACTTCATCTAGCTGCACGATGTCTGGGGTGTTGGTTTGCGTTTTGAAGGCGATGGCCAGCTTGTCCGGCATTTCTCGGAAGCCGAACGCCTGAACATCCGCTTGAAAATCAGCGTCCACCTCTTGTTGATAGAGTCGGACCATATTGTCGTAGTAGATCTTGTCCTGCTGCGAGCTGATCCAGATTTTTACCGGATCTGCCGAGGAAACACTGGCCACCGCGCCAACCATTAAAATTGCGGCGAGCCTGACTAAAATCTTTGCGATTGCTGAAAAACTGAAAAACGAATTCATACCGATACGATTTTTCCGTGATAGGGACTATTTGAGATTACGTCGAGGGAGAAGATAGCGGACAAAGGCGCTAAACACTAAGTTCCTGGTGGCTCCAAACGATCCCATCTGAAAAATCTGGCCGCTCTTTTTGCTCCCAATCCCGGGAATCCGAGCTACGGTTGCCCATCTATGCCGAAAATCGGTCAGAGAAACCGTCTGGAAATCGTCCGGGATTCACCACAGGGCCCCTATGTCGATGGCGAAAGCTTAGGAGAAATCTTGCTGCCTGCATTTCAAAGGCCCGATTGGGCGGAAATTGGGGATGTGCTGGATATTTTTTTGTATCGCGATTCTGAAGACCGCTTGGTCGCTACGACTAGGACGCCTAAAGCTATGGTCGGGGAATTCGCCTGCCTCGAAGTTACGGACGTAAATCCCAAAGTCGGGGCTTTTCTAGATTGGGGACTAGAGAAGGATATCCTACTGCCTTTTCGAGAACAGAAAACGCGAGTCCAGGTAGGAAACAAAACTATCGTCTACCTAAAGCTGGATCCAGAGACCGATCGTCTGGTCGCCACTGCTCGATTTCATCGCTATCTGGATCAAACCGAACACCACTACCGAAAAGGTGATCCGGTCAAACTGCTGGTTATTGAAGAAACGCCCATCGGTTACCGAGCGATTATCGAAAACGCTCATACAGGGTTGCTTTACAAGTCGGAGTTGTCGGGGCCAATTGAATACGGACAGTCATTCACAGGATTCATCAAAGAGGTTCGCGAGGACGGGAAAATCGATTTGCAGCGCGATCCCTCTGGCTATGGCCGAACCTTACCGCTAGCCGAAGACATCTACGATCGTCTTTTGGACGCTGGCGGCTATCTCCCTTTCAACGACAAGTCCCCTCCGGAAAAAATAAGAGCCACCTTTTTCGCCAGCAAGAAAGCCTTCAAACAAGCCTTAGGCATGTTGTACAAACAACGGCGTATAGAATTCAAAGACGACGGGATCGCAGCGACGGGCTCCGATGCGAATTGATAGTAGAGCCTATCCCAACTCGAATAGTTCGAGGAAGGAGCGATCTCACGCCTTCGATCGAAAGCTACGGCGGTGAAGGTCGAGCGAGCGCGCGTTGGCTTTGAGAAACTCGCCCGGAGCTCGAGCTCCACCTCTCAAGTAAATTGGCTCAAGGGTGGAACGCGACGTCCCGGCGCGTTTGGAATTGCCCGATAGGGGATCTGAAGCCATATCGCTCCGCCACAGTCAGAGCCCTTTGAAATAGCTATCCAGCAGAGACGGGGATTTCTTTTTCCGTTTGGGTGCCCGTGAAGTCGCTTCCTCAATTGGCTTGGAATCGCCCTGAGTAGCGTCCTTCTCAGCTGACTGATCCGATCGCGTCTTCGACATCACCCGTTTGGGTTGCGTCAGAGGAATTGTATCGAAATCGATTTGCGGAATGAGATCCTCGGCAACGCCATAGTCGTTCGTTCCCGTTCCCAAATTGGAAAGCAGCTGTTCGTCGATCGATTTTTCTGGCGCCGACGGTTCATGTACAGACTCGAGTCGTTTCATCTCTTGCTCCTGATCGAGCAATTCAGAGTCCCCGGCCAACCCTTTATGTTCTTCGTCAGTCTCACTATCAGGATCGACCAAGCCTTTCTCCTCCGCTAAACGTTGCAGCTCCGAGCTGCGACGGCGGCGGGCAACCGCATCGAAAATTGACTTATCCTGTTCGTCAGAAGTCATTGGCAACTGTTTGGTATCATAGATTTACAGAGCGATTTGTAAATAGCCCGATCATCAAAACCGGTTCAAAGAATTGTTAAATGAGGATTATCGAGTTTCATCCCGTCTCTCGGCTGCAGGTGGCATCGCGACGCGCCGATTAGGAATAGACGGGGTTTAGACTCGAGAAGGCGTAATGGCGACTAAGATCAGTTTTTTCAATTTGAAGGGTGGCGTTGGCAAAACCTCTCTGCTTGTGAACGTTGCCTCTTGTTTGGCATACCTGGGCAAGTAGGTTCTCGTGGTCGATTTCGACGCTCAAAGCAATTCTAGCATCTGGCTGATGCGATTGGACCGCTTGAACGCCCTCAATCGCAACCCGAGCAATTTCATTCTTAGCCTTTTCAAAGAGACCGGCTCCTCAATCAGCTCCTGCATCCAAAAGGACGTGGTTCGCGACTCGGATGGAGAAATCGCGCTCAAAGGCCTGGATCTGGTTCCCTCGAGCTTCAACTTGATGGATCTCGAACACGAACTGCCCAATCCCTGGGAAAAGCCGTTCTACGCCCACTTCTACCAGGAACTGAAACCTATCGAAAAGGATTACGACTACATCTTTTTCGATTGTCCGCCTAGTTTCTTCCACGCTCCCCAATGCGCCGTATTTAGCAGTGAACACATTATCGTCCCGGCAAATCCGGACGCTTTGAGCATCATAGGATTCCACCTGCTCATCGAGAAGCTCGAGTCTTTCCGCAAACAAAGCCTTCGCTGGCGTGAAGATCTCAAGGCGCCGCTCCCTCAGATTCTTGGCATCTCGCTAAATGCAGTGAAACTGGGGACGAACATCGACGTGCCATTGGAGCGGTTCAATGCCCAGATCGAGCGTTTTGCCGCGCAGAATAAGGTACCTGAAAGGGCCTGTGTGTTCCCGGAACAAATTCGCCACTCCGTCACTGTCGAACGGGCCGTTCTTCAAGGCTTGCCTATGGTACTGATGAGCAAGCGAGAGGCTTCGATCAAAGTGGCCGAGGACTATATCCGCACGACTCAGCGCATACTGGAGCTAACTGCTGAAAAGCCATCTCCTGAAGAAGCCAGTTTGCTGAATAGCTTCGGTCAGAATTAGCTTCCTATTCCGGCCGCTGTTATCGTTTCACGCAAGAAGAGGTAGCGGCTGATCTCCGAGCAGCCATAGATCCTAAGAAATGGTAACGGTAGATGAACCGAGCGTCCCGCCCTTGGCGTTGGTCAATAGTGGATTCCAGCGCCAGTTATGGCTTGTGGGAGCAGCCCACGCCAAGCGGAACTGCGATATCAAAAGGGATTTTGTGTAAAAACCTCCCAGTCTATCGGATCTCCAACGCTCGACTACACGTTTAGTCGACGCACACCCGAAACGAACGAGAGCCCTATCTATCAACTCATTTCGGTAGGGTTACCAAAAAGAGTTTCCAAACCCTTTTTGCTACTCGATTGGCATTCCACGCTCTTGCCCAAAATTCCATTGCCAAGCAACAGCTCATTCTTACTTGTATTCCGGGAGTTTCATCGCATCACTTCCGGAGACTGAGTTGGGCGCAATAACGGCTGGCCCACTCGAACTACCGTTACTCCCTTAGCTCTCATCTATTCATGCCACACGATTTTAGCGGCCAAGCATTCCTCGTTACGGGTTCTACCAGAGGAATCGGAAAAGCCATCGCCTCGACAATAGCGCAGGCAGGAGGATCGGTCGCTATTCACGGGAGGGATCTCGGTAAAGTACAATCGGTCTGCGATGAAATAGATCCGGCCCAGGCGAAAGCCTTCGCCGCAGACTTGTCCGATCCCCAGAATGCCGGCAACCTAGTCAAAAACGTTTTCAACCATTTCGGCCGTTTGGACGGACTCGTCAACAATGCCGGTGGAGGGCGGGCCGTCGCATTCCGAGGGCTGAAGCTCGAGGATTGGCGGGCAACCCAAGCCCTGAATCTGGAATCAGCGTTCATCGCCTCTCAAGAAGCTTACAAGCTCATGAGGAAAGCGAAAGCAGGCAGCATTGTGAACATGGCATCGCTGGCGGCCCACGGACCGGGAAATCTAATGGGAGCGGACTACGCGGCATCGAAAGCGGGACTCGTTAGTCTCACTCGAAGCTTGGCCCTCGAAGCAGCTCGATTCGGTATCCGGTGCAACGCCATCTCCCCTGGCATCGTAGAAACCGATATGGCGGAGGGCATGACAGACGAGATGATCGCGAAAATGGCCATCCCCCTAAACCGACTAGCCAGCTGCGACGACGTCGCCAAAGCAACGGCTTTTCTCTTGTCTTCTGATTCCCAATACATGACCGGGCAAATATTGCATGTAGATGGCGGGCAATTCATTTACGGATAGACTAGTATGATTTTCCGCATGGCTGACGACTCCACAAATTCCAATAGACGTGTAGCTATTACAGGCATGGGAATCGTATCCGCTTTGGGGATCGACGAAGAATCTGTTTGGTCTCGCTTACTCGAAGGCAAAAGCGGGATGGGGCAACTCCAGGCATTCGATACATCCAAACTCAAAGTCGGGATCGGGGCTGAAGTGCCAGCCGGGCTAGTCGAGGAAGCCTTGAAACCCTTGGGGCGACGACCAACCGATAGAGCTTTGGATATGGCTGTAGTCGCCTCCGCCCAAGCCCTCCGCCAAGCAGAACTCATTGCAGAGGAAGGCCCGTTTGAAAATCAGGATGTCTCGGTTATACTGGGCACTGGGACGGGCAGCGCCCAAAGCCACCACCTAGCTTATAAAACTTACTTAGAAAAAGGAGCCCACAACCTTCGTCCGACAACCGTTCCGCGTTGCATGTACAACGCGATTTCCGCAGGGGTGTCGCTGCAGTTCAAATTGACGGGCGCTAACTGTGTGATCGTTTCGGCCTGCACATCAGCGACCAATGCCCTAGGGACGGCATTCCGCATGATCCGCCACGGATACGCCGATCGCGTCCTATGCGGCGGCGCCGACGGATTTTTCGATCCCTTTTCTTTCGGCGCCTGGAACAACATTGGCGCCCTTTCACGGATAGAAGACCCTCTCCAAGCCTGTCGGCCCTTCGCCGAAGATCGACAGGGAACGGTGTTGGGAGAAGGAGCCGGAGCCATTGTTCTCGAAGCTTTCGACCAAGCCGTTGAGCGTAGGGCGACGATCCGGGCAGAGATTCTTGGATACGGCGAATCTTCGGACGCCACTCACATCACCAAGCCTAGCTCGGAAGGCCAGGCCAAAGCCATGAACCAAGCTCTCGTTGACGCCGGAGTAGAGCCCAGCGAAATCGCGTTAATCAACGCCCACGGAACGGCCACACCGAACAACGACTCCTGCGAGAGCGAGTCGATTCGGCGCGTTTTCGGCGATCACGCGGATAGCGTTCCTGTCGTCGCCAACAAGAGCTATTTCGGTCACACTCTCGGGGCCTCCGGAGCTCTGGAAACAATCGCTTCCGTGAAAATGATCGAAAATCGGCAGGCCCCGCCAAATCTGAATCTGGAAAATCCAGATCCCGCTTGCAATGTTCATCTCGTAAAGGACAAATCCGTATCCATTGATCAAGGACCCGTCATGAAAAACAGCTTTGGCTTTGGCGGAGGCAACGGCGTCCTAATCATCGGCCCTAATAGCGACTAGCGTAAAGCATTTTCCCACCATGACAGACACTGATAAACAAGAAACCATCCTCGGCCAGCTCCGAGGCATTTTGGAAGAATCCTCGACAGTCGAACCGGACTGGGACGCCTTCAGTACTCAATCCACCATCGAATCACTAGGCCTCGACTCCCTCACTATACTCGATCTGCTCTACGATATCGAAGAGGTTATCGGCATACATCTGGAAGCCAAGGAAGTGCTCAACGTCACGACCGTTGGCGAGATTATAGAAATGCTAATCGCCAAAGGAGCTTGAAGCGACTTTGCCAGTTCGCCGAATACGGCTTCTTTCGTTGCGTACTCTTTCTTTGCGACACGCTGCCATACGCCGTCACTTGTCTCGTCGCCCGCGGTACCGCCAATCTCTGGTGGCTTGTCGATAAGAAGCGGCGGATCGTCGGTCGCGACAACATTATCCGTAGCGGAATCGAAACGGATCCTAAACGGGCCTTGGCCATCGCTAAAAAGGCCTGCCACAATATGGCGCTTGTCATTGTGGAGTCCCTACGGTCCACCGATTTTCTTGGAGAGGACAGAATTGACCAGCATCTTCAAATCCAGATTCCGGATGATGTTAAAGCAGTCTTGGAAGATCCCGAGCAAAGCCTGATCATCGCCTCCGGCCACTATGGAAATTGGGAAGTGGCAGGCCATTGGGTGTCTAGATACAAGCCAGTAGCGGGAATCACTCGGGCCATGAACAATCCCTACATCGAGGAATTGGTAAAGAAACGGAAATCCCGTTACCGCTTCCGCCCCATTCCCAAGCACGATGGCAACACCGGACGTTTTTTGGAAGTTCTCGACAACAATGAAATCCTCGCCTTGCTTTTCGACCAGCACGCTGGGGACTACGGAATGATGATCGATTTTTTTGCTCATCCAGCCGCTACCTTTAAGACAGCCGCCATGCTCCACCTGGTCACGCGGACACCGCTATGCTTCGCCTCTTGCCATCGAGTCGGACCCATGAAATTCGAAATCACTTTCTCTCCTCTGATCCAACAAACTAGGAGCGGAAATAAGAACGAAGACATCAAAGCCATCCTCAACAGTCTGAATCGCGACCTGGAAAAAACCATCCGTCAAGACCCCACCCAATACCTCTGGGGCCATCGTCGCTGGCGGGACTAACTGCGAACAGCGTATTCGTATCTAACGAGTCAAACTACGATATAGTTTAATACAAACCAAGGATCAGTTTCTAAATCATTCAGAACGCCGGGGCTTGCCAGTGGTCGTACTCTTTGGTGCCGTGCCACGACCCTCTCGAGTCGGGAGACGCTTTTTCGCTAGCGGGTTTGCGGGCCTTCTCAGGAGCCCTATCCACTTCCTTGGCGGCATAGTGCCAAAGGTTTTTCAATGCCTCGACTTTTTCCGGCAATTTGTCCGATAGGTCGTTCTGCTCCACTCTATCGTCGACCAAATTATAGAGTTCCCACTTATGACCATAAAAACTAACCGCTTTCCAATCGTCCTGAATGATAGCCCGGCAATCGCCGAACTGGAAATAGAGCCAGTCGTGCTCATCCCTTTCGTTACCAGCAAACAATGGCGCTAGAGTTTTGCCTTGAAGCGGAACGATTTTCTCCCCGCGATACTTTTTTGGATACGTGGCATCGGTAACATCGACAAAAGTGGCCATAATATCGATCAGGTGCCCAGGGCTCGTCTCCCAGGATCCCGGCTGAGCGATTTTCCCAGGCCAGTTGACGATCAACGGCGAAGAGATGCCCCCCTCATGCTGCGTCTGCTTGAAATGCTTGAACGGCGTATTGCCTACGGCTGCCCAACTGGCATCGTACAAGTAGTAGGAATCCGGTTTCCATGGCGGAATCTGGGTCATGCGACTTCGCTCGAATGGACAAGCGCCGTTGTCAGAAACGAGAAGGATCAATGTATTGTCCCGAACACCGCGCTTTTCTAGATAGTCGAGCATGCGGCCTATGCTCTGGTCCACCCGATCCACCATGGCAGCGTAAATAGCCATGCGAAAACTCTCCATCTCACGCTCCTTGTCCGACAGCTCGTTCCAGGGCTTCATATGCTCTGGCAGCGGCGGCAATTCCATATCGTTCGGGAACAGCCCCAGCCGCTTTTGCTTGGCGAACCGGCGTTCGCGAATCGTCTCCCAGCCGACATCGTACTTGCCTAGGTATTTTT
>NZNM01000122.1 GCA_002694885.1 Opitutaceae bacterium | reverse complement strand
TTCTTGAGGAAGACCGACACGATGATCGAGAGCTCGTACAGAATCCACAAAGGTCCGGCCAGAGCTAACTGAGTAACCGGTTCAGGTGGCGTTAAGATGGCCGCCAAGATCAAAATTGAAAGGACAATGTAGCGACGGTATTCACGAAGCTGTTCCGGAGTGACTACTCCGATCGTCACCAGAACGATTATCGCCAAGGGCATCTGAAAGGCGATACCTAGCCCTAGAATCGTAAAGGTCAGAAAGCCAAAGTAATTGCTAGTCGTCCAAAGCATCTGGAAACCGAGCAACTGGTTAAACCAAATTACTGCAGTGATGGTTCGAGGCAGCAAAATGTAATAGCCGAAAGAGCACCCCAAGAGAAAGAGTAACAGAACAGAGAACGAACCCGGAACGAGGATTTTCTTTTCCTGAACGGTCAAGGCCGGGGCCAAGAAGCGACCTAAATAGTATATAAAAAATGGTGACGCCACCATAAGGCCGATAATTACGCCAATCAGAAGCATGGCCATGAAGACCCCAGTGACATTGTAGGTAGTCAGACCAGGAAAAACCACGAGCAACTCCTCTTCTGACAAATGTGAATAGTTCGCATAGAGCGGAGCTAGCAAGATGTCCTTAACATCCACGATAAAAATCATGGAGGCCACGAACGCTATCATGAAGGCCGCGATCGGCTTGAGCAGCGACCAGCGAAGCTCTTCCAGATGCTCCAAGAATCCCATGTGCTTGGGATCCCCAGCCCATTTTGGCTCGTCATCATCAGGTTCTTGATAGGGCTCGATATCGCTCATTCAACTTTTCAAACCCAGTTACATGAACAACGGATTCCTCACGGGCAACTCCATTTTCCTGCTCAGAGACCTCTTATCGACCCGCCTGGAGCGCTTAATCTCTACCTATTGATCAATCCCGTTGACAGATGGAGATCCGTTCTTAAGAGGGTCCCTTTTCTTAGAGGAGTAGGTTCCACAAACGCCCTCTCTTCATCCATCGCAAATCCAAATTAGTTCAATAAGGATGCCATCCAAAACCACTGCGAAAAAAGCGAAGAAGACCGCGCGTAAACGCGCTGCTAAAGCCATAAAATACGTTTACTCGTTCGGCAAGAAAACCGACGGTAACGCTAAAATGAAGGAACTGCTTGGCGGTAAAGGCGCCAACCTAGCGGAAATGGCTGCCATCGGCCTACCCGTACCAGGCGGTTTCACCATCACAACCGAGGTCTGCACGGCCTACTACGATAATGGTCGCAGGTACCCAGCCGAGCTCAAAGGCCAGGTCGAAAAGGCCATCAAGACTGTTGAGCGCGAGTCGCGCAAAAAGTTTGGCGATCCCAAGAACCCGCTTCTTTTCTCCGTCCGGTCCGGCGCTCGCGAATCCATGCCCGGCATGATGGATACGATTTTGAATCTTGGCCTCAACGACAAGACAGTCGCTGGCTTAGCCAAGCTCACCGGCAACGGACGCTTTGCCTACGACTGCTATCGCCGATTCATCCAAATGTACGGCGACGTTGTAATGGGAGTTCAATCACGCAATGAGCTCGAGCCCGAGCCATTCGAACACGTGTTGGAAGGTGTTAAGAAAGAAGTTGGCGTCGAGATCGATTCGGACCTTACCGAAGAGGACAACAAGGAAGTTATCCGCCGTTTCCAGAAGCTAATCAAGGACCGCACCGGAGGCGAATTTCCACAAGACGTTCATAAGCAACTCGACGGCGCCGTCGGAGCGGTTTTCAACTCCTGGCAGAACGAACGCGCCATCCTCTATCGTCAAAAGTACGGTATCCCTGCCGAATGGGGAACTGCTGTAAATGTGCAGCTCATGGTATTCGGAAACATGGGTGAAACTTCGGGCACCGGCGTCGCCTTCACTCGCGACCCTGCCAACGGGGAGAACGTTTTCTACGGCGAGTACCTGATCAATGCTCAAGGCGAGGATGTTGTCGCCGGCGTACGCACACCGCACCCGATCGCTCAACTCGAGCAAGATATGCCAAAATCCTTCAAGGAGCTATGCGCAGTGCGAAAGAAACTGGAAAAGCACTTTGGCGATGTACAGGATTTCGAGTTCACCATCGAAGACGGCACGCTCTACATGCTGCAAACCCGTAATGGTAAACGTACCGGTCTAGCAGCCGTCCGTATCGCCGTTGAAATGACGAAGCAGCGGTTAATGAACCAAAAAACAGCGGTCACCAAGATCCCCGCCGATCAGATCTCAAGCCTGCTCGTTCCTATCTTCGACACCGCCTCTATCAAGAAAGCGACATTGATGGCTACCGGATTGCCCGCAGGGCCGGGAGCGGCTTCTGGAAAGATCGTCTTTAACGCGGCCGACGCCGAAAAGGAAGTGGCCAAGGGTAATTCCGTTGTCCTTTGCCGCGAAGAAACATCTCCGGAAGACCTCCGCGGAATGATTGCCTCGGATGGCATCCTCACATCTCGTGGCGGTGTATCCTCGCACGCCGCCCTCGTTGCTCGTCAGATGGGCAAGGTTTGTATCTGCGGCGCTTCCGATATCGATATCAACTACGCGAGTCGCACTCTATCGGCTGGCAAAACTGTTCTCGATGAAGGCGACTATATCTCTATTGACGGCACAACTGGCCAGATTTTCGCTGGCCACGTGGAAACCGCTCCGTCCGAAGTCTCCCAGGTTCTCGCTGGCAAGATGAAAGCCGAAAAAAGCTACACCTACCAGCTCTTCGATCAGGTAATGAAATGGGCTGACAAGTTCCGCAAGCTAGGCGTTCGCACCAATGCGGATTCTCCTACGCAATCGAAAGCGGCTATATCCCTTGGAGCAGAAGGTATCGGACTTTGCCGTACGGAGCACATGTTCTTTGAAGGCGACCGCATTACTTACATGCGGGAAATGATCCTAGCGCCTGATGAAGCTTCTCGCAAAAAGGCCCTCAAGAAGTTGCTTCCTTTCCAGCGTAAGGACTTCAATGGATTGTTCAAAGCGATGGACGGCCGCCCAGTCACTGTTCGCCTGCTGGATCCGCCATTGCACGAGTTCCTCCCCCACGACGACGAGGCTCGTCGTTCGTTGGCAGAACATCTCGGCGTATCGGTAGACGTTGTTACAGAGCGAGTACACGCCCTGCATGAAGAAAACCCAATGCTTGGCCATCGCGGTTGCCGCCTCGGTATTTCGTATCCAGAAATTACGGAAATGCAGGCTCAAGCCATCTTCGAAGCTGCCGCTCAAGTGCTCAAGCTGAAGAAGAAGGTAAAGGTGAATCCTGAAATCATGATTCCTCTTGTAGGCTTCCAGGACGAGCTCGACAACCAAGTGGCCATCGTTCACCGCGTCGCTAAGGAAGTTCAGAAAGCCAAGGGCGTTAAGATCAACTACCTCGTCGGTACCATGATCGAAGTGCCCCGCGCAGCTGTGACCTCCGCTGAGATCGCTAAGACCGCTCAGTTCTTCAGCTTCGGAACAAACGACTTGACCCAGACCACGCTCGGGATGAGCCGTGATGATGCCGGAAGTTTCTTAGGCAAGTACAAGGATCTCGACATCCTGCCACAGAATCCATTCGCCACCATCGATCAGGCAGGCGTGGGATCCTTGGTTCAGCAAGGAGTCGACGGCGGCAAGTCCACCAACCCGAACATCAAGTTGGGCATTTGCGGCGAGCACGGCGGCGACCCCGCTTCAGTCAAGTTCTGTCACCGCGCTGGCCTCACCTACGTGAGCTGTTCGCCTAATCGAGTTCCCGTTGCTCGTCTCGCTGCTGCTCAAGCAGCCATTGAGGCGGAAGCATAATCGATTGCCTTTCTCGCAACTCAATTTAACCGCAACGCCCTGCTCTCGATCATGAGAGCGGGGCGTTTTCGCAAACTGAAAACGGCCACAGATAGTCGTGTTTGATCTAGAAGAGAACAGGCAAAAAGTCCAACGGGCTTTGCTCATCGGCATTCAGCGATCCGACATGACGCGTCAGGAAACTGAATACTTGCTCGAAGAGCTAGAAGAGCTGACTTCGAATTTAGACATTCCTATCATCGATCGCATGCTCGTAAAGCTTCGAAAACCGTCACCCCCCTATCTCGTCGGCAAGGGAAAACGGGAAGAGATTATCGATCTGATTCAGGAAAAGAACATTGATGTCATCATTTTCGACGAAGAACTCACCCCGGCTCAGCAACGGAACTGGGAGCAGGAAACGAAAATCTGCGTCATCGATCGCCAGGAAGTGATAATCGACATCTTCTCCGAGCGCGCTCAAACCAAGGAAGCCGTGTTGCAAGTGGCCTTGGCCCGCATGGAGTACTCGCTACCCCGTCTCACTCGAGCGTGGACTCACCTCAGTCGTCAGCGAGGCGGCATGACCGGCGCTCGCGGCCAAGGCGAAACGCAATTGGAGGCCGACCGTCGCATGGTCAACGATCGCATCGCAGTGGTTAAGCGAGAGCTCAAAGAAGTGATCCAGCATCGCCACGTACAGCGAGCCAAACGGCTGCGAAAACCCGTGCCTACCGTATCCATAGTCGGCTACACGAACGCAGGAAAGTCCTCGCTCCTAAACAAATTGACAGCCTCCGAAGCGCTGGCGGAAGACAAACTATTCGCCACATTGGACCCAACAACCCGTCGCCTCGATCTCGACAAGAGTCAGCATGTGCTGTTGACCGATACAGTTGGATTCGTACGGCGACTTCCTCACCGGCTCGTGGAAGCGTTTAAGGCTACTCTTGAGGAAGCCGTTGTCGCCGATCTCCTGATACACCTCATTGATATTTCGAGCTCAGAATCTAGTAGCCACATCAAAACGACTGAAGCGGTGCTGTCGGAAATCGGGGCGAACGAAAACCCGAGTCTAATCGTCTTCAATAAGATCGATAAACTGGAAAGCAGTGAAAAGCGGGAACGCTTCGAACTCCTTTACCCTGAGGCGATTTTCATCAGCGCGGAAACCAGAGAGGGATTGGATCTACTAAAATCCCGCATATCGGAATCGCTAAATGCGAAACTGCCCCCAACAAAGTTAATGATTCCCCACAATCGCTACGACGTGATTTCTCAGCTGCACGCCAGCGGTGGAATCAAAAACTCGAAATCCGAGGAGGATGGCGTGCATATCGAAGGCCTCTTCCCGCCGAGCTTGCAGGGAGTTATCGAACCGTTTCTGGTTAAATAGACCTTGGGCGATTTTCGAGAAGCGATGATCCCCATTTTATCATTGGTAACGGGCGATCTCCGAGCGCCCATTTGAAAAGTAGCACAGGCATCCTGCCTGTGTCCGGCGTCAGAGAAAACAGGCTAGAAGCCTGTTCTACCACTTGTGGGCGCTCGGAGATCGCCCGTTACCATTTTTATCCAAGATTCTCGGCCGGGGACCACAACCGGTCCTTTCAACCACCAAACCGAACCAAGCGTTTTCGGCGCATTTCGGTGAACACGATCTCTGTGATGGACAATTTCCGGAATCTCCTGTCAGACTCTGGAGGAAAAAAAATAGCGCTACCATGACTACCAGCAACCGCCGAGAATTCGTCAAAAACTCCGTATTAAGCGCCGGCTTTCTAGGCCTCAGCGCATGCGTCACAAATTATGCCTACGCTCAAGGTTCAGGCTCAAATGGATCCTCCTCCGTGACCGCTAAAGGATACGGGCCTCTTCAGCCGGATCCTCAAGGACGCATGCGTATGCCAAGAGGATTCAGCTACAAGGTCATCTCCCAGGCCGGAGAGACCATGGATGATGGTTTCATCGTTCCCGGCGCCCACGATGGTATGGATGCGTTTCCCGGGCCCAACGGACTCACTTTGCTCGTCCGCAATCATGAGATGAGTCCTTTAGATTCGAGCGACAATCCCTTCTCCAATTCGGATGCCTGGAAGCAATTGGACCGTAGCAAACTCTATGACGCAGGTAATTCCGGAGCTCAACTCCATGGCGGTACAAGCACGCTAGTATTCGATACGCGGACACAAGAACTTAAACGGCATTACCTTTCACTCGCTGGCACAATTCGTAACTGTTCTGGCGGATCAACCCCTTGGGGGTCTTGGATCACTTGCGAGGAGACCACAGCTCGTGCGGGCGACAAGCTCAACGAAGATCACGGCTACAATTTCGAGGTTCCCGTGAACTACGAGATCGGATTAGCTGATCCGATGGCCTTAAAAGAAATGGGTCGCTTCAACCACGAAGCCGTGGCTGTGGATCCTGCTAGCGGAGTCGTCTATCAAACCGAAGATCGTCCTGACGGGCTCATCTATCGCTACGTGCCGAATCAACGCGGACAGCTTGCCAAAGGCGGGAAGTTGCAAGCGCTCGTAATAAAAAGGTCGCCTTCCGCCGATACTCGCAACTGGGCAGAAATGAATCAGCCAGCGTTCCCCAAGAACCAGCCGGTAAGAGTCGAATGGATCGACATCGAAGACTACGAGTCGCCAAAAGATGACATGCGTTACGTTGGATTTGATGCAGGGGCAGCAAGATTTGCTCGTGGCGAAGGCATGTTCTACGGAAATGGCGAAATCTACTTCGCTTGCACCAATGGCGGGGCCAAGAAGTATGGTCAGATTTTTCGCTACAAGCCCAGTCCCAGTGAAGGTCTCGCTGGCGAACACAGTGAACCGGGAACCTTGGAATTATTTATCGAAAGTCAGGATCTAGAATTGCTCAAAGCCTGCGACAATCTGACTGTCGCTCCTTGGGGGGACGTCGTAATCTGCGAGGACGACGGTGGGAGCAGCGCCATAGTCGGGATTACGCCTGAAGGTAAAATGTATACCATCGCTCATGTGGATATGAATAGTGAAGTGGCCGGTGGTTGCTTCTCCCCAGATGGGACTACGTTTTTCGTTAATATCCAAAAAAACCCAGGCCAAACCCTTGCCATCACGGGTCCGTGGAGATCGAGGATCGGCTAGTACGCTTCTCTCCCAATCGCGGGGATCACGATATTTAGGATTCACACCAGCAAACTGACGCACAATCTCTAGATTATGTCCTCCTTCCAATCAATCGAAAAACAAGTCGCTCTCGTAACCGGGGCAGGCTCCGGAATCGGGCTTTCTGTAGCTCGTCAATTTAGCGCTGAAGGGGTTCGTGTCGCCCTTTTGGATACGGTTTCCGGGAAACTAGATGAAGCAGCAACGTCATTGAAAGGCGAATGTCTGAAAGTCGTTGCCGATGTCAGCTCGGAAACTGACGTCCAAGCAGCTGTCACCAAAACTAAATCTACCTTCGGACAGATCGACATCGTCGTGAATGCAGCGGGGATCGCCGGAATAACCAATGCCACTATTGAAAACATTCCCACTGACAATTTTATCAAAGTCTTCCAAGTCAATCTCCTGGGATCCTTCAATATCGCCAAGGCAGTCCTGCCCTCAATGAAAGAACGCAACTACGGACGCATTCTCTTGATTGCCTCGATCGCAGGCAAAGAAGGCAATGCCGGCATGGCTTCGTATTCCGCGACAAAGGCAGGTGTAATCGGACTCGCCAAGGCAATCGGAAAGGAATATGCAGAGACCGGAATCACTATAAACTCTTTGGCTCCAGCCGTAATCAAGACGCCAATACACGACACGATTCCACAGGACCAAATAGACTACATGACTGAAAAGATTCCTATGAAGCGCTGCGGCGACCTCGAGGAAATCGTATCGGCCATCCGTTTCATCGTCTCCCCTGAAAACAGCTTTACGACAGGGTTCTGCTACGATCTGTCCGGCGGCCGGGCAACGTATTGAGGCTGCCTTTGAACCGTCCAAGCACACAAAGCTAAGCAATGGGATCTCCACGTCCATATGCGACGTAAAGCCGCTTGACCCCTTATAGCGACTTTCTAAGGTCCACGTTCTTCCTATGATTAACCTAGTCGACGTGTCGCTTCGCTACGGCGAAAAAGTCATTTATAACAAGATTTCTACCACCATCGGCGTTCGCGATCGTATTGGCCTGGTCGGTTCGAACGGATCGGGCAAGTCTACCCTAATCAAATTGCTCCTGGACGAAGCCGAAATCGACAGCGGGGAAGTTGAGCGACCAGCCTACGTTACTCTAGGCTACTTGCCGCAAGATGGCATCGAAGTAAAAGGGACTTCTCTTTACGATGAGGTCTCTAAAGCGTTTGAGGATGCCCTAGAGCTACAAAAGAATATCGACGAGGCTGACGAGAAGATGCTCGAGATGGACACCAACTCCGAAGAGTATTATGAACTCCTCGATCAGATTGGGGCCTGGGAACAGAAGCTGGAAGCCCATGAGCCGGCAAAGATGAAATCCAGAATCGAGAAGACTCTGATGGGACTGGGATTCGAGGTTTCCGATCTAGAACGCGATACCGGCGAGTTTTCGGGAGGTTGGCAAATGCGCATCGCCCTGGCCAAACTCCTGCTAAAAGAGCCTTCGCTTTTACTACTCGATGAACCAACGAACCATCTGGACATCATCTCCCAACAATGGCTCGAGGACTATCTCACTCGCTATGAGGGATCATTGATGGTTATTTCGCACGATAGGGCTTTCCTCGACGCGGTAACCAACCGCACCATTCATCTGTCTATGGGCCGCCTGAATTCCTATAGCGGCAACTATTCGTTCTACGTCAAACAGTCGGAAGCCGACCTCGAAACGCTTCGAAAGAAGGTAAAGAATCAGCAAGCCGAGATCCAGAGGCAGAAAGACTTCATCAACCGCTTTCGCGGCAACGTAAAGAAAGCCTCGCTCGTGCAAAGCCGCATGAAAGACTTGGAGAAGATGGAAATCATCAAACTCCCGCCCCAAGAGAAAAAGATCTACTTTCGCTTCCCTCCCCCACCACCTGGCAGCGCCAAAGTTATTGAGCTTCAGAACGTATCCAAATCCTACGGAAACGTGCAGGTCTTCAAAGGATTGGACTTCCATATCGAAAAAGGGGATCGCCTGGCTGTAGTCGGTGTCAATGGGGCAGGTAAATCCACTCTCGCGAGAATCCTTGCCGGCGTGGAGCCCTTTCAAGAAGGCGAACGCGCTCTCGGCATCAATACAGTGCTTGCCTATTTCGCCCAGCAACAAGCCGATGAGCTCGATCCCAGCAAGACGGTACTGGAAGAAGTCGAGCAGGCTTCTGCAGATGCTAACCGAGAGGAATCGAACCCGCGAGCTGTCTTGGGAGCTCTTCTATTTCGAAAAGACGATGTATTCAAAAAGACCACCGTCCTTTCGGGCGGAGAGCGGAATCGTCTGGCTTTGGCCAAGATGCTCATGAAGGAAGCCAACACAATTATCCTTGATGAGCCGACCAACCACCTGGACATCAAAAGCAAGGAGATCCTTCAAGACGCGATTCGCGAATTCGACGGGACTGTGATCCTCGTGAGCCACGACCGAGACTTCTTAGATCCCATCGTCAACAAGGTTCTTGAAGTGAGCAAAACCGGCACGCGAATGCTCACCTGCAATGTCAGCGAATACCTCGAACGGCTGAAAGAAGAACAAGGCGCTTTGGCTAGATGAGCTTTTCAACGCGCTTAAAAGTAGAACAGGCATCTTGCCTGTTTGGACACAAGCCAGTCGTCACCCCGCGACCGCGCGTGTGCGACAACATAACGAAACGAGTGGGGAAAGATAAGATTACTGAAGACTTGTAGGCGCCTCCCACGCACTGCGGGACCGCGATTTCGACCCAGGTTTCCTACAAATTATCCCGGGACAAATCCGCTCCTGCTAGCTAAATTTAGACAGCCAAGTAAATTCCTTCTATTCAACACGCTCTGATACCCATTTCCAGTTTGCGCCGGTTTG
>NZNM01000121.1 GCA_002694885.1 Opitutaceae bacterium | reverse complement strand
TTTCAGATTGTGGAATCAACCGAATGAAGGATTGCCCACGAAATAAGGGGCTGAAATCCTCAATCCATCAAAGACCGCTAAAAGCCCAACCAAATCATCATGAGAAAATCCCTCGTAACTATTCCCGCATTCGTTTCCTTACTCCTTCTCGCGAGCGCCCCTGCCCAAGCCGTAGAACCTGTCGTTCGCGATATGGAAAAGGCCGCCAACGCTTTTATTGAATCCTTGACCAAGGAACTCACGGCCCGCGCAGTCCTACCCATGGAAGCTGAGGGAGAGCGTACCAATTGGCATTTCGTGCCTATCGTAGGGGAACGTAAGGGAGTTGACTTGAAAGATTTGAATAAGGCTCAAGAGTCGACGCTCACCGCACTGCTTAAGACGGGTTTGAGCGCTTCGGGCTACACGAAGGTCGAGAACATCAAAGCGCTCGAAACCGTCCTCTTCCATTTGGAAAACTCGGATCACCGGGATTCTGAGCTCTACTACATCAGCATATTCGGAAAGCCATCAAGCGAGGATGCCTGGGGCTGGCGATTCGAGGGGCACCATCTTTCCCTGAATTACACCATCATTGACGGCCGCCTTCTTTCTACGACCCCCAATTTCTGGGGAGCCAATCCGGCGAAAGTTCTATCCGGCCCATCGAAAGGGTTGCGGACTTTGAAGTCGGAGGAAGATCTGGCTCGCTCTTTCCTCAAGTCGCTAAACGACGAGCAGCGGGAGCAGGCTATCGTTTCCGATAAGGCTCCTAAAGATATCTATTCAAGCGATGATCCCAGAGTGTATCCGATTAGCTCTTACGGCATCGCCGCTTCGGAATTGAACGACCGGCAAAGGAATGGACTTGCTGCCATCATTGATGTTTATCTCAGCAACATGCCTCCGCCCGTCGCTAAAGAACGATCCGAAAAGCTGATGGGAGACGGAATGGATCAGATCACATTCACCTGGGCAGGCAGCCCGGAAGTCGGAGAGGCTCACTACTACCGAATCCAAGGGCCCACCTTCCTCCTCGAATACGACAATATTCAAAACAAAGCCAATCATATCCACGCCGTCTGGCGCGACTTCAATGGCGACTTCGGCCGGGATATCCTCTGGGAGCATCACAAGAACGCCCATTGAGAATCTATTGTATCGATTGAACGTGCCGGGACGTCGCTTTCCAACCCCCTACCAGCTTAAACCGGCGGAGATCAAACTTCGAGCGGGCCCGCTTCCGCTTCCGCCATGGGCTCAAACCTTTTCGTAGGTGGGATTAGGGTATAGCGGGTTTACGCCGCGATAAACCTTCACACAATCGCGACGTAAAGCCGCTACTGCTTTGATCATTTAGCTCCCCTTTGATCATTGTTCTTGGGAAAAAGCGAATATCTCAACCGTCGAATTTACGACGCGTTTCCCCCTGGTCACTGGTTTGAAAAACATGCCAGGCGATTTTACTACTAGATATCGGAATCGCATATGTAATTAATTCCCCACTACACTTTGCCGCTAGAGGAACTGAGCGGGATCCGCTTTCCTTCCTGCGAATGACTGAGATATTCGGGGATCTCATATCGAATGATCGTTTTGTATCTCTACGCAGGGAAACTGGCGTCCATCTATTCGAATCCGAGCGTCGTGAAAGAAATGGAACTATTTTGAAATCGGCTACTCACTCAACTGTCCACTCGTGTAAAAAGGCCAGCAGGCCAAGGAGAAAATGAATATCCCAGCAATCAACTTTACGAAGCTTTTCCAACTGACAATTGGTACATAAGATATACCAGCTTTTTTTTGCTGCTACACTCCCGTTACAATCGATTATGTTAGCCTTAGACTTCCTTGCTAACTTTATAAGACAGCAATTCTTTACCTGGCTACTTCTACAGTGCCAGTTCACCAACGAGTGAAAATACCCCCAACCGACAAAAGCATATGAAAACCCTATATAGAACTACTAATACCCTCATGTCGATACTCTCATTCAACCTCATAGGAGTATCCATTTGTCTTGGCCAAGAAAACGGTGAAGTTTTTGAACTAAGTCCATTCTCCGTGACTACGGATGGGGACATCGAGTATACGAGCCAAAACTCAATATCTGCCACGAGGACGAATGTGGGGATCAAAAACCTCCCTCAATCGATAGTCGTATTTAACCAAGACCTTCTCGATGACACCAATCTTGTTAGTTTGACCGGCATCTTGGACATGGATGCGTCTTTCGTGAATGGATTTTCGTCAGAGGACGGCGTGAGCGGAGAAATACGTGCTCGGGGCATGGGGGTGTCATCAGGTTCAGTTCTATTGGTAGACGGCTTTGAATCTTTAGCGACGAACTCCATCATACCGATAGTAGGAGTTGAGCGTATTGAAATTCTCAAAGGACCTAATGCAGTGCTGTATGGCGAGACCAGTCCCGCTGGCGTAATAAACAGAATAAGCAAACGCCCGAGCTTCGACAGAGCTTTTGGATCAATTACCGCGGCTATCGGCGATCCCAATACAAACTCGAAATATTCAACCGATTTTTCGATAGATTACTCAACCCCAATAGATTTGAAGTTTTTCCCGGAGGAATGGGGTGAGTTCGCGTTTCGTACAGAAATACAGGATGCAACTAGGGCACTCGTGAAGGATCAGGCAACAGCTAAGGCTTTTACAGCCTATAACGCTCTCAGCTGGCGCAAGGAAAACACATCTTTAGACCTTGATTTTACGTATGGAAGAACAGCCGCTGATGTTCCATGGGCAATCGGTATTATGGTTGATAATGGTGGTTTGGGTACCAACGGCTTTGCAACTGGGACAAGAAGATATGGGTTCAACAAGCCGGATGGTTCCTTTCATAAAATCGACAAAGCTCACGGCCTACGCTACACTCCAAGTGGAACAAGAACAGGTGATGATGATGCAAGAAAAACCGAAAATCTAGCTTACAGAGCAGATTTCCAGCATCGGTTTAGCGAAAGGGTTTCGTTCCGCTCGCAGCTAAAATATGAAGATTTTAAGATCGACCGGATGGAGAACTTGATTCTATCCGGATCAGATGAATGGCCGGTTAATAAACATCCAGATACCGGTAACTTAGTTATCGGATACACAAATCCAGACACAGGAGAGTTTTTGCTAGGGAAACGACCTGGTCGAGTTTATGGATTAGAAAAATTCGACGGAGGTATTGGGGCGTTAGACTGGTTAATCCCAAGACGACCAAGATATCGACATGAAGACCGCCAACGCATCGATATGAGAAGTGAAATTCTGATCGAAGCAGAAACGGGCGGCTTGAAGCATAATCTACTCGCAGGGTACCAAATACAGGGGGACCGCGGAAGTCGCACTAGAGTCGAAGTACGCAATCCTGGCAGTTTCCCTAATCCAGAAGATGTCGCCAATTACCCAGAGGATGGCAAATGGGAATTTGTGAGCACGATAGATCCAGTGGGCGGCGGGCCTTTGAACTTCCCTGCTAGCTCTTATCATGATGCACAGACTGGAGGGGCCTTCGTTCCTCGGGCGGACTACACGCAAGTCCGACCAAACAACGTCGGAAAGGACACCAGCTCTTTCTACATCAACGACCTAATTTCTGCGATGGACGATAGGTTATTTATCAATTTGGGTTATCGCATCCAGGAAGACAAAGATGTGCGAAGCAGCAATGTTAGGGAAGCTGATGGTGATCCGATCACCCTAGGAGCTCTTTATCATCTCAATGATGAAAGGTCAGTTAGTATATATGCGAATGGCAACGAGACATTTCAGCCAGTTTATACGGTCAGCGACGACGGTTATGACCTACCTCCAATTACTGGAGATCAATTCGAATTCGGGGTTAAAGTAGACCTGGGAGTGCAAGCAGGAAAGCGTCCAGGATTGCTTACTGGCAACCTCACTTATTTCGAATTGGAGATGGTAAATTTGCCAGTTAATATTTCTGACGACGAGACTCAGAATATCTACAGACCAAGTGGGGTTGGCAGAACATCCGAAGGAATGGAACTTTCGTTCTCTTCAAATCCCGCCAGAGGCCTCCGATTTTTCGGTAGTATGGCCTATTTGTTCGAATCCGAAAATCCAGCCTTAGTGCGTCGAGGGAAAGACGAAGCAACCGTCAACTCGATCTCAGGCGGTAAACTATGGCCCGAAAATGTCTCACGGTTTGTAGTCAATGCTCTAGCTCGTTATCAGGTGCTTGAAGGAGACATGAAAGGCACCTTCGTTTCACTCGGGTTGAGATATAATTCAAAGCGGAATAGCGAGGTTGATTTTGGAGGAGGTATAACAAGAGCTTTGCCATATTTATATCACGTTCCATCGGAGACGAAGCTCAACCTTGGCCTAGGAAGAGAATTCGAGAGAGAGCGAAGCACTTGGAGAGTAGCATTGTTCGTAGATAACCTTACCGATGTCTTGTCTACGGGCCGTTCTATCAATTTCAAAAGTAGCTTTGACCCTGGTCGCACCATCAGGCTACAGTTCAAAAATAGCTTCTGATTGCTCCCGTTATTTTGGGACTTATGGTTAACTTAGAAGGTATTCCAAAAATCTTGGAGTACCTCTAATCGCATTTTTTTACCAATCCCGAAAACGTCTATCGAAAGCCTCGCTGAAGTGTATCGCCACCAGCGAGGTTTTTTTATTTGGGACTGGCCAAGCCAAAGGTTAATGATGGTGGTTCTAAACCTAGAAGCTGAGCTGTTTCAACGGGTTTTAAGTCAATCTGCGTTACTGATCGAAACCCCTGGCAACAAATTGATCGCTACAACGAATATATAATGTGAAGGTTCCTTGAGAGTAGCTGCCTTCGATAAAAACAAGGATGTATTGTCGATTTCGGAGGAGCTGAATCGTTTTGTCGCAAAACATAAATTTTGAACTATTACACCTAATTAATGAACCAAAAAGTATTCATGGCGGTACCCTTTCTTTTATTCTTTTTCGAGCCCGCCCACATGAAAGAAAGCCCGAACACTATTGCCGAATCTATTATAATTCAGGATCGGGAGTTTGATACAGACGCCCTTCCCCGGTCGCTAACTTTGGAACGTGAGTTAGGAATCGTCTCAGCTCCCTACTTTAATGCCGAAATCATTCACCGAGCTCGCGACGCGAAGCGAGGCTTGTACGAAATTCGAGGTACGGTGACGCCAAAAGGAGATTACCTGGTGATGTTTCCAGACGGCGGACATTATGGTGGCGCGGGCAAGCGTGGTGAAGGCAAGGTCAACGACATGCTGGCCTACCGATCCAAGGATAACGGACAAACGTGGGAGGGCCCAACCGTCGCCTTTGACATCGATTACAACCAACACGGCTTCATCCCGTTTATACCCAAGGGTTCCGAGCGTATCTATGCCTTCGGTACACAGCCTATTTGGGATATGTATGAGCCCGAGACGCATGGATTGTCGGAAAACGCTCCCATCGGTTACCGTTACTCGGATGACGACGGCCACACTTGGTCCGAGGTTCGTATCATTCGCCCGAAGAACGATCCCGACTTCCGGGGAATGTCAGTTATGCGAATGACGGAAACGGATTCAGGGACCTGGCTGCTCGGATCCCACGAAGCTGACTGGTCTTACAAGCCGATAATGACGCGTCAATACCTTCTGCGAAGCGAAGACCAAGGACAGACCTGGGAACTGCTGCCGGGGCAACGCCATGGCGGCTGGTATGCCAAGGGCTTCAATCGCATGGACGAAGGCCGCCCTATCAATCTGGGGGGTGGCGAAGTCTTTTTCATGACGCGAACGGCGACAGGAAATCTTTGGGGCTCATGGAGCAAGGATGATGGCAAAACGTGGACCTATCCAAAGCCGACTCCGTTAGTCCATCCCGACGCGCCGCCCATGCTTTTCAAGTTGTCCGATGGCGAAACGCTCATCGCCTTCCATCACAATCGGAGCAAGATCCAAACCGCGGATCTGGCCGGCAACCGATCTCAGCATTACGACCGCTCCGAAATTTGGTTCGCCACCTCTGTGGACGGAGGACGTAGCTGGAGCGAGCCAAAATTCGTATTCGCGACAGCCCTCGAGCCTTTTTTCGACAATATCTGGCGCGATTACAATACGTCCTATTTAGATGCGTTTATCGATAATGGCATCATAAACATTTTCTGTCCCCATCGTTGGGAACGGGTCCTTTACCTTAGAATCAAGGAAACGGATTTGGATAAGTTCCCAAAAAGGAAAGAATTCCTTGAGAAATGATTCGCCGTTCAGGTGACGTTGAAACAGCGATCCTACAACAATCAATAAAACGACTAACTGTCGCCATTCAATAAATGACCTCTATACATAAACTTAGTTTTGCCTTGGTTAAGATCCTCCTCCTTCTTCAGCTTGCCTTTGGCTCGCTGCTCTTGGGAGCGGAAAAGCCAATCGAGACTCAAGCCCTCTTTCGCAAGGGCGTCGATGGATACAATAATATTCGAATTCCTGCTATTTGCGTCACCAAGGCCGGAACTCTCTTGGCGTTCGCCGAGGGTCGCGAGGCTGGCGACAAGGGGGACATCGATCTCATAATGCGGCGCTCGGTAGATGGCGGAAAAACATGGAGCGATATCGAAGTGATATGGGATGATAGGGACAACACCTGTGGAAACCCTTGTCCAGTTGTGGATCTGGATACCGGTACTATTTGGCTTTTTCTAACGTGGAATTTCGGAAGCGATAGCGAAACCGCCATCATGACCGGGAAGAGCGAGCATCCCCGTTCACCGTGGGTCACTTACTCGAACGATGATGGCAAAACCTGGGCCAAACCTGAAAAGCTTCCCCATCTTCGCGAGAAAGATTGGACCTGGTATGCGACCGGTCCGGGAAACGCTATCCAGCTCACCCGAGGCTCGCATAAGGGCCGCTTGGTTATCCCGGCCAATCACGCCGACAGGATCACTGCTGAGAGAGATTCGAAAACCTATCGCTCGCACATCATTTACTCCGACGATCACGGCAAGAGCTGGCGCCTCGGAGCAATCCAGGAACCGCTTACAAACGAGTCTACCGTGGTCGAGCTCGCCGATGGCTCAGTCATGCAAAACATGCGTTCTTATCACGGCAAAGGGAATCGGGCGGTGGCCGTGAGCGAGGACGGCGGTGTAAGTTTCGCTCCGGTTTATTTGGATGACGGACTTCAATCGCCCGTTTGCCAGGCCAATATTCTTCGATACAGCTGGCCGGAAGAGAATCAAAGCCGTATTCTCTTTTCCAGTCCTACCGGAGAAAAACGCGCGGGTATCACCGTTCGCTTAAGTTACGATGAAGGAAATACCTGGCCGGTCAGCAAACTGATACATGAGGGCCCCGGAGCTTACTCCAATATGGTTCGCCTCCCCGATGGCAATGTTGGTCTCCTTGTCGAAATAGGAGAATCTAGTCCCTATGAAACAATCAGCTTTATCACGTTTGACATCAATTGGTTGGAACATTGAGTGTGAATCGAGAGAAAAGGCGATGAGGGATTCGTCCTGCACTGATTTGAATTAAGTATATGAAACAGAGTCGAGTTAAGGAAATTTGGAATAACGGGCGCGTCGCCCTGGGAACATTGGTCAAGTCGATTGATCCCGTTCACACGGAAGCGCTCAGCCAAATGGCAATCGATTTCCTTTGGTACGATTTGGAGCACAGCGACAAGAGTGCAGAAACGTTCTCCAACCTGGCCCGGGCTTCTCGAGTTGGCAGCGTCGATGTTCTCGCCCGACCCGCTCGCTGGGAATATATGCGAATGGGGCGACTACTGGAAGCAGGAGCGAATGGAATCCTTTACCCACGATGCGAATCCGCCGAGGAAGCTCGTGAAGTCGTTCGCTGGTCAAAGTTTCATCCCCAAGGGGAGCGCGGATTCGATGGCGGTGGTGCCGACAACAACTACGGATCGTACCCAGCCAATGACTACACCAAGGCCGCCAACGACAATACCTGGATCGTCGCTCAGATCGAATCGCCCAAAGCATTGGAAAACGTGGCGGAAATCGCGGAAGTTGATGGGATTGACTGCGTGTTCTTCGGGCCTGGGGACTATTCCGCATTAACTGGACGGCCTGGGGACATCAAAGGCGAAGCAACTCTTGAAGCGGCCAGGCGGACCGCAGAAGCAACGCTCGCGGCAGGCAAGGTTTTCGGCACCCTAGTTTTTGAAAAGGACCATGCGGAATTCATGAAAGATCTCGGCGCTCGCATGCTCGTCGTGGGCGCCGACATCGTTCTGTACAAAGAAGCGTACGCCTCTCTGCTAGACTCCTATTCGGATTTTCGGTAAGAGCCGCGCTCTGAGTTGTTTCTCTCCGACTTGTTTCTTTCTGTAGGAGCGGCCCACGCTGTGCGGGACCGCGATACAGCCTACTCAAATCACGGTCCCGATCGGCGTGGGCCGCTCCTACGATCCGATCAGATTCCAATAGATTAAGCTCGCTCGGAGATCGAGCTCCACCTTTCTAAATCTAATAATAACTGCGTAATCTGCGGCCTAAAAACCTACTGGCCTTGAGAAGTAGAACAGGCATCTTGCCTGTTTGGACACAGGCTGGAAGCCTGTGCTACACCTACAGCTGCACGTCCACTGCCGCTGAAGCGTTCCGGGCTTTTTCTCTCGCCGCCTCGATATCCGCTCCTCTAGCTAATGCTACACCCATGCGTCGCTTGCCCGTCACCTTTGGCTTACCAAACAAACGTAGCTGCGTATCAGGCTCCTTCAGGGCTTCACCCAAATTTCCGAAAGCCACTTTTTCCGAATGACCCTCGACGAGGATTACGGCCGAAGCGCTAGGACCGAACTGGCGAATCGTCGGTATTGGCAATCCCAGAATAGCTCGAGCATGCAAAGAAAACTGGGGAAGATCTTGAGAAATCATGGTCACCATTCCCGTGTCATGAGGGCGTGGTGACACTTCGCTAAAATAGACGGTGTCCCCTTTGACGAATAGCTCCACACCGAAGATCCCATATCCGTCCAAAGCGCCCGTCACAGCTCCGGCGATCTTTTGGGCATCTACCAAGGCGGCCTCGCTCATAGGCTGCGGCTGCCAGGATTCGTGATAATCGCCATCCACTTGCACGTGACCTATGGGATCGCAAAAGCTCGTTCCGTCGACGTGCCGAACTGTAAGCAAAGTAATCTCGTAATCGAATTCCACGAATCCTTCGATAATGACCTTTCCCTTGCCTGCCCGGCCACCTTCTTGAGCGTAGTTCCAGGAATTTTCAATATCCGCTTCCGACTTGACCACGCTTTGCCCCTTGCCTGACGAGCTCATGATTGGCTTCACCACGCAAGGCATGCCAATCTCTTGAATCGCTTTGCTATAATCCTCGAAATTGTCCGCGAACTGATAGGGCGAGGTTAGCAACTCGAGTTCTTCCGCAGCCAGCCGCCGAATGCCCTCGCGATTCATCGTCAATTGCGCAGCCCTAGCTGTCGGTATCACGGTAGTCGCGCCTTCGCCTTCCAAGGCAGCTAAGGTATCCGTTGCAATTGCTTCCACTTCCGGAATCACCAGATCCGGCTTCTCGTCTTCGATCACCTTTCGCAAGGTATCGCCATCAAGCATGGAGACCACGTGCGAACGGTCGGCAACCTGCATGGCCGGAGCGTTCTCGTACGCATCCACGGCGATCACTTCCACACCATAGCGTTGAAGTTCAAGAACCACCTCCTTCCCCAATTCTCCCGAGCCGCATAGCAGGGCTTTTTTCGCTGTCGAGGTAAAGGGCGTTCCGATCGTGGTCATCAATAGAAGTAAAGCCTACGAATTTTCGCTAATCAACAAAAACGTATTCGAATTTTTATCGGCTGCGGATAACCGACTCAAGGTAAGGCCTAAATCAAACCCGAACGCATTATTCGCCTAAGCGTCTTTGATCAAGTGCTTCGGTAGTTCCTTCACCGTGGGGCAAGCGACTTGCTCCATGATCTGCTGAAGCTGGCGCTTGATCATGGTGATGGTATGAAGACCGCCACGCTTTCCTAAGGCCCCTACTCCGTACATAAAGGAACGGCCCATGAAAGCAAAATCCGCCCCGCTTGCCAATGCGCAGGCGATATCGGGACCTTCACGCAAACCGCTATCGATCATTACCTTGATTTTGTCACCAAATTCTTGAGTCAAGCGAGGCATGGCTTTGATCGTGGATTGACCGGCATCGAGCGAGCGGCCTCCATGGTTGGATACGATAATCCCATCGGCACCGAGGTCGACCACCTTCTGGCAATCCTCGGGGTTGACGATCCCCTTGACGACGAGCTTCCCTTTCCACATATCCCGAATGGCCTTTATCCGATCCTCGGACAGGCGGCCGGAAAAGGTTTTATTCATGAACAAGCCGAGATGCTTCATGTCGAGTCCCTTAGGAATGTAGGGTTTGATCGTCTTGAACTCGGGCACTCCCGCAACCAACTGACCGAATGACCAAGTCGGATGGGCAATCATCTGCATTATGTTTCGCAGAGTCATGCGCGGAGGTATCGATAATCCATTGCGAATCTCCATGGGCCTCCAGGCGAAGGTAGGCGTATCCGCCAGGATAATTAGAACTGGGCAACCGGCAGCCTCAACGCGCTTCAATAGTTTATCGCGCAACTCTTCCTCGGCCGGGTGATACAACTGAAACCAGGCCTTGCCTTCGGTTAGCTCGCAAACGGTTTCTACACTGGCTGTACTCACCGTGCTCACCGCAAAGGGGATGTTGTGCTCATGGGCAGCAGCCGCTAGGATTTCGCAGGAACGAGGCCACATCATTCCCTGTAGACCTACTGGAGAAATTCCGAACGGAGCGTCATAGGTATGACCAAACAACTCCGTCTTCATGTCAGCGCCTTTGTAGTCGCGAACATAGTAGGGCTGTAGCTCGATCTCGCGAATCTCGTCCGTATTCCGACGCACATTGATGTTCGAATTGCATCCCCCTTCCAGGTAGTCGAAAGCGAAGCCTGGCATTCGGCGACGAGCCTTGGCTCGGAGAAACTCAACAGAGGGCAGTTTAGGTACAAATGGGTCCGACATTTTTTGAAGTGGCAGGTTTTAAGAGCCTTTCAGTAAAGCAGCAATACGAATTTTAGAGGGAGGCTAAAGGCGACTTAAAACCACCAATTTGTCTAAGGGTACGGTACTCCAGCCGAAAAAGGTAGGGCCGCTTGTCCTCAAGCGGCCGGTTCCAAATCCTACCTCCGGCGGCCGCTTGGGGACAAGCGGCCCTACCACTTCTCTACCAATCCAAGAAACCGCACATACTCCACCTCGAATCGATCTTCGTCCTTCGGCTCGAACGTTTCGGATGGGAAGCTCGCTCCCACCATAGTCCGAGCATTGCCCAGATCCGCCAGCTCTTCAGAAGCGATCAACTGAGCCGCTATATTTCCCACCGCCGTCGCTTCCGAGGGACCGGTTTTGACCGGAACTCCCAACGAGTCAGCTGTTAGCTGATTGAGGAAGCGGTTACGCGCGCCACCCCCGAGCATGAATAGCCCTTTCAAGGGATTTGGCGAGTGATGCCGAAGCTTTTGAAAGACGTATCTATATTTCAATGCCAGACTAAGGAAGATGCATTTCAAAAGAGCTTCCTTTTCTACAGGAACCGATTGCCCAGTGTTACGACAATATTCTCGAATCGCCTCAGGCATGCTGTCTGGAGCCGCGAATTTGGGCGCGTCTGGATCGATAAGAGAAAGCGATCCTTCATACGATCGGGCCATTTCTACCACCTGGTCATATCCATAAAGGGTTCCTTCGCTCGCCCATTTCTTTAAGCACTCCTCTATCAACCACATGCCACAAATGTTTTTCAGAAATCGAACCGTCCCACCGAATCCGATTTCATTGGAAAATCCATCCGCCAATGCCTGCTCCCCCAATTCCGGCCGTTCCAATTCAATGCCCATCAAGGACCAAGTGCCTGAACTCATAATCGCATAGTCCGATCGGTTCTCTGGCAGAGCCATAAACGCGCTGGCAGTGTCGTGGCTAGCTACGGCGATAACCGGAATGGAATTTAGTGATGTGGCCTCCTGAATTTCCCGTTTTAACGCGCCAACTTTGCTGCCCGGCTCGACTACTGAAGTGAAGAGCGCTTCCGGCAGTCCAAGCGACTTCAACAATCTCTCCGACCATTTTCCAGTGATCGGATTCAGTAGTTGGCTCGTGCTAGCTAGCGTGCGTTCTTGGATCGCGTTTCCCGTTAGCCAATGGTTGACTAAATCAGGAATGAAGAGGAGCCACCGAGCCCTTCCGATCTTGCTATCCGAATCGTTCACCTCGGCGAACAATTGATTAATGGTATTAAGAAAGAGAAACTGGATACCAGTTTCTGAGAAGATAACTTCGTCAGGCGCAAGTTTCCGTATGGCTTCCGGCATCCCTTCGGTCCTGGAATCCCGGTAGTGGTACGGATTGCCCAGCAACTCGCCCTCTTCATCAATTAAACCGTAGTCGACCGCCCAGGTGTCTACGCCAATACTTTGTATGCGACTATCATACTTTCGTGTCGCAGCGGTGAGGCCTTCCGAGATTCGATCGAATATGTCCTGGATATCCCATTTAAGCGATCCCTTTTCTTCTATCGTTTTCGTTGGGAAACGACTGACTTCGTCGAGTTCGAGTTTTCTGGAACTCGAATCATATAGGCCCGCGATCACTCGGCCGCTTGTCGCGCCCAAGTCGATGGCTAAGTAGACTTTGGAAGAGTTATTCATTTTATCGGAGGATCGAGACGACTGGTCTCGCCGTAGCCTGGCGAAGGAGGATCCTCCCTACCTTCTCAATTATACGCAAAGCATTGATGCTAGGGCTGCTTATCCCTAAGCAGCCGTTTTCAACCCCAAAGCTTTGCGGCCGCTTGGGGACAAGCGGCCCTACCATATTAATGAGCCAGACAACAAAACAGATAGGGGTGAGCGGTTTAGCCTGAGTCCAGTCGACCGGCTCGGTCCTCCGCCTTGAGATGGTAGGGCTCTTTGCATGTCGGGCATAGTCTCGACGAAGACGGGTCCTCCGTGTAAAGATGGTAGGGCTGCTTATCCCTAAGCAGCCGTCTTCAACTTCAAAGATTGGCGGCCGCTTGGGGACAAGCGGCCCTACCTTATTTCCCCCCCTCACCTCAAGAATCCGTCCGCCAATCCTCCGTCAACCGGAATAACATGGCCCGTCGTTTTGCTGAGCGAGTCGCTCAGCAGAAGATAGATGGCCTCCGCTTGATCCTCGGGCGTAATCGGCGATTTGGTCAAAGTTCGCTGGGCGTAGAATTCCGCAAGCTTACCCCTCAGAGCTTCATCCGTTTCAGATTCACTGTATTCAATATTATATTTCGCCAAGGAAGCGATCACGCGATCTCGCGGAAACATCGCGCTTCCTTTTACCACAGTTGCCGGAGCCACGGCGTTTACTCGCGACATAGGCGACAGTTCAATGGCCAATTCCCGTACCAAATGATTGGCAGCGGCCTTGCTCGTATCGTAAGCCACGCTTCCCTTCTTGGCCACCACTGCGTTGGCGCTAGTAGTGATCACGACATTGTTGGGAAGTTGCTGCTTCTGAAAAATAGAATCAGAAGCTGCTTTAGCCGCTAAATAGGCTCCCTTTACGTTAATATCGAAGGTCAAAGAAAAGGCGTCATCGGAAATGTCGCCCGCTACACTAGGTGGAACGAATATCCCAGCAGTGACGACCAGCGCATCGACACCCCCATAAGCGAGGATCGCTTCTTCGAGCATCTCAACAATCGTACTGCGAGCGGTAACGTCTGCACTCAATCCGATTGCAGGCCCGCAACCAGATATTCCGGTGCCCGAAATTCCGATACCTTCGCCCATCTTGGCTACGATTTCCTGAGCTGTTTCGTCAGCGTTTTCTTTGCTGAGGTCTACGCTGACGATGTGGGCGCCCTCTCCGCAGATTCGGTGACAAACCTCTTTGCCAATTCCACTTCCTGCACCGACAACCACGGCAACTTGGCGAGCAAGGGATTGCTCTGGAGGCATACGCCGAAGCTTGGCCTCCTCGAGCTGCCAATACTCGATATCAAATGCTTCTTGCTCTGGCAACGCCCGATAGCGATCAATCGTTTCCGCGCCCCGCATAACTTCTACCGCGCAGTTATAGAACTCAGTCGTCACTCGGGATTCGCTCTTGCTCTTGCCCCAGCCTATTATGCCGAGTCCAGGAATCAATATAATCGTCGGGACCGCTTGTCGAAGGGCTGGAGAATCGTCCTTTTTGCAACGCTCGTAGTATTCGGCGTAATCCTTGACATACTGCTCTAGCCCATCCTCTAGAAGCGCTCGCAGAGATTCGATGGCCTCTTTTCCATCGCTCGGTTTCCAGTCGACGAACAACGGCTTTATTTTCGTTCTCAGAAAATGATCGGGACAGCTTGTACCCAATTCTGCCAGACGCTTAGCATCCACGCTATTGACGAATTCCAGGGTGCGATCGTCGCATTGAATCGTTGCGATCAAACGTTTGGGGTGGCTTACCTTTCCTCGTAGCCAAGGAAGAATACCCACGAGAACCTCCCTTCTACGCTCCTCGCTCAAAGGCTCAAATCGCGCCCCGCCGAAAACGGGTTTCCTATTCTCTCGCTCCTCGATAAAACGCCCTGCTTTTTCGATGAGAGACAAGGTTAACTCATAGCACTCTTTGTCATCGTCGGCCCAATTGATGATCCCGTGCTGACCCATCATGATCCCTTTTGCCTGAGGATTTTCAGCAATCACGTCCCGCATGATCAAAGCCAGATCGAACCCTGGTCGTTGCCACTCCGTCCAAATAATCTCCTCCCCATAGATTTCCTTCGTAAGAGCTTCCCCATTTTCCGAGGCCGCCACCGCTATCACCGCATTGGGATGCATGTGATCGACGTGATTGAAAGGCACATACGCATGCAAAGGAGTGTCGATCGATGGGGCCCTGGGATTCAAGTTGAATGCGCAGTGCTTGTACATCTGCACCATGGAATCCTCTATGTCGGACTTCACTCCATTGTTGGGATCGTCCCGGTAAAGCTTCTCCAGCGATAGGACCTTGTCTTGATACAAGGAAGAGAAGTTGACTTTCGTGGATGTCCGCAGATCTCCGCCGGAACCTTTCACCCACATCACTTCCACGGATTCACCCGTCATAGGATCCGTCTCAAAGCACTTTGAAGACGTATTGCCTCCTCCCGTGTTGGTGATCCTCAGGTCTTGCCCAAGGATGTTGGACCGGAAAACGAGTCGCTCAAGCGGGGTCATTCCCGCGACTTTGTCGTCATCCCATAGATATTTCACATGCCTATAATCGCTCGGCGCGTAGATGGTTGCTGTATTCATGCTAATTCTCAGTCTTCTTTGGTAGGGCTGTTTATCCCTAAACAGCCGAGCCTTAATGCAATATTCTTCCGCTTAAGGATAAGCGGCCCTACCTTTAAACCTTTCACGCGTAAGACCCTCCGCCCTTAATGCCCAACGCTTCTCTCCGAGCCGCTCTTTCCTTAGCGATTTGCTCACCGTATCCGCTTTCTCGATAAGCGGTCAACGGGTCTGCTCCTATGCCTTTCGCGTTTCGCCAATCGGCCACGAGATTATCGACGTTCGCGTTAAAAGCTGCCTTCAGGATATTCTCCGCGTCCACGATCGACCCGGTTTTCTGATGGTCTTTCAACGCCGTACGATCCACGAGAGCGGCCTTTACCCACAGATCTTGGGCCGTCATAACCGTCTGGATCATGGCTTCGATCTTCGGTTTCAAATTGTGCGACTGATCCACCATGTAGGCTATATTCGGATACTCGCCCTTCTCTTCCGCATAATCGTGAATCTCATTAAAGATGCGAAAGATCTGATAGGGATCGATCGAGCCTAGTGTCAGATCGTCATCCGCGTAGCGCCGATCATTGAAGTGAAAGCCGCCCAACATCTCCTCGTCCAACAGCCAGGCCACAATTTGTTCGATATTCTGCGCCGAGTAATGGTGCCCCGTATCTACTAGTACCTTGGCTTGAGGTCCCGCGTCCTTGCAAAGCACATACGACATTCCCCAGTCGGCGATATCGGTATGATAGAAAGCCGGCTCGAAAGGCTTGTATTCAACCAGCATAATCTGCTCGGGACCTA
>NZNM01000120.1 GCA_002694885.1 Opitutaceae bacterium | reverse complement strand
CCGCCGTTGCCAATAACAACGAAGCGAGTACCGCGAAGGTCCGTATTATTGATAGATTCATTATGTGATCAGGAAACCTTTTCACCTAGCATAAGAAAGGCTATGTCTAAAAATAGTTCTTCGACATCTCCGGTCTCCGATTTAGCCAATCGGAACTTTTCCAATCGGTAGAAGGAGGGACCACCCTCCAATTTGCGCAAAAAATTGACGACCTCAGTGTAATTCCCGCTAGCCTTTAGATGGTAGCGGATCTTTTCATACGAATTGACAACTGGTTTTGGCATCCGTCTCTTTTTAGGATCTACTTCCTCTTCAGCGATGCCCACTTGCTTCAGATCGCTTACTTTAACCCCTGTCTCGTCTTCCAAATTGAAAAAGTAGTTGTAGTTAGTCGCCAACTCTTGAGCTTGAAACATGCGTTCATTTAGCTGCTCGATCTTTCCTTCAATTGATTCTATATCCTCTTCTAAACCTTTGCTGTTCTTTATGTTTTTCAGCATGGAAGAAATGCGGTTGTTAACTTGATCGATTTCCGAGTCCAAAAGCGATTTCTTGTCCTTGTGGATCAGATACAACGTCATTGACCCGACTATTACGATAGCGGATATCGCTATTACCAGATTCTTCCGAACAAACGCTGCTATTCCTTGAAAACTCATCTCTACGTTTTCTTTCTGGGTCCCGCGTCTTCTTCAGGATTTAGCGCCTCCAAATGGAATTTCATCTGGTCGGTTCCCTCTTGGCGTTCTACCGATACCTGAGTAATCTCGTTGTATCGCTCTTTGATCGTATCTACCTCCCTAAGGAGCTCCATATACTCTTTCAAAAGGGAATCCGTCTTCTCGCTAGCTTCAACATAGCCATGAAGCACGGTTCGGTCTTCTTTGAATTCCACGCTCGACAGGGACATCCCAGGCATCAGATTCTCGCCAACGTCGAGAATCAGGTCGCTGCCAATCATTTGGCCCTCGACAAACGTATTAACTTCATCAATACGTCTCTCGCTTTCAACAAATCGGTTGTTCATTCCGATGGCCTTGGCATGAAGCCCTTGTTGCGCGGAAACCTCGGCCTTTCCTTTTTCGATTTTCTTGCTGGCCGAATAGATTGTGAACTCATAGAAACCGACGTGCATCAGGCTCATTATGGCTAAAGTGAGGGCCAATGCCGACAAGAAGAAGCTCGTGCGAACCGTTTTGATATCTGGAAGCGAATCGCGATCACGGAAGTCAGGACGCCAATTAAGCTCTTTGACTTCCTCTATTTTCTTTTCCGCCTTCTTCTTTTTCATGCGGCCTCCTCCTTATCCTTCTCGCAACCGAATGAGCAAAGGGCGGACAACATGGCCATCCAGGAAACGTCCACTTTGCTAGCCAATTCCTCATCGGCGAAACGGATCTCCAAGCTTTCCAGCCAAGCGTGGAAATCGAGTTCGAAAGGCTTTAGATTGAGGGAAGCTCCCAAGCTAAGTTCTAGCCAATCCATGCTAACCCCTTTGGACGATGAATGTATCCAACTTACGGATTGCCCAGTTTGAACTTCGTAATAGCCAATTGATGACTGAAGTTCCCTTAAAAGCTTGCGAAGGATCTTTCGCGATATGGAACTGAAATCGAAATCTTTCGAACTTAGGAGGCGCTCAGCAGCGGCATCATCCTTCAGGTTCAATTCCTCTTTCAATGCATCCGCAATGTCCTGAGTGCCGGTAAGCACTTTACGAGACATCTCAACCCCGTTTACCCCGATGATAACCGCGTTCGTGGAACGTTCATCTACCTCTATCATGAGGGCAGGAAACTTCGATTGCTTCCACGCCAAAGCATTTTGCATTGCTCCAATTAGACCAACCGTTCCCAACTCAATCCGTCTCGGGTAGATTGCATTCTCAAGCATCCCTTTTTGGATTTTTTCAATATCCGGATTGGGAACTCCGCAGATGATTACTTCTTTACGGCTGAAGTCACTCGGATTGACTTCTTGCCCGGTTTCCGGCGATAGGCAGTGAGCCGACAATTCGGGAGGAGCGTTTTCGATCTCATCGTGGAGGACGCTAAAGATGAACTCCGTTTCCTTCCCTTTTGGAGCGTCGATGGAGACTTGCCGCACCACGCGTCGCTCAGGATAGACTACGCAGCAACCATTTAGGTAGCCGTTGGATTTCGCGCCACTAAGTTTCCTAACCGAGTTCGCTATAGCATCTGCCTCATCTTCGAGGGAGATTTCTTCGATTGCTTCGATCGTAATCGGAGCCGCCAAAGCGCTCACCCTCGCTACCCTAATGGATGCGGGACGATACTCTACTATAAATTCTTTCTTGCTTGAGGAAATCATTTCTGGATTCCCCGGGTGAATAGACACCCAGATGGGATACCTAGTCGTATCGGCTCCCCTCAGGGTAAATTGAGTCGAATAGCGGGAAGTTATCCGGAAAAATTTCCGAAGCGCCCCTCCAACCAAGCGTGTTCAGGCCTAAGAGAAATTTGCAGAACTGTCTGCTGTCTCTAAGGCAAACAGGTACTCTCTTCAGACTCCCTAGAGTCGAGTCCCTCAAAATTTCGCTAAACTCGGAGCCTACCTGGGCCTCCAGGCCCGGAAATCACGAACAGGCATAAGCGGATTCCTAGCGAATCTGGCCCATTGCCGCGGGAGCAAGCGCCTAATCCGTAGTAGGCCTACGTTAAAAAAGCCCGGATCCCAATACAGGTCCGAGCTTTCGAAATTCAACTTTACGCCACCGCTAAATACTAAGCGGACTTGCAAATTGACCACCCTGGCTTTCACCAGTGCGGGTCCGCAGGCGCCTAGTACTCCTTTTTCTTGTGGCGATTCGACTTCAAGCGTTTGCGACGCTTGTGCTTCGACATCTTGTGACGGCGTTTCTTCTTTAGATTACCCATAGACTACTGCTTCAAAATTCTAGAAAAGCCCGAGAAAGTGATCACTGGTAGCTTGGCTGTAAAGAAGAAATTACTGATCGGTTCCTCACGGGGATAGAACTCCGAATACCATGAGACGGGGTCTCCAGTGGCCATATCTTGTCCAACGAAAACATAATGAGCCAGTAGACGGCCGACAAGCGAGGCATGGGCGTTGTCAAACATCGCTCTCCCGCAAATGCGGTATCGCCATTTCCTCCATCGGCCCTGCGGAGTTCAGGAAATGGGTACCCGCTCCGCGGGTAATAGGTTTGAAATGAAGGGCACCGACCAATCGGAGAGTTGATCGTAGGGGCGACCCGCTACTGCGTATTCACGTCAACTTAAGCTCGCTCGGCTTGCACCGCCGTAGACTTGAGGTCTAGCTCCAGCTTCTTTGCATCGCGCTCAAGGGTGGAAGTCGGCGTCCCGGCGAGTTCATTTCCGTATCTTTTATTTAAGGTGACGCATATGCGCGACTGCGGGAGTGAGCTTAGGTACTACCGCCGCGACCCTCGGCCATACCGGTCCAGAGCTTTGAGCAATGTTTGGAATCCTTTTGGTGGCGGCGCTTGGATCGGCGAGAGTTCCCTTCCCGGAATTTCCAGATCTACCGAAACCAGATGAACGCAAAGCCCATCGTAAATGGGCGACTCCTCCTGTCCTCCGGGTCGATAGTCCCGTTTGATTTGAGACAGGTAAACACGATCGCCTCTTGCGTATAGATCCTCTCCAACGATCTTCAATCCAAGTTCTGTTGCGTGAACCCGAATTTGGTGCGGGCGCAAATCGCTCGTCTCCGCCTCCCAAAGCCCGTACGGACCATAAGGCCGCAGAAAGCGAAATCGCGATTGACACTTCTTCCCCGTCCGGTGGGACACGACCATTCGCTTGCCATTGGAGTGGAAGGCCATCGGCAAATCGCAATCTAAAGATCGCTCTTCGCTATTGGAGCTCGCTAGAAGATGAAAACGGAACACCAATTGGGAAGAACCTACCGCATTCTTAAGAAGCTCCTCCCATTCGGGCGTCTTCCCATAGAGCAAAACGCCGCTCAATTCGGCATCCAGCTTATAGGCCCGAAACAGGCCTTCGATACCAAGCTTTTTCAGCTGCGGCTTCTCATTCAGCAGTTCCCTGCGCAGGGCCATGGAAATGTCCGGCTTGCCCTGATTCCAATCGTGCCGAAAACAGGCCAAGCCCGCTGGCTTATTAATAGCAAAATATCCCGGGTCATCGACCAAGAGCGGAAACTTAACGGGCCGCTCGCCTAAGTATCGCTCAGGAAATGAAATGAATGGTGTCGAGGCGGACATGCTGGATAAAAAAGAGCCCCCAGTCGCCGAAGCGCGGGAGCTCATTAATGGGAGGGAGAAAGTCTGAATTTACGAAGCGAGCAGCTTGGCTACGGATGACTTGGCCCGATTGGCCTTATTGCGGTGGACCAAATTGCGTTTGGCAGCCCGGTCCATGGCGGACACATACTCGACGGCCGCTGCCTTCAAAGCTTCCTTGTCTTCTTGCTCTGCCAAGGTCTTAACTTTTTTCGCCAACGTTTTCAGTCGCGACTTCTGGGATCCATTGCGCAGCGTGCGGGCAATCGTCTTGCGGTGATTCTTGAGAGCTGACTTGGTATTCGCCATAAGAGGGGCGGATATTCAGCCGATTCGCTCTCGTGTCAAGGCATTATAGGGGTAAATTTATTGACGGCTAGAGGGGAGCAACAGCCGATGCGAGAGCCGAGGTGCTAGAAAAATCAAGCCACTCCGTACTCCCTCTCAACTCGCGCCAGCGTTTGATACCAAAAGACCCGTCGCTATCGAAATTCTTTAGATTAAGATCGTAGTGGAAAGCCGCATTGCCAGTTAGCGTTATATCTTCCCCTACAGCGGCCCCAGATATGTTGCCGTTGCCCTTGATTTCCAGATCCGAGTTGGGAGCGTAGATGATTCCGGCAAAATCACCATTTCCAGCGACATTTATCGTTTGGCTCGTTCCTGATGGGGCTGTTCCCCAAAGCTGGAAGGCCTCGGGATTTTCCTCATCGTTGAAGACACCCTGACCGGTTAAGCTCACATCTCCGCTAACATAGAGTTCCAGATAAGCATCAGGTCCCAGTATATTTAACTCGGCCTTCCCTGAAAAACTGAAGTTGCCATCTACTATGATTACAGTCGGACCTACAACGTTGATATCGTTTTTTCCACTCAGGCTGAAACTGGATGACAGAATGTAAACTTCCGGATCCGAACTCCATGAAGCTGACGGGTCGCCAACATCGCCCGCTGACAAAGACGTGCGGTCTGGTGTCAAGGAAGGAGCTGTTGCATCTGGTAGATCCGCTTTAAAATCGAAACTGATTCTAAGAGGATCCTCGTCAACACCTGAAGGTGTGTCCTCTCCCTTTACACTTCCGTTTGGGCCAATATCGTAAGAACTACCTCCGGTTGCCACGTAACCCCAAATATATCCATTGCCCACATCTAGAGCTCCATTGTCCACGGATATGCTGGCGAGCGGAAATGATTTCATCGGTATTGCTAATGTTTAGCACTTGTTTTTGCAGGATCGACTCGATGCGTACGACTTTAACAGACAGCGGGTTGGTGGTCGTCGATAGGTTCAATTCCATATAGGCAAATAGAAACTGATCGACGTCTTCTAGAATAATCTGCGCCACACCATCGTACGTACGCGTCAGCGTCCCGGCATCTGCGTCAAAGGTGTAATCCACGGCAACCGTGCTGGTTCCCGCCCCAAATGCAGAAAAAGCGAATCGGCTCGCCGATGAAGCTGATAAATCCGTCGCCATGCGTACGTCGGAAGCGAAAATGTCTAGGGCGCGGCGAGTCGTTCCGCTCATATCGGCGTAGTTGCCAACAGCCATGGAGCTCCGAGCCCACATGTTTAAGGTAGCGGTACCGCCCGCCAATATGATTCCGCCGATAAACATAGTCAGCATGAGCTCCACCAAAGTGAAGCCCTTCCTGTTTGCCAAAAACGATTTTCGTACCCGATTTTTCATGGCAAACTATAAAGAGCGATAGTAGTCGTCGTAGAGACCCTTCTGCGTAGTCAATGTGATATACTCTCGGGTATGAGGTGACCCTCGGTTATCGTTCGAGGTTACGAGCAACGTAACGAGTCTTTCAGTCGCCGATCGAGTTGCGATCACGCGAGTAACATCGTATCGTTCCGCGCAGGCATCCGTAAAAGAACTTTGCGGGTCGTATTTGGCGGTTGTGTTTAAAGCCGTCAGCTAAGTCCAGTTCAAGGTACGCAGATCTTCGATCTCGCTCTGCAGAATCTGCCCAGCTCGCGTTTCGTCACGGGCGATTTCAATGAGGCGATTTCCTTGATGCAAAGCGCCGAAACCGCCAGCGAAGATCACCAACAGCACAACCGTGGAAATCATCAACTCGACCCGAGTAAATCCCTCGGAATTTTTTGGCATTCTTTTTCGAGTCAACAATCTGGACTCGAACGGTTTGGAAGTTTCTAGATTCGGTTTCCGCACACTTTCGCGACGGTATATTTTCTCCAACCTTGAGATAGTCTTTGGTCATTGAGCTAAAGCCCTTAAGATTAGTCAGCATGACGCTCTAAAAGCGATTAGGCCAATTTCGCAATCAGGATTGAGCCAAGATTGCCCTAAATGAGGCGGATTCGGAAAATCAATTGTTGGCGCGTAATTAAAATCTAGCTCCGGAGCCGATAAGCCGGATTCTGTGGACCGCCGAGGCGGAACCGCGTTCATTTATCTGACTCGCGAACCGCGAGCCCCTTTCGAAAAAGGCGCGACATACCCGGGGCATTGGCGAGCGGGCCGCTCTGCCCCCTATTTTGTCTTGCGTCGGATTGGGCTTGCCCTGCCCGCTCGATTGCTCGAAGCGGCGGTGGGCTCTTACCCCACCATTTCACCCTTGCCTCCTTCACCAAACAGATCCCCTGAACGGGGCCTGCCCGCCGAAGCCTTGGCGAAGGTGGCGGTATATTTTCTGTGGCGCTATCCGTCGACCCGCCTTGAAGCGAGCCTCCCTCGCTTTCGCGAGGAATCCTGCCCTGTGACGTCCGGACTTTCCTCTCCGCCATTAAAACGGACCTAAATCAATAAAGAACGGCGGAGCGAACGCGTGGCTCCGAAGCTAGGCGTCCCAATAAACGATGCGTCCGCAATTGTCGCAAGTCGTTATTTCGTTAGCCTTGCGGGCCTCCACTTCGACTGCGGCCGATACCCGCATGTGGCAACCCTGGCACTTGGCGTCCCTGAGCGGAACGATGATCGGGTATTTCAGTCCTCGGGCAACGCGTCGGTAAATTGAAAGCGGCTGTTTGTCGACCTGGGCTTCCGCTTCGCCTACGGCCTGGCGAGCCGCATCGATTTCGTTTTTCAAATTCGCCTCTTTTTCGTCCAGCCTGGAAAGGGCTCGCGACTCCATCTCGATCTTCTCCTTGATCTCGGCTTCATCCTTGGACTGGGTCTCCCGGGCATCGTCCAGCTCGTACAGCAACTTCAACTCCGATTCCTCCAAACTGGACACCTTGGCATCAGCCAACTCGATCTCGTGAGTCAGGGCCGTGTACTCCTCGTTCTTTTTAACCTCGAGCTGCTGGCTCTTGTACTTGAGGGCCTGATTCTCCACCTCGCCCATCTCCGTTTCGATGGCCTTGCCCCGGACCTCCATCTCCTTGATCCGCTGCTTGCCAGACTCGATATCCTCTTCGAAGCCTACGATCTTTTTCTGGATCGATTCTCTTTCTCGCGGCAGAGCCTCAAGCGATCTCTCGATGCACTCTAGATTCATTTCCCGATCCTGAAGGATCAACAAACTCGTAATTCCGTTATCGCCCATAGAAGACGCTACGATTGGAGGCGGTATTTCTGACCCCGTCAAGGAGCATCACCACATTCCCCTAAATGTAATACATGGCCTTCGGCTCGTGGATAGCCAGATCTGCCAGGCTGACCGACTCTGCGCTCTTCTCGAACTGGCGCCAAAGATCCTTCCAGGCTGCTTCCACCGCTTCCCCCGAATCGCCGCCCAGCCGGGCGCTTTCACCCGACCAATCCCCTTCCACTACGGAGACGATATCCAACAGCGATATAGCTTTAGGCTCCTTAGATAGCAGGTAGCCTCCCTGTTTTCCACGGCGGCTTTCCACCAGTCCACCTTGCCTCAGGTCGCTCAGAATCTGGGCCAGGTACTTGGCTGGGATTTCCTCGGCTTCAGCGACTTGGTCTATGCTGGAAACCAGGCCACGCTCGTACCGCTTCGCTAGTTGAGTCATTGCCCGACAGGCGTAGTCTAGCTTCACCGTCAGCTTCATCTTGACTTCGAAGCTGGCGAGCGAGGACCCCGCGAGCGAGAAAAAAAAGCCGTTCGAAACCGTCGATCATTCCCACCAAAAGAGATCGATTCACCCATAGCGGAAAAAGACCTTGCCCACCGTAACGCAAACGTTTCAATGCCCGGCTTTAATCCACGCCGCCATTCCTAAATCCAAGCCCAAATCGCTTGGAAAATCCCACCGGAAAAGAGCGTAGAAAAAGGTTGTGATCGCACCCGCGATTTGCGACGGTTTCAATTGACTATTTCGACTATATGGATCCGCAGAGCGACGCTGAAAACAATCCCGTAAATCACGATGGAGCAAAGGACTACGATGCCTCGAAAATTCAGAAGCTGGAAGGCTTAGAGGGCGTTCGGAAACGTCCCGATATGTACATCGGGGACACGAACGAACGCGGCCTTCATCACTGCGTTTTTGAGGTCGTAGATAATTCGATCGACGAGGCCCTAGCCGGCTACTGCAAAGAGATTCGCGTTTCTATTCACTTGGACGGTTCTTGCTCGGTCGAAGACGATGGACGCGGCATCCCCGTCGACATCCACCCGAAATACAACATGCCGGCTCTGGAACTGGTGCTCACCAACCTGCACGCAGGGGGCAAGTTCGGCAAGGGAGCCTACCAAGTATCTGGCGGTCTCCACGGAGTCGGAGCCAAGTGCGTCAATGCCGTATCGGAATGGTTCGAGGCCGAGGTTCGCAAAGACGGCAAGATCCACCAGATGCGCTTCAGCCAAGGCAAAACGACCAGCAAGCTCAGCGTTATCGGGCAAACCAAGAAATCCGGGACTAAGATCAGCTTCAAGCCGGACCCGGAAATTTTCACCGAGACGCGTGCATTCCAGTATGACATCCTCGCCAAGCGCCTTCGGGAGCTAGCCTTCCTTAATCCAGGGGTAAGTATCACGCTGGACGACGAGCGCTCTAACAAGAGCGAGCACTTCCAGTTCAACGACGGGATTTCCGAGTACATTCGTTTCCTAAATCGCTCCAAGACCGTGCTGCATGAGGACCCGATTTCGTTCGGGGATGTTGTGTCCAATGCTCACGATCCCGACGCTCCTGAAACGGCCGTCGACGTATCGCTTCAATACAACGACTCCTACAACGAGCAGCTGTTCGCCTACGCCAATTCGATATACAATATCGAAGGAGGGACCCACCTGTCCGGCTTTCGCACGGCTCTCACACGGGTAATCAATCAATTCGCGCGAGCCAACAACTTGATCAAGGATAAGGACCCCTCGATCACCGGAGACGACGCTCGAGAAGGACTCGTGGCTGTCGTCTCCGTCAAAGTTCCCGAGCCGCGCTTCGAAGGACAGACCAAAACCAAGCTATCCAACTCTGAAGTCGATGGTATCGTTCAGAAAATCGTGGGCGAGCGCTTGAAGTACGCCTTCGAGACAGATCCCAAATTAGCCAAGCGGCTCATCGACAAGTGTCTCAATGCCGCTCGAGCCCGCGAGGCTGCCCGAAAAGCGCGGGAAACCGTCCGTAAATCAGCTCTATCCGGTGGAGGCTTGCCCGGTAAGCTAGCTGACTGCTCATCGCGGAAACCGGAAGAAAGCGAGCTGTATATTGTCGAGGGTGACTCAGCTGGTGGTTCGGCCAAACAAGGTCGCGATCGCCACACCCAAGCCATTCTGCCTCTACGCGGTAAGCTCATCAATTCCGAGAAAGCCCGTATCGACAAAGTTCTCTCCAATAACGAAATCCGGACCATGATCACGGCTATTGGCTGCGGGATTGGCGATGTCGAGGGAGATGGTGGTTTCAACATCGATAAGGCCCGGTACCACAAGATCATTATCATGACCGATGCGGACGTGGATGGTTCTCACATCCGAACCCTCCTGCTGACCTTCCTCTACCGGCAGATGAAGGACCTGATCGACAGTGGCTACGTCTACATCGCCCAGCCACCTCTTTACAAGATTAAGCGCAAACGTCGCGAGCAATACGTTGATAACGACGATGAGCTGAATCGCATGCTGCTCGAACTCGGCTCTGAAGACGTATCCATGGTTCGCCTCGATGATGGCCATTCCTTCAATTCCGAACAACTTGACCACATTGTAGAGATTTTCGCCCAACTCGAACGTATTGGTGGCTCAGTTACGCGTTATGGAGCTTCCATCGGCGAGTACTTGGAACAGTATTCAAAAGAAGATCACAGCCTACCCAGATACCTGGCTCGCATTCGCGAAGGCAACGAGGAAACGTTTCGCTTTCTGCGTTCCGAAACGGATCGGGCCGATTTCGTCGAGGAGGTCGGCTTAGGGGCAGAGGACTTCGACAGCGACACCGCAACCGTTACCATTCAGGATACAGAAGCCGGAGTATCCAAACGCATTTCGCTATTCGAGATTTTCGAAGCCAACGAAATGTCCAAGCTTTTGCGCGAGATTGAGGATATCGGCCTGGATTTGTCCCATTTTCTGCCCTCCGATGAACCCATTTATTCGATACGCGAAAACGAAGGACAGATGAACGAGACATCGATCGGCATACATTCCAACATGGAGATCCTCCGCCAGATTCGCCTGCTCGGGCGGAAAGGCCTTAACATTCAGCGCTACAAAGGCTTAGGCGAAATGAACCCAAAGCAGCTTTTTGAAACGACAATGGATCCAGGCAAAAGGCGGCTGCTCAAAGTAAACATCAATGATGCTGCCAAGGCCGACGAGATGTTCACCATTCTAATGGGCGAAGAAGTGGCTCCTCGAAGAGAGTTCATCGAGGACAATGCGTTGAATGTTTCCTATCTCGACGTCTAATTGCGGATCCGACCATACATCAGATTTGAATCTGAAAGCATACCATATCCAAATTTTAGTCATATAATAATTTCCTGCCTCCCACAAAGAATTTTCAGCAAGTAAATGGATCAATCTCCAGAACGCATATCCTCCGCCAGTATCACCGAGATCATGTCAACGGCCTACATCGATTATTCGATGTCGGTGATCGTAAGCCGAGCCCTGCCCGATGCCCGAGACGGACTGAAACCTGTCCAGCGACGCATCCTGTATGCAATGCTGCGCGAAGGCCTGCTCCACAATCGCTCTTTCGACAAATGCGCCGGCGTTGTCGGCGAAGTGCTGAAGAACTACCATCCGCATGGCGACAGCTCTGTCTACGACACTCTGGTTCGCATGGCCCAACGTTGGGTGATGCGCTACCCGCTGATCGATCCGCAAGGCAATTTTGGTTCCGTCGACGGGGATGCCCCTGCGGCCTATCGTTACACCGAATGTAGGCTCACCAATCTAGCGGAAGATCTCCTGCGTCACATCGATGAAGATACGGTCGACTTCATCGCCAACTACAAGGAGAGCACGACCGAGCCAGATGTTTTGCCGGCTGGACTTCCCAATCTACTGATGAACGGGTCAACCGGGATCGCGGTGGGAATGGCTACCAACATTCCACCCCACAATCTCGATGAGCTCATCGACGGAATTTGCGCCCAAATCGACAATCCCAATATCGAGATAGACGAACTAGCGACTCACATTAAAGGGCCCGACTTTCCAACTGGCGGGCAAATCGTCGGCACCAAGGGGATCGACGAGTACATGCGAACCGGACGCGGCATCGTTCGCATGCGCGGCATCGTTCAATCGGAAGAAATGGACGGCGATCGCGAACGCCTCGTCGTATCCGAAATACCTTACAACGTTAATCGGGCAACGCTCGTTACCAAAATCGCCGACCTCGTTTCTTCTAAGGAAATCGAAGGCATCAGCGACTTGCGCGACGAATCCGATGAGAATACTCGCATCGTAATCGAGCTTAAACGCGGCGAGTTCCCTGAAGTTGTGATGTCCAAGCTGTTCAAGAAAACGGCTTTGGAAAGCAGCTTCGGCGTAAATCTTCTGGCTCTGGATAATCGTAGGCCCAAGCAGATGAACATCAAGGAGCTGATCAATTGCTATATTGATCACCGTCGCGAAGTCGTCTATCGCCGCACCGCCTTCAGGCTCAAAAAAGCGGAAGACCGGGCCCATATCCTGGAAGGCTACAAAATCGCCTTAGACAATCTCGATGACTTTATAAAGATCATCCGCTCATCAGCCAACCGAGATGAAGCCAAAGAGAGGCTTCAGGGCAAATACCCGCTATCCGACAGGCAAGTGGCGGCCATCCTCGACCTCCGGCTCTACCAGCTAACCGGCATGGAGCGGGACAAAATCGAGGAAGAATACGCAGAGCTTATCAAACTGATCGAGGAGCTTAGAAGCATTCTAGAGAGCGAACAGAAACTCCTCGGGATAATCAAAACCGAGCTTATAGAGTTAAAAGAAAAATACTCGTCCCCGCGCAAAAGCGAGATCGTCCCCTACGCAGGCGATATTTCCAAAGCTGATATGACCCCGCGCGAGGGGTGCTTCATCACCGTCTCCCACAAGGGATTCATCAAGCGTACCAGCGACAGTGAATACCGCACCCAGAAGCGGGGCGGAAAAGGCGTTCAAGGCGGCAACACCTACGACGAGGATTTCATCGAGCACATTTTCACTGCCAATACGCACGAATATATATTCTTCGTGATGAACAATGGCCGCGTGTATGTAGAAAAAGTATACGAAATCCCGGAAGGTTCTCGCACCTCAAAGGGCCGCTCGATCGCCCGCGTTCTGCAATTGCAGGAGGACGAGAAGATCGCCGCCATGATTTGCCTGCAGGAAATCGTCGACACGCTGCATCTGGTCATGTGCACGAAGAACGGCGTCGTTAAGAAGACCAACCTGAACGACTACCGAAACTTCCGAAAGGGAGGCATTATCGGAATCAATATCGATGAAGGCGACAATTTGATTTCGGCGAAATTGACCGGTGGCGAGGACGACTTGGTCATCGTATCGCTGAAAGGGAAAGCAATACGGTTCGCCGAAACCGATCTTCGCGATCAAGGTCGGGCAACTCGTGGCGTGCGCGGCATCAGATTGGCGGACGGCGATGACGCCAAAGCCATGGAAGTTGTGAACCCGGATGGAACGTTGCTCATCTGCGGACTAAACGGGCAAGGCAAACGAACCAAATTTGAGGAGTACCCCGTTCAGAAACGCGGTGGAAGCGGTGTCATTGCTGCCAAAACTACCGGCGTATCAGGGGCGTTGACCGTTTTCGATGAAGACGAGATGATGATGCTCACCAAAAATGGGCAAGCGGTTCGCACACGCGTAGCAGACATCAGCATTATCGGTCGGGCAACCAAGGGAGTTCGCTGTATCAACCTCAATGAGGGAGACCAATTGCTCGGCGTGGCTCGAATTGTCGATGTCGACGAAGGTGACCCTTCAGAAGAAGCCTGATTCCTTATTCTGAATCGCGATTTGCATCAGGCTTTGCCTTAGACCGCTTCCCCTTTATTCCACTGCTAGCAATGCTAGTTGCCTGGACCGGAAATGCAACAATTGCACGAAATTCTCCTAGATTCCGGCAAATTCCCCCCCAGAATTGGCGGTTTTGACAGTTTTCTTCATGCTCAATTCCCTTCGATTCAAACTATTTCACGAGGCTTTTGCACTCCGTAATCTCGTCTCCTACATACGTTTGAGCCAGAGCGCGAATCTTGAATTCCAAACAGTCAAAAACCTCTATCTGCCAGCGACATCTGTTGTGGGAGAATTCGTGCGTGTACCAAAACGATTCACTCTAACTAGAGCTATTTGTTTTCACGCGCCTAAATCAAACGTCACTAACTCATAAGTACTACAATGAACAAACTACTCAAATTAACGCTTGCCGGTCTCCTCTTAGCCGCTCCTGCAGTGCAAGCGTAAATTGAAATCAACGAGAATCTCCGTGTAACCGGATTCCTCGACATGTCGGCAACCGATATAGACAATGAAGCCACTGCCTCCAAAACGTCCTCCTTCAATCTCGATCAAGCCGAAATCGATTTCCTAATCGACTTCGATCAAATCGGGGCTCAGATCGACCTCAACTACCTTGGCGACAACGTCGACGAGGAATTCGATCTCCAACAAGCCTTCCTGACCTACGATGTTGGCGATGGATTATCAATCGACGCCGGCAAGTACCGCAGCTACCTCGGATTCGAGTCTTGGGAGCAAACCGGTCTCTACCAGTACTCGACTGCCTATGATCTTATCGATCTCCGCCCCGGGCACAGCAACGGTGTTCGTGTCAACTACGGCGATGATTTCGTGAACTTCGGCGTCTCGCTTGTCGATTCTCTTTACGGCCCTGATGGATCCATTAGCGATAGCTCTTACGGGGCGGAAGCCAAAGTCGCTATCTTCCCAGTCGAAGGCCTGACCCTCTTCCTCGGCTACGGCAAGGACGGTATGGAAATCGGCACTGACCGCAACGTTCTCAATCTCTGGGCTTCATACGAGGTCGGCAACATGACCTATGCCGTTGAGTGGAGCAATTACGATTTCGGCGTCAACATGGAAGGTAGCCAATGGCTCTTGATGGCCAATATGGGCATCACCGACAACTTCGGCATCACTGCTCGTGTCAGCGAAGACGAGCAAGATTGGGCAGGCGGCGAAACCGCGACCAAGTTCACCATCAGCCCCGGCTGGAGCATCAACGACAATCTTGGCATCCTCTTCGAAGCTAGCCAAACCGATTACGGAACCGAAGGCGACGCCACATCGTTCGCGATCGAGAGCATTTTCACATTCTAAGCGGAATCGCTTAACCAATTTTCTCAGAACCCTCTCGCTAAAGCGGGAGGGTTTTTTGCGTTCACCCGAATCTACTAGTTCCACTTATACCATCCGCCAAAAAGAATGAGTAAATAGCGCAAAACGATTCTCCCCGGTGTTTGGATCGCGATTGGTCAAAGCTAGCAGACGATCAGGGATCAGTGTTCAGTTTTGAGCGGCATTGTTGAAATCGAGGCTATTTTGCCGATCGCATGCCAGTTTCCGCTGATTGGCATCCAAGTTGCCAAAATGAGAATGGAAAATGGGGAAACGCCTAAGGTTTTCCCAAACGCTCTATAATTCAAACCTAACGTAATGAATAAACTACTTAAACTAACGCTAGCAGGTGTACTGCTCGCTTCGCCATTCTCGTATGGCCAAATTGAGATCAACGAGAATCTAAGTGTATCTGGATTCCTGGACATGTCGGCAACCGACACGGACGACGAAACCACGGGTTCTGACTCCTCCTCCTTCTAACGGGATAGCCTGCCGTAGGCCTTGCTCTTCGCCTTCCGCGAGGCCGATTTTTCTTCCGCTTCAAACAAGGCCGAAAAGGCGTAATCGAAACCTTCGATTTTCTTTCGTTCGATTTTCTGTCCGACAAAGTGTTCGATAGCTGCCGCATTTTTGAGCTCGTCTTCCGTAAGAAGCGTGAAGGCATCTCCTTCTCTTTCCGCCCGTCCTGTACGTCCAATCCGGTGCACGTAGTCTTCTGCGTTGAGGGGAACATCGTAGTTGATCACGTGCGTCACGCCGGCAATGTCCAAACCTCTCGCAGCAATATCCGTGGCCACGAGTACTTCAAATTTCCCGTCCTTGAATCCCTTCAATGCTGCATTGCGTTCGCTTTGGGAACGATCCGAGTGCAAGACGGCAACAGAATGATTCAGTTTTTCCAAGCGACGAGAAATGTAGTCCGCATTCAGCTTGGTCCGAGTGAAGATCAAAACGCTTTCGAAATGAGTCTTCTCCAACAGGGCAATCAACAACTTGTACTTTTGCTGCTCAACAACTGGATAGAAGGCATGCGTAACTGTTTCAGCTGCCGAACGATTTCTCCCGATTTCCACGATTTCAGGGTCTTTGAGGACCCACTTCATCATCGTTTGAATCGCATTCGGGAGAGTAGCTGAAAAGAAGAGGGTCTGCCGGTCCTTGGGGCACATTTTGATCAAGCGACTAACGTCGGGCAGGAATCCCATGTCCAGCATGCGGTCCACTTCGTCTAAAATCAGCACTTGAACGTTCTTCAGAGAAATCGCTCCTTGACCGATATGGTCGAGCAACCGCCCAGGAGTGGCCACGAGAATATCGACGCCCTTTTCCAGCATATCGCGCTGCCGACCATATTTGACACCTCCGTAAACCACTCCAATCCGAGTGTCTAAGTGCCTAGAGTAACTTTTAAGAGCCTCTTCCACCTGCTGGGCTAACTCGCGAGTCGGCTCGAGAATTAGACACTGGATCCGCTTGCCTGGCGATAGTCTATCCAAGGTTGGAAGACCAAAGGCAGCTGTCTTTCCCGTACCTGTCTGGGCCGAAGCAATTATATCTTTCCCCCTGAGTATCAAAGGGATCGACTTTTCCTGGACAGGGGTAGGCTTTTCGAAACCCAGCTCGTCTAATGTTTTTAGCAATGTATCTGAGAGGCCAAGTCCGTTAAAAGGCATTTGGCGTATATGATGAGGCCCCACTGACGAAGCAAGCTCTCCCTCAATAAATTCGATATCTCGAGATTGGCCCGCTGAATAGCTTATGACTCCAATTTTAATCGACTCCCTGGACCCCATTGATATTCCGTTTGTCTAATACGTTGAACGAGCCTGCTGACTTGCCTCCGGCCCGAAGCAGGCGATCAACCAACGCATTTTACGGCAAATGATCGAAAACCTAACGCCACCCGCAACACCTGACGTTCTCAAGCAGGCCAGGGTCGATTTCCCTATTCTCAGCAGAACGGTCAATGGCAAGCCGCTGATCTATCTGGACAACGCCGCTTCGACTCAAAAACCGCAATCGGTCATCGACGCGGTTAGCCGATACTACTCGCACGAGAATGCCAATATTCATCGGGGAGTCCATTTGCTGAGTACCGAGGCAACAGCCGCGTACGAATCGGCCCGTCAGAAGCTAGCCCGATACCTCAACGCTAGCGACGAATCCGAAATCATATTTACGCGAGGGGCCACCGAGTCGATCAATTTGGTCGCTCACTCATTCTTGGAACCCATAATCAACGCCGGCGAAGAGATCTTGATTTCCCATATGGAGCATCACGCCAATATCGTTCCCTGGCAGCTCTTAGCTAAACGCACAGGAGCGCGATTACGTGTAGCGCCAATCGATGACCACGGCAATCTCGAGCTCGACACCTGCCTATCCATGATAGGACCGAAAACGAAACTAGTGGGAATCGTGCACGTCTCTAATTCCATAGGAACCGTCAATCCTATCGAGTCGATCGTTACCGCAGCCCGCGAGAGAGGCATCGCCACATTAATCGACTGCGCTCAATCCATCCAGCACATGCCTCTCGACGTTCAATCGATGGGCTGCGATTTTGTCGTGTTCTCGGGACATAAGATGTTCGCTCCTACCGGTATTGGCGGCTTATACGGCAGAAAATCTTTGCTCGGCAAAATGCGACCGTATCAAGGTGGTGGTGACATGATTTCTCGTGTCTCTTTTGATGGCACTACTTTCAAAGAGCCCCCATCCCGGTTCGAGGCCGGCACGCCTCACATTGCGGGAGCTATTGGTCTGGGATTCGCTCTCGACTATATAGAATCGATCGGAAGGGAAACGATACACAATTACGAATCGCAACTCATTGAATACGCCGTCGGGCGATTAAAGAATTGTCAAGGTGTAGAGATCATTGGAAATCCCGAGCATCGCTCTGGGGCGATTTCGTTCACGATGGAAAACGCCCATCCCCATGACATTGGCACGATACTGGACACCGAGGGAGTAGCCATTCGAACCGGACACCACTGCTGCGAGCCACTGATGACTCGATTTGGAATCTCCGCTACTGCCCGGGCCTCGATAGCCTTTTACAACAACAGCGATGACATTGACGTTCTTGTAGATTCGCTGACTAAAGTCCGGACTCTTTTCGGTTGATAGGAGAATGGATGCCAATCTGCAATCGCTCTATCGCGCAACCTTGATCGAACAGAGTCGGAATCCAGAAAACAACTACGTTCTGGAAAATGCCAATAGGCAAAGCGAACTCAAGAACTCCCTTTGCGGAGACATTGTGACCGTCTACTTGTCGGTCATTGGCGACCGAATCGAAAAAGCCAGCTTTCAAGCCCAATGTTGCTCTATCTGCAAAGCCTCCGCTTCAATGATGACGACGAGGATAAGCGACTCTAGTCAACGCGACGCCGCTTTACTAGCCGAACAGCTGATCGATTTCCTTAATGATCCCCAGTCTGATACTTTCAGTGAGTCCGACTCGCTTCAATCCCTATCCGGAGTAAAGGCATTCGCTAGCCGCATTCGCTGCGCTACCCTTCCTTGGGAGGCTCTCCAACAGGCCCTGGTCGACTGAGAAGCTTTGTCGGGTTACAGGACTCGGGATATTCATGAAATTTCCTGTATCCGTGGAATTGACTGTCGCCAAAGAAACTCTAAACGCATTGACCGAACCGATACATGATTTTCCTGAGAAATCTAAAGCTGCAATACGGCGAGCGTCATATATTTCGCGACGCCAGCGCAAGCATTGGACCGGGTGATCGAATTGGGCTGGTTGGTTCCAATGGAGCCGGCAAAACAACCTTGCTTAGAATTCTTGCCGAAGAAGAAGCTCCCGATGACGGGTCGATCGACAAAGCGAACTACGTAACCATTGGCTACCTGCCCCAAGATGGTATCGTAACTTCGGGCAAATCCCTCTACACGGAAGTCGAGTCCGCATTCTCCGATATTCTCGAATTGAAAAAACGGATCGAAGAAGCGACGCATGAGCTGCAATCTTTGGATACGGAATCAAAAGTCTATCAAAGTACTCTCGAGAAGATTGGGGATTGGGAACAAACACTCGAAGAACAACAGATCGAGAAGCTCCCTTCGCTAATTGAATCCGTATTGCATGGCCTAGGCTTCGCGGAGGCTGACATGAATCGTCCCACGGACGAGTTCAGCGGCGGCTGGCAGATGCGTATCGCCCTTGCCAAGTTGCTACTAACAGGTCCATCCCTGCTGCTTCTCGACGAGCCCACCAACCACTTGGACATTACATCCCAACGTTGGCTGGAGAAGTATTTAAAACGCTATGAAGGCGCAATTCTAATGGTTTCCCACGATCGAGCCTTCCTCGACGAGATCTGCCATCGAACGTTCGAGCTGACACAAGGGTCCTTGAATGTCTACCAGGGTAGCTACTCCAAGTACGTCGAACAAAGTAAAGCCAGAAAGGAGCAACTTGTCAGATCCTTTAAAAATCAGCAAAAGGAGATCGAGCGAACTGAACGCTTTATTGAGCGATTTCGCTACAAAGCTTCCAAGGCGAGCCAAGTGCAAAGTCGAATTAAGGCTCTGGATAAAATTGATCGAATCGAAATCGAAAGCGATGAAGAGTCGATCGCCTTCACCTTTCCCCCATGCCCCCGAAGCGGTCAGACAGTAATCGCGCTAGAGAATATTGAGAAGTCGTTTGGCGATCTCAACATATTCAAAAAGGCTTCTATCCGCATAGAACGCGGTGACCGGATAGCGGTCGTTGGCGTCAATGGATCTGGCAAATCGACGCTAGCCAAGATCATTGCCGGAATCGAGCCATTCCAGGACGGCAAGCGGGAGCTAGGTCCTAACACGTTGATCGCCTATTTCGCCCAGCATCAGGCGGAGGAGCTTGAGCCTGAGCTTTCCGTATTGGAAACGCTCGAGAACAGCGAGTCTGGCCAATCCACCACTCAGCTTCGAACAGCCCTGGGCGCCTTTCTCTTCCATGGCGACGATGTATTCAAAAAAACCCGCATTCTTTCAGGAGGCGAACGTAACCGATTGGCTCTGGCAAAAATCCTTACCCGAAAGGCCAACTTTCTCGTTCTTGACGAGCCGACGAACCATCTGGATATGCGTTCGCAAGAAGCCCTTCAAAAAGCGTTATCATCCTACGATGGAGCTTTTCTCATCGTCTCCCACAATCGGGCTTTCGTCGATAGCATTGTAACGAGGACGCTTGAGATAAGAAAGGATGGGTTCTCGTTATACCCAGGAAACGTAACCGACTACCTGGAGCATATTGAAAACAAAATCGATAACGACTCAACTCAATCGTCGAGCACATCTGAAAAGACACGGTCTAAGGCAAGCGCTCAATTAACCCCTAAACAAAGGCGTCAAGCTAGAGCCGCGTTAGTCGCTGATCTTAGCCCTATTCGAAAGCGTCACGATTCTATCGAGAAACGAATAGCGAGCCTCGAATCGAGCCAACGGGAATTGGAAGCGAAAATGTCGGATCCCGAATACTTCAAGCTTCCGGAAGCCAAAGCGAGCATGGCTAAGCACGATCGGGATCAGGAGACGCTTGAGTCCCTTTACGAGGAGTGGACTCGGCTAACGGAGCAATTGCAAAGCAAAGAGGACGAGTTGGAAAAACTGTGAGAAGCACAACAGGACCGAAAATCCCTATAGACCCATCATCGAATTTCTTCTCGTAAGAGTTCTGCTCGAAATCTACTTGCGGAACGATAGACGTTGTCTCAGAATAGCTCCCTCTGTTCGACCTCCTGTCGCTTCGCTGAATTCCCTTGGCTATGAGCAATCAACTTAGCTAGTGGAACCGTCTCGTCTGACAGATTCTGACAATAATTGATCAATAGCAACGCCGAGGCAATCGCATCGTACAATGCGCAATGATAGCCTCTTCGCCCCTCCGGACAATAGGCGGCTGCCAATTCATCCAGTTCTGCTTGCAATCCGTACCGCCTAACTAGGTCTTGCAATTTATTCGACTCATTTTCGTATCCTAAACCACGATACAATATTCCAGTGTCAATCCAAGGCCCCCAGCTAACAACTCGCTTCTCGCCATCGAACCAGCTGGGCGAGCTACGGGGATAGGGGAACACCGATCTCAGCATCGAGCTTTCCGCAGAGGCAAAATGGGCTGCCATGGGACCCGTTTCCCTTAGCGCCGCAAAGCGGCCCCACTCTTCCTTGAATGAAGATTGCGATTCAGCCATCCGTGAGGAAATTCCATGAACAGCCTGTTCACGCGATGGAATTTTCCTCGTGGGGCGGCAAAGTCTAGAGCTAACCGATTGAATGGAGGCTCCCTTTATCGAAACGACTCCGAATTCAACGATACCGCACTGCGGACCGCCCTCGAAATCGATTACGTGAATCGGAATTGCATCCCAATAGGTTTCCATCTTGTCCGCAAAAAGCTTTAAGCCCACGGATTGAACGCGCAATCTTCGAATCATAGAGAAATGCACTTCGATGAATTCGACGAATTTACGCGGAAACTCTGCGTGGAAACTCAAAAAACGATACTAGCCGCCTACCGGAATCCAGAATTGGTAGTCGAGACGAAATCGGACGATACCCCTGTCACCTTTGCAGATCGAGAGACCGAACGCGAAATTCGCGAGGCGATTCAAGTACTCTACCCAGAACATGGCATCAAGGGTGAAGAATTCGACGATGTGAATCCGAATGCTGAGATGACCTGGGTAATCGATCCTATCGACGGCACCAAATCCTTCGCTGCTGGAAGCCCTCTATTTGGAACCATGATCGCTCTATTGCAGCACGGCGAGCCCATCTATGGTTGCATTAACTATCCAGCTATAGGCGACAGAATCAGCGGAGATGGCAAATCCGCTTACGTCAGGGGATCACCTGTTTCCGCTACGATTGGCAGGCCTCTAGAAAAAGCTGTCCTCCTTTGCACAGACCAAGCGTATATCGGCAAAGTGAAGGGGTCGAACAACTTTGATCAACTTTCTCGCCAGACCTACTTTACCCGGACTTGGGGCGATTGCTTCGGCTACTATCTGGTCGCCTGCGGCAAAGCCGATATCATGCTAGATCCCGAGATGAACCCTTGGGACTTGATGGCGCTTATACCTATCATTCGCGGCTCTGGAGCGAAGATATCGGATTGGGAAGGCCGCGATCCCGCAAAAGGAAACTCAATCGTCGCCGCCAATGCCGATCTACACGCGGATGTTATCCGAATCCTGAATGACTAACACAACCTGTCTACTTTTTTCTGAATACAAATGAAATACTACTATTCTTTGGCCATTTGCATCTTATTTTTCTTATCCGGTTGCGGTGGAGGCGGCATGGACATCCATGATGTCGACCGAGATCCAAAGCCTTACGAAAGCGTCCAGGTCAAGCAATTGAGTACCGATGCTCTTCTAAATCATCTCCTCGCTCTCGCCGACGAAATGACCACAGCCACAGCTGATGGGGCCTACGTCGAAATGCATCATCTCGAGATTGCATTGACTAAAGCCCTCATCGAAATCGAATCGAAACTCCCAGACGGAAGTTCCCGTTCGACTATCGATACCCTCAAGATCCTGGCCGTTAGAATACACGAAGCAGGGCACAATCAAAACGGGCCAATGGCGAAGAAGCTGGAGAAGACGCTTAGGGAAAAAATTCTTCAGTTGAAAGGCGAACTCACGTAGTCGCTATGGCGTGCCAATGCAGCTAAGTTAACGTAAGGTCTTTGAAAAAAACTCTCACTATTAGGCCAGGCAAGGAGGACGATGTCCCTCGTATTACCGAAATATACAATCATTACGTAGCGAATACGCCCATTAGCTTTGACGTCGAACCCACATCGGCAAAGCAGCGATTGACGTCATGGTTCGGGAAATACCAACTATCCGGCCCCTATAGACTACTAGTCGCTATTCAATACAACAAGGTAATTGGATACGCGTCGAGCAGCCAATTCAGATCTAAAGCTGCCTACTATACCTCCGTAGAATCCAGTATATATATCGATCCAAACGAGCTGGGTAACGGATTCGGCACCCAGCTATACCGCGCCCTTTTCGAGCAGTTGGAAACAGAAGGCGTTCATCGGGCGTACGGTGGCGTCACGATTCCCAACGACGCCTCAATCGCTCTGCACAAGAAACTTGGATTTAAGGAGATCGGCGTATTTTCCGAGGTGGGATACAAGTTCGGCAGATACTATGACGTATGCTGGCTCGAGAAATCGCTTTCTCGATAATTGGCAATCCACTATTTCGCAGTATCGGTAAACCGTTGTTCCCGAATTATAGTGATTCGGATGGAACTTGGATACTCGAGCTCGTCTTCTATGCGATCTCGAAGGCTTCGAGAGAGGTTCTTGGCCTCATCATCCGAAACACTATCCGGATCGACGACGACTCTTACTTCGCGCCCAGCTTGAATAGCGTAGGCGGATTTAACTCCAGAGAACGAAACCGCCAGCGTTTCCAAGGAATTCAGTCTGTCGATGTACGAAGCGATCGACTCGGAACGGGCGCCTGGCCTTACTGCAGAAATGGTATCGGCTAGAATGACGATCCCCGCATACAGACTTTCAGGCGGGACTTCCTCGTGGTGGGCCGCAACTGCGTTTGCAACGATCTCGCTCTCTCCCCGAGCTTTAACAAAATCAGCGCCTACCAAGGCATGGCTTCCTTCGTACTCTCCATCTATCGCCTTGCCTATATCGTGAAGCAATCCAGCTCGTTTGGCGACGTTCGGGTCTAACCCCATCTCCGAAGCGAATATCGAGCAAAGCTGCCCGACCTCAATCGAATGCTCCAACACGTTTTGAGAGTAGGAAGAACGGAATTTCAATTTGCCCAGCAACGTGATGATCTCCGGGTGGAGGCGGGAGATTTTCAGCCGGCTAGACGCCGCGTCGCCGGCGCTTTCAACGATTTCGTCCACGTCTAATCTCGCTGCCCCAACAAACTCTTCGATTGTCGCTGGGTGGATTCGACCGTCCTTAACCAATCGCTCCAAGGCAGTTTTGGCAATTTCGCGACGAACGGGGTCGAAGGATGAAACTAATACCATTTGCGGAGACTCATCGATGAGCAGTGTCGTACCTGTAGCGGTTTCAAAACACTTTATGTTCCTGCCTTCTCTACCAATAATGCGTCCTTTCATGTCATCATTGGGAAGCTGAACGATCGCCGCGCTGATATCGCTGTTCGGTTTACTGGCAATCCTCTGCATCGCGGCCAACAAGGTTCGATTGGCTTCCCGGTTAACATCGGCCTCGGAACGTTCTAGTAGCTCTTTTCGCAACATTGAGAGCTCGTCATTGCTATCGAGCTTAACTTGCTCGCGCAGTTCCTTTTTTATCTGCTCCACATCCATGGAAGCGAGGTTCGCCATCGTTCGCTGGACATTTTTGGACATCTCCGAAAGGCGGCTCTCATTTTCTTTCAAGTCTTGAATCTCGTCCTCGATATTCTTTTCCCTGAGACGCAACTCATGATCTAGAGCAGCTAAGCTTTCTTCGTGGGATTTGATTTCATTGAGGCGCAAATCGATTTCCATCTCCATGCGCTTGGCTTCCCGCTCAATCTCGCTTCGCTTTTCGCGAATCTCCAACTCTAGCTCCGATCGGCTTTCCTTGGTTATGACATCCGCTTCTCTCCTAGCCAGTGAGACAATCGAATCCGCTTCCGTCCTAGCTTGGGCGCGCGATCTTCTCGAAATCAGCCAGCCTGCAACAAATGCGACCGCGAAACCGATGAGAAACGGCAAAATCCATGAGGACACAACTTCCATATGATAAAAAACGCGAGACCCCTTACGACGGGGATCTCGCGCATCGAAATACGAAATCTATACCCATAAAAAAATCAATGCTCGATTTGCTAATTACGATTAAGTTGCTAAAAACCAATTACTTAGGAGAGAGTAATAAAGATTTTGGAATCTCTGAGACCACGAGGATTTCTAATTGGAAAGGACCAAAGCCCGATCAAAGACTCCAACTCGTAGGCCTCAATCGACCTATGAGTAATTAGCGACGTTAGACCCTAGAGGAATACCACCACTCCGAATCGCGCTGCTACGGTACCTTCGAGCTTTGCAAATAGATTCCATTACCAGTTCTTTTCGACAACGCTTAAAGTTCTTGAACTTCTGGCGTTTTAGTGGGCCATGGAACGAATCACCACAACCGTCGATCGGCTGCAAAGCCGGTTTGAGACAATGACTCCCGCGCCCAGAATTTCAAATAGCCTGAAAAGCCTTGTTTCTGAAGGGAATATCAATCCAGACGAAATAATCGCTCTCATCCGTCTGGAACCCCTTCTCGCGACACGTATCCTGAGAGAGGCTAACCAACTTGCGGACGCGAAATCCGGAGGATACACGAGCATCGAACAAGCCGCCACTGCCGTCGGGTTCGAACGCATGTACGATCTTCTTGGCATCTATGCCTATCAATACTGCGACGAGGCTTTAGAATCTGCAAGCTACAGCGTTGATGCCTGGAAACGGGCAATTACTTGCGCAGTCTGCATGGAAAGCCTCGCGGCCAGACACAGGCTCGATCCACTTGAAGCCTATTCCATCGGCTTGCTTCATTCTTTGGCCAGCGCCATAAGCGAAGCGCACGATGAAGAGCTCGAACATCACTTCACTGATCCCTTTGGACGACTGAATGAACGGCTAAAAAGCTTTGGTAGCTCCGGCTTGAGCTATACGCTGCTTCGTCTTTGGGGATTTCCTGACACGTTTACCGACCCCGTTCGATTCCAGTTCTCGCCACTGGACTGCACCACGACAGGAAAGATGGCATGCTTGCTAAACCTTTCCAAGTGGATCACTGGGGTTATCCGGGAAATCAACCAGCTTCCAGATCAAAACCAAGGGCCTGACCTCCTTGTGTTGAATCTGCTCGGCGAAGGGGAGCAGACGCTGTGGAATCTTGTGACAGATGTAAGCGACTGTCTCCAACGAGCCGACGCCACGCTCCAAGGAGACTACAATCTGGTTTAGCGGCAGCTCCAGCCTAGCGAAAACCTACTCGTCTATCTGATACAAGTTCGGCTCGAGCTCCTGTGGCCGAGTCGACAAGGGAATTTCGACCGGGACCGGCTTTATCTCCTTCACGATTTCTTCGGAAGGGGCTCCATCGGGAATCTCGATTTCCGGAGGATTTCGCCAGTCAAACCCCTCCTTTTCAAACTGCCTCTGATAAATTTCGGCAATGGCAATCTCGGGATTGGGAGGAGGCGTAGCGGGCAATGTAGGCTCTAAGTCTTCAGTTAAGGTGATAGGTACAATCACACTCTCCTTATCCATTTCGAAAAATTTCAACAGAATCGATTTCAAATAAGGAGCGGCCATGACGAGGAAAACACACATGATCAAAGTGGGGATCAAGGTTAGCATCATCCCTGGACCTATCGGCTTATCGAGCTTGCTGCGCCAAAGTTCACGCTTTTCTTCAAATGGCTTCTGCTGTCTCAAATGCCGCATGACTTATTTTTTTCGACCTCAACTCTAATTGCCTCGTTCCAAATCTTTGTTGGTCACCAAAACGCAATTCCCGCCTAGTCGCAAGTTTCTAAGGAATGCTTCTCCAATCAATGGCCAATTAGACCTCCCGATCCTCAATCCGCTAGGTTATGTGAAGTCTCGAATACGAGCCGCCTTCAGCAATGGCGAAACTAGCGAATAGCCTTCAGTATTCACTTCCAAAAAACCGAGTATTCGGCAAAAATCTATCAAGATTCAAAGAGGCTAATCCCATCGACAGAAATGGATTGCCTTCGATGGCATTGGCCGTACGGCTTTGCTCAACCGCCTCGAAACCCTGAGCGGAGCGCCTGATGGCCAGGAAATTGAAAGATAGCAAAAGGAAGTCGAAAAAGCCGAGGAAACGGGTATTCGTCGGTTTAGACGAAGACGGAAATCCGCCTGAGTTTCCGTATGTAGCGACTGCTTCTTCCGCGATCCACAATCGTGGGCTTTTTGCGGCAAAGCGGATTCCCAAAGAGGCTTATATCATCCAGTATCTAGGGGAATTGATTCCCAAGAAAGAGTCCACGCGAAGAGGACTCGCCCAGCATGATGCCGCCCAAGAGAGTGAAGACGGATCCGTCTACATTTTCAATCTAGACGAGAAGCGGGATCTCGACGGAAACTTTGAGTGGAATATCGCTCGACTGGCAAATCATTCCTGCAAACCCAACTGCGAAGCCCAGGATATCGATGGCGAAATTTGGCTGGTCGCTTTGCGAAGCATAAAAAAAGGAGAAGAGCTGACATTTAATTACGGATACGACTTGGAACACTGGGAAGAGCATCCGTGTCTTTGCGGAGAGTCCAATTGCATTGGATACATCGTCAGCAAGGAAGATCGTAAAAAACTGCAGAAAATTCTGAAAAAGCGATCTTCCAGCAAAGCTTAGCTTCCTATGATAGCCAGCCGTATTTTCTTTTTCCTGCTCGCGGTAGCTACCCTGCCTGTGAGTCAGGCTCTGGTCCATGAAGTGCGTAAAGGCGAGAATCTGACAGCGATCGCTAAATCTTACGGAGTAACGGTAGACTCGGTTAAGAAAGCCAACAACCTAAGAGACGCTGACAAGATTGTCGTTGGCCAAAAGCTGGAGATACCTGGCACTGCGCCCCAATATATTGAATACAAGGTCCGCAAGGGTGAAAGTCTATCTTCGATAGCGACCCAGCATGGTTTTAATGCTAGAGAAATCGGGGCTTTCAATGGCATTCGAAATTTGAATAAAATTCGCGTAGGGCAGGTCATTCGCATTCCTTCGAAATCCGGTGTCGCTCCCCCTAAATACACGCGCCTTCCTTGGAGCGTTCGAAACGCTCTGGACAAAATCGATATCAAGCGGGGCCAATGGAAAAGCATTGTCGTACACCACAGTGGAACGACCGCCGATCGAGCGGTGAATATCGCTCGCTTTCACCGAGAAGAGAGGCGCATGGAAAATGGGCTTGCCTACCATTTCGTCATCGAGAATGGCACTCGAGGAACGAAGAATGGCGATATCTACATTGGCAATCGGTGGGAGAAACAATTGCACGGCGGTCACATGAAGCTCTGGGCCCACAATCAGGTGGCCATCGGCATCTGTCTAATTGGAAACTTCGAAAAAACCAGGCCGAAGTCTCGACAGCTCGATCAACTCGAAGCGCTTATCGACTATCTGCGATCCAAAACAGGAATTCCGGCTAAGAATGTGACTACCCACAAACTCATGCACCCCAAGCACACGCTCTGCCCTGGAAAGTACTTCCCGACAGAGCAGTTAAAGCAGATGGTCCGCTAGGCGATAGTCTGTCTCGATACTGGAACGCTTTTCAATATTTGTCGGATCTTGCGAGAAAGTCATCCGAGTACTCCGCCTCGTAGGGAACGCTCCGGTAATGCCCAAATCGCCAAGAAGTGATTTTCGGATCATTGTCGAAAGACTCATCCAAACGGCGATATTTCCAACCACCGGGGTCCAAAAGCGCGTAGGTTAACACTACTGACCAGACGATCTCTTGGCCCTCATAGCCATCGGCCGAAATCCATCCCCGAACCTCGTAGCGATGATCTCCGAGCTCCTTGATACGGCACCGGAAATCTCCCCAAACGCCCGTTGAATTGAATCGGACAGCATTGAAACGCCCTTCTTCGACCGGATCCAGATTGAATGTCTTAACGATATAGTTGCGAGCGATCCAAAAAACTTCGCTCTTGTGCTCCGATATCTGCTTTTCTGTCGGTTCGAACTTCGGTGTTCGGGCATATACCAGACCGTGGAATACGGAAATAATGGCTAAAAGACAGAGCGAGCGCATTGCTTTCCTTCTATCGGCGCCTTTTACACCGGAGTTAATACCACAGGCAAAAAGGTTTGGTAGGATAGCGGGAATCGAGAGGGGTCGAAATGGGAGCAACTATTGACGAGAGGTGAGAATCTCTCATACTTAACAATGGATGCTTACCCCAACCGAGACTAACCTGCTGATACTGATGACGTTCGTCATCATGTTCGGCCTTGGTTGTAGCCTTTCCATCAAGGATTTTAAAGACGCTGCCCGGCATCCTAAACCAGCCATTGTCGGATTTCTTTCACAATACCTGATAATGCCAGCTTTAGCGTTCGGCATGGCCAAACTGTTCAATTTTTCCGATCCCGTCGCAATCGGCTTGATAATCGTAGCTTGCTGCCCTTCAGGGACGACATCTAGCCTCTTCAATTATTTCGCTAAAGGGGACCTGGCCCTGAGTATATCCCTGAGCACACTGACGACTTTGGTCGCCCTTGTGGCCATGCCCATCCTGCTAAGCATTTACGCCGGTCCGTTCACGAGCGATCAAATTCAGATTGATTTAGGAAAAGTAGTAGGATCGCTTCTAATTTGCCTATTGCCAGTAGCCGGAGGCATGTTTCTCAAATCCAAGAGCGAACGCTGGGGCAAGAACATGGAAGAAACGGGAGGGGCGTTGGGAATTATCGTTATCATCTTTCTTATTATTAGCTGGCTACCGAGAAACGTTGATCGAATGTTGAATCCCAACGAAACCAGTCCATTCATCCTGGTAGCTAGCATATTCTTGGGTCTTGGCGGTTTCCTCTTCGGCTACTATTTTAGCCGAGCCCTGGGGATGGATAAGCGGAAAAGCCGGACCGTTTCGCTAGAAACTGGCATCCAAAACGGCCCCCTCGCGTTCGCCATTATACTGCTGAGCTTCGGCAGCCAAATATCAGGCGATATTCTATGGCCCGCCCTGCTCTACTCGTTTTTCATAGTCAACACTTCTACAGTCGTAACGTACTTAATTCGCAAATACACGCGCAAAGAATGGTTCCACGCAGAAAACGATACCGTCAAGACGGAGCTTTTTACTGCTGGATCCCTGAAATTCTAGCAAACAGCGGACTTTCACCCAATAGACCACCCTTCAATATCCTATCACTCAAATGCCAAGAAACTCAAATCAACGCAACGGCTCCATTCTTTATTGGTCAGCGGAAACGTGGGCTTTTTTATCGCTTCGTTTATTTCTCTCGTTACGCTTCCTGACCGCGGGGCTAGGAAAATTCAATAGCGATGAAGGCTATTCATTCAGCAATCTATACGATGGATTCGTGGCAGGCCGAATCGAGGTCTTTTCTTCCGGCACCAACCTCCCCGCTTTTCTTCATGCGCCCTTTCTCTACTCGATTGCCTATGTCGAAGTCCTGCTTGGACTAGCGCTCTTTCTGGGGATTCGCACCAAGCACACTTTAGCGATCATCAGCCTAATCTATGTGAGCCTTGCCTACGGACTCATGCTGCTAGGCAATATTGACGGTGTCACAAATGTTGGAATACACTTGCTGCTTACTGCGGCAGCCCTCTACTTCGTACGCCACAACAAGTGCGAGTTGCTCAGGTAGAGACCAGAACTACTTTTAAAAAACGCTGGCGATAAGATCCCCGTACTTTTCGGAGACAACGTGCCTTTTAATTTTAAAGGTGTTCGTCATTTCGTCCCCTAATTCGAACGCTTTCGGCACGAGCCGAACGCTTTGGATTTGTTCGAAACTCTTGAACCCACTCTCGCTCGATACGAGCCTCTTAATTTCGTCCAAGACGCGTTCTTCCACATCGTCGCTACGCGACAGCTCTTCAAGAGACTCTTTTCCTAGACCAGCTTCCTGGAAGCCTTCAGAGGAGGGAACAACCAAAGCCCCCAAATACTTCTGGTCCTGGCCCACTACCATGCATTGATCGATCAAGGGCGATTCGCATATCTTGGCTTCGATTGGGATAGGCTCGATATTCTCTCCGTTGAGAAGTACGATCGTGTCTTTCGATCTCCCGACGATTTTCAGACAATCGTTGTAGGTATAGATCCCGATATCCCCTGTATTTAACCAACCGTCCTTGAGTACCTTCTCGGTAGCTTCCTCACTCTTGAAATACCCTTTCATCACCTGAGGCCCTTTGACGTGGACTTCTCCCCTCAGCCCCCTGCCTTCTCTCGGTAGACCCGGATTTGGGAACAGTATGTCTCCTGTATTCAAATCAACGATCCTAACCTGGGTATTTTTATACAGCGGACCTACTGTCCCAATAACCAGCTTTGGTTGTGTTCTAACGGCAATCACTGGGGAGGTCTCGGTAAGTCCATAGCCTTCCTGTACTGGAATGCCGATGTAGTTGAAAAACTCATCGACATGCGGTTGCAGCGCCCCGCCACCGGAAACTGTACCTTTAAAACTCCCTCCAACAATTAGTCGCAGTTTCTCCAGGACGACCGCATTGAGAGCGACATAGAGCGGAGAAAACAGCAGTATCCGCAACGTGTGCAACACACCTATTCCCAGCGACTGAAACACGGATCTTCCAACTAAATCGATCTGCTTCCCTTGAAGGAAAAACAGCGACCCTTTAACCATTCTGGAACTAAAATAGGCGCAGTGAAACAAGCCTCGACGGATCCAGTGGGATTCACGGACATTCTTGGTAATTCGCAAATAAAGATTTTCCCAAAGCCGGGGAGCTGACGCCATCATGGTCGGCTTAACCTTTTTTAGATCGTCTGCTAAGGTTCTGAGACTGGTAAAGTATGTGCAGCACCCATTGCTTATGGCAATCATATGAAATACTCTTTCGTAGCTATGCCAGACCGGAAGTATGGAAAGCAAACGATCGTCTGGCTCCAAGGGGAAGGGCAAATACTTTACCTGCGACGCCATGTTCGCGTGAGTAAGCATGACGCCTTTGGGCGTTCCAGTTGTCCCTGATGTGTATATCACGGTAAAGAGATCCTCCGCTAAAATACCTTCCATCCTTTGCTCTACTTGCCGGTCACCATCTGATCTCAATTTTCGGCCACGACTGATAAGGCTGCCCATTGAAAGGACCCCTTCTGGAGGTGTTGCCTGGGGATCCATCAAAACTAGATGACGAACCTTGTCCAACTTGGGCATCAGCGAAACCACCCTGTCGAGAAGCCGTCTCGTCTCAACGAATACAACTTTGCTGCCCGAATGATTAATGATGTATTCAATTTCCTGATTTGTAATATCCGTGCCTCGAGGAACATCCGCTGCCCCAATCATTACAATGGCATAGTCCGCCACATTCCATTCCACACGGTTGTCTGACAGCAATGCTACATGATCCCTCGCCTCGACGCCGAGATCTATCAATGCCGTTCCCAAATGCGCTCCACTAACGTACAGCTCGCGATAGCTTATTGGCTGGAAAACACCACTTTTAACACGCTTGGCGAATGCTGGCAGGTCTCCATACCGCTCTGCCGCCGCGCGGTACATTTCTGCCAAGTTGTTCGTTGCGATACCTTTGTGCTGTAGAGGGGGCATAATATGAGAGTTTTAAACGGGCCTACTAGGAGTGATCGACGCCTCATTGCCTTTCAAGCTAAAGATCTCCGCTTCCCAAATGGAGCGTCTATCTACCTATATGTTCAAACCAGCTCGTATGGCTTGCATTGCCCCATCTTCATGCCTGCATTCTATTTCCAAGAATTATGCCTGTTCTCAGTCTATCAGATGTTTCAATTAAGTTGAGCGGATCTCCTATACTGGATTCAGTAACGCTAAACATAGACGCGAAAGAGAGAGTATGCGTGCTCGGCAGAAACGGCTCGGGAAAAACAACTCTACTCAAAACCATCGTGGGCGATTTAGCTCCGAATTCAGGGACCGTCAACTTTCCGCAAGGGGGGAAACCTGCCATTCTTCGTCAAGATATTCCGGCCAATACCGGCAAATCGGTATCCGAAATAGTCGCCGAAGGCTACGGAAGTGATGGAATCGCTCCATGCCAAGCCCTCAAAGGCAAAGATATCGCATACTCAATCGACGAGGATCGACAATGGAAAATGGAGCAACGTATCGAACGTGTGGTTCAAGAGCTAGAGCTCAGCCCATCCGCTCGCTTCGATGAACTGTCAGGCGGCATGAAACGGCGAGCCCTGCTGGGAAAAGCATTGGTAGACGATCCCGCTATACTCGCCTTGGATGAGCCCACCAATCACATGGACATCAATTCAATTGCTTGGATGGAAACCTACCTGCGTAAACGCAACGCAACGGTGATTTTCGTGACTCATGACAGATCCATGATACGCAGCCTTTCAACCCGAATCGTTGAGATTGATTTGGGAAACGTCCGCAGCTTTCGATGTGACTACGATAACTACCTTTCGAGAAAATCCGATTTGCTAGAAGCGGAAGCGAAGAACCAACAAGCTTTTGAAAAAAAGCTGTCGAAAGAAGAAGCTTGGTTGCGACGAGGAATCAAAGCAAGGCGGAGCCGGAATGAAGGCAGAGTAAAAGCTCTAAAGGAGATGCGGCAGCGACAGGCCAATCGTCGTATCCGCCAAGGCAGCGCAAAGCTAGAGAGCCACGCTTCACATCAATCCGGAAGAAAGGTCATCTGGGCGAAAAACGCTGAAATTGAAATCTCAGGTCGAAAAATTCTGCAACCATTCTCTCTGGAAATCTATCGTGGTGACCGCATCGGAGTAGTTGGCCCCAATGGATCTGGAAAAACCACGTTGATTAAAGCTCTGCTGGGTCAAAATTCAGCCTCATCGGGATACATCGAACGCGGAACCAAGCTGCAAGTCGCTTATTTCGACCAGCTAAGAGAACAGTTCGATGAGGACGCGACAGTTCTTGAGAATCTCGCTGATGGAAAGGAAACGATATCCGTTCACGGGAAACAAAAACACGCCATTTCCTATCTCCAGGACTTCCTTTTCACTCCCGACAAAGCGCTTTCTTCCATCAAGACACTCTCCGGTGGCGAGCGAAATCGGCTTCAACTCGCCAAACTGTTTTCCCGTCCCGCCAACTTATTGGTTCTCGACGAGCCGACCAACGATCTCGATCTCGAGACTTTGGAGACGCTTGAAGAACAAATATGCGATTTCCCAGGAACGCTGTTAATCGTGAGTCACGATCGTTCCTTCTTGGAGAATACGGTCACCCATTTGATCGTCATTAATTCTAAAGGAGAAATCGCAGAATTCTCTGGTGGATATGATGACTGGCTCGCTCGATCGCAAAAGCTTAACCCAGTGCCAGACAAACCCCATAAGCCTAAATCCAAGGATTGGAAACAGCGAACACGACGCCTTCTGAAGGCCGAAAGAATTGAGCTCGAATCCATTCCAGTGAAGATCGAGGATCTCGATCAACGCAAAGAAGAAATCGCCCGCCAGTTGGCTGATCCTTCTACGTTTCAATCCGATCCGACATTCGCCGAAGCTGCCAAGGAAGAACTTGCTACGATCGAGATTGAAACTGAGAGAATTTTCAAACGCTGGGAGGAACTTGAAGCAATTAGCCAGGCTCCACAGGTCCCGGATACTTTCGACTGATCCATGCCAAGGTCCCCCCTACCTAGTAGAGAACTGAATCCAATCGGTCCTAACTCTCTATAGGCCAGGTAGAGACCACAACCTATGGATGGTCGTGGTATCCCTCATGATGGTTACTATTTTATGCAAGCAGTCATTTTTACCTGACAACTGGGAGACTAACCACCGTTACAAAGCCAACAACACGAGTACTTGGCCAAACCCAGATTAGCATCCTCTTCCAACAATAGACCAAAACTGAAATGATTTCCGCGAAGCGAAGCATCAAACGATCCAAGCGAGGCTTCACCCTCATCGAACTGCTAATCGTCCTTACCGTTATCGGACTTCTAGCAGCGCTCGCCGTCCCCACGTTTCTGAAAGTAACTCGAAACTGGAGATCCGCTGCCTTGGGTCGAGATATCAGAACGCTAGCGACGGCTTCTGAGACCTATATCCTCGAATCAGGATTGTGGCCACCTGACACAACTTCAGGTAGCTTTCCAAACGAAATGCTAGGCTATTTTTCGGAGCGCTTCTTCGAGTCAGCAACGCCAATGGGAGGTCGCTGGGACTTCGAGCAATTCGATAGCGGAGTCACATCGGCTGTCGGTGTCGTTTCTCCAACCTTAGATGAGGAAGATTTGGCCAAAACCGACGAAATTATTGACGACGAAAACTTGGCTACTGGTCAGTTCCGAAAGCTAGCAGACGATCGCTACTTTTGGGTGATCGCCGACTAAAAGCGGTTCTCGCTTCCAGTCTTCTAATCCGCTGGTCATCCGGAGATCTATATCCGACAAATACCTGGTTTGCATTTCTACCTCAGCCTTCAAAACTGATCGGTTTGAAGCATCACCACCGTGCAGGCTTCGACGCACTCTATCCCCGCCTTTTCCAGTTTTCTTCTATTTTCAGCCGACTCAGTTCCAGGATTGAAAATCACCCTTTGTGGCATTGCCGCTATCAACTCGTCGATCACACTTTCTTGACGCTGCGGCGAGAGATATAGCGTGACGGTTTCTACTTGAGATTCGCTATCCGAAATCGAGCGACCGCAAGGAATTCCTAAGATAGACGATTCTCGTAAGGATACTGGAAATACCGAAAATCCTTTTTCAACAAGTAGATTTAAAACCAGATAAGCATACCGGTCTGGATTCGAGCTAGCCCCAAGCACACCCACTGTTTGGATACGGTCGAAATCTATTAAGCGATGAACTCCATCGATTCCAATTCTATCCAATGCCGATTCTAAACTGCCTCCCTCGATAGAAACGTTTGGCGCGATATCCTTAAGAGGTTGAAGAACGAAAGCCCGCTCGATCGCTCTTGGATGGGGAATCTCCAAATTTGGCGATTTCCTAGCTCTTTCTCCGAAAAGGATTATATCTAGATCAAGTGTCCGTGGCCCCCACCTTCCATTACGTACTCTACCAAATTTGCACTCAATCTGCAGAAGCCTTTTCAATAGGAATTCGGGTTCCAATGAAGTTTCAATTTCAACAATCGCATTAAAGAAGTCCGATTGCTCGATAGGGCCTATCGGCTTCGTTCGATAAACCGGAGATACCTGTTTTACTGAAATCCCTTCGAAAGAGTCGATGGTGGCTACTCCATTTTTCAAGTAACCAGCTCGATCTCCTAGATTACTCCCAATACTCAAATAAGCCCTAACCACTTCTCCTTCTGACTATTCGTACACCCATGGAATCAAAAGCGCCCTCTACGGGCGCATCGGGCTTCAAAATTTCCACCATTACTCTTTCAGTTTTCGAAAATCGCCCTAATAACCGTTTGGCGAGCTCCTCCGCGAACGCCTCAAGCAAGTCAACGCTACTCCTTTGCATCTGCTGTTCGCATATTTTGAATACCTCCGCATAATCAATCGTATCTTCTAGTTGATCGGTCTCACCAGACCGACGCAAGTCGGCGTCTAGCTCAATGGTAATCCAGTATCGCTGTTTACTTGATTTTTCCTCTGGGGCTACGCCAATCGACCCCATAAGTTCTATACGATTCAGAATAACGGTATCCATACTAACAGTTCTTTAAAACTTCAAGTATCCGGGCGACCCTTACATTTTCCATCGCATCATGAACGCGAATAAAATCCACGCCTCGATCAATCGCCAGTGCCGATATTGCCAACGTCGTTTCCAGCCTCTCATCGATGTCAAGCCCCAGAGCTTCTCCTGCTACACGTTTTCGCGAGGCTCCCAGCAAAATAGGAAACCCTAAACTTCTAAGTTCGCTTAAACCATTTATGATTTCGATATCTTGCGTTCTCGTATCCGTGAATCCAACACCTGGATCGAGTATAATCCGTTTCTCTTCGACCCCTCGCTCCATGGCGACGTTTATTGATATGTGCCAATACGCTTTTATCGAATCCAAGGTGGAATCTCTTAGCCAACCTCCCCTAGAATTATGCATGAGCACACAAGAAGCTTCACTTCCCGCCACGATTTCAGCGATTTCAGGGTTCCTCTGAAATCCCCAAATGTCATTAACGATTCTCGCACCTGCGGCTACCGCCGCCTGAGCGACTTCGGGCTTGGTCGTATCGATTGATATGATTGGAAAATCCGGTTTTCTAGATAGTGTTTCGATGACAGGAACTACACGATTGATCTCACTCTCAACAGAAACTTCTTCAAATCCAGGCCTGGTTGATTCCCCTCCTATATCAATTACATCGGCTCCCTCTTTGGCTAACGACTCCCCCTTCAGAATCGCCTCTCCAAGATCAATATACTGCCCTCCATCCGAAAAACTATCAGGCGTAATATTTAACACTCCAAAGACTCCGCAACGCTTTCCAAGCGCCCATTCCTTTTCTCCAAGCTTCAAAGTTCCCATCTGGTTTTTGGTGATCGGATCCACTTCCTCGAATTCCAGTCTATTCAGCGTATTGCCCGAGGCTTTCTCTCTCCAATTCATCAAACCGGGATGACAGGACTTTTACAACGCCACTTACCTCGTCATCGAAACGCAGGATTCTCCCAAAATCCACTTCCTCCACCGGAGCAATTCCTTTTCCGGAACTCGTAATAAAGACCCGTTCCGAGTCCTCCAGGTCCTCCGGATAAAACTTGCTTTCCAGGACTGAGAGTCCGGATTCTTTCGCAATCTTGATAACTTTAGCTCTAACGATTCCATCAAGGAGCCCACAATCTAGCGAGGGGGTCTGAATAGCGCCGGATCTTTCAAAAAAGATATTCGCCATGCTGCATTCCGTCAATTCACCACGCTCGTTAGTGAACAGACATTCATCAAAGCCATGTTCTTCCGCCAATGATAGCTCGCTTATATTGTCCATGTAATTTAAAGTTTTGTGTTTAACCGTAAACGCAGAGGAGCCTTTCACCAAAGACGACAATCGGATACGCGTCGGTCTTTGATTGTCTATCTTAGACGTGCGCTTGAAATGGAGATACGTTAGATTCTTTGAACCCGATTTAGCGGTGACAATCTTAAGAGCGCCATCCACAACACTCGAAGCCTCGATAAGAGACCTTGCCTGCCAGAAGAGATCCTTGTTCGAAAAGCCAAGACTCATACCAGCAGCAAACACGCTAGCTTTGTGCCTCTCGCAGTGTTCATTGAAGAAACAAAGTCGCCCATCCCGAATTTTGATCGTTTCGAACAAGCCGTATCCATAGGACAACCCTTCGCTATTGACCGGCAGGGATATTTCGCCTTGCTCCACCAATTCTCCATTTAGAACAATTCTATCTGCCATCAGTACACTTCCTCAGAGCCTTCAAAATCGCTTTTGCCTTATGCAACGTTTCTTCGTATTCGTTTTCTGGAATACTATCCCACACAATGCCTCCTCCTACATTGAAAGCTACACGGCCCTCGGAAATCCGTAACGTGCGGATCGCTATGTTGAAATCAGCGCTGCCGTCACTCCCCAAATAGCCTATCGAACCGGTATATATCCCCCGACGATTCGATTCAATCGTATCAAGCGCCTCCATGGCCCGAATCTTAGGGGCCCCAGTAATTGATCCGCCCGGAAACATCGCAGCCAGGCAGTCCAAAGCATCCTTGTCAGAAGCCAGGCTACCCGATACAGAAGCCGTTTGATGGATAACCGATGCATAGTTCTCCAGAGCAAAGAGATCATCAACTCGAATTGATCCTATCTCGCAAACGCGTCCTAAATCATTGCGCTCAAGATCGACAATCATAAGCAGTTCGGCCTGATCTTTTTCGGAACTTGCCAGCTCCTTTTCCAATCTAGACTGTTCCTCGCCAGTCTGCCCTCTAGGCCTCGTACCCTTTATTGGGCGCGTATTGGCTCTCCCATCACGACAATAAAAAAAACGCTCCGGAGACGTAGAAAGGATAATTTCGTCACCAAAATTCATAAACGCAGAATAAGGGGCCGGGTTCTCCTTTCGCAAACGACGGTAGAGAGCGGCTGAGCTTCCTTGAAAAGCCGCATCGTAACGACGGGACAAATTAGCCTGATATATTTCTCCTTCGACAATCAGTCGCCTTACTTCTTCCACTCGATCGAGGTAGTCTTCGCGAGTATAGTCACAGCTTAATGCTCCCACTTCAAACACGCCGTCAGCTTTGTCCGATTTACTATCTAGAAGGATACCCTTTAATTGATCAGCTACTTCGACTGCATCTTCTCTATTGGGATTTCTAGCTACGAAGAGATCTCCGTTTGAATGGTCCCAAATCAGTACTGCATCGTACAGGCCGAATCTCATGTCTGGCGAATCGCGATTCTCATCGTATCGCAGTATCGATTTGCGCAATCGCCTTCCGAAATCATATGCGAAATAACCCAGAGCCCCACTTGGCAGCGGAATCGGGCTGTCCCAAGAAGCTTCTCGCGCTGACACTTCGATTTCAGAACGGAGATACTCAATTGGATCAGCTTGGATGATTTCAGATCCATTTCGCGAAATGATTTCGATTCGATCTCCGTATCCAATAATCTCCTTTCTCGGAAAACATGCGAATATCGAAAATCGACCAAGTCCATAACCACGCGAGACGCTGTCCAAGAGGATAGCTCCAGGATGCTGCTCCACTTGATCGAGTAAAGCTTCCGGATCGACGCTCAACTCCAGTTTCTCTAATGCATCTATGCAGTGATTTGGCATTTTTGGGCTAGATCGACCGCGTTTCGCAACAACTCCATACCATTTTCCGTCAGCAGCGCTTCAGGATGAAACTGGACTCCCCAGAGTGGATGAGTTCGATGGGATAGAGCCATAATTTCGCCATCTTCTGATTCCGCGTCTACTACAAGCGATTCGGGCAAGGAACTTCTTTCGGCAACAAGCGAATGATATCGAGTCGCTGTAAACGATCTGGGCAGATCCTTAAATAGCCGTCTTTCTTTATGAAATACCAGGCACGTTTTTCCATGCATGGGCGCGCGTGCCTTTACTATCCGCGCTCCCTGGGAAAGGGCTATCGCTTGCATACCTAAACAGACGCCCAATATCGGCGTACTACCTTGATACGCTTTAATAGCCTCAACGCAAATACCCGCCGACTCGGGCCTCCCAGGACCGGGAGACAATACTATCAGGCTCGGAGCCATCCCTTGAATATCCGCTATGGCGATCTTGTCATTCTGCACAACTACAACGTCGTTCTCAATCGACGATATATACTGAAAAAGATTATAGGTAAACGAATCGTAGTTATCTATCAATAGAACCATTCCAATAGCTCCTATCCTATTGTCTCCTCAAATCGAATCATAGCGGGATTCTTCGTCGAGCCTAGTCCCGCATGTATGGAATCGAGGCTTTTGCTATTTCCTTTGAGAATTCGTTCCAATAGAATGAATTTATCCAGTGGCGGCATATCCAAACCAGGCAACTCATCTCTAGAAAAAAAGCCAAATTCGCCCTCATCAATATTTTCGGGCAAGCTTTCCATCGGCTTGCTCACGTCGAAAACGAACATTAGCCAATGGCCCGTACTCTCATAATCCACCTCGGACAAAATGCATCGAAGAGATAGGTTCGAATCCACAATTTCCATACCGACCTCTTCATTCGCTTCTCGTCTGGCGCATTCGAACGGAGATTCCCCTGTATCCATCTCTAGTTTGCCTCCGACAGCGCACCAGAGATTGCGATTGGGGTTTTTGCTCCTACGAATAAGGAGCAATCGGCCATCGATCGAACGAAAATAGAGCAGCACTCCAATTCGATACTTGCTCATTTGTACTCGCGCTCTCCAAACAAAGCTGTACCCACACGCACTAGCGTACTCCCTTCCAGGATCGCTTCGCCCAAATCTCCGCTCATGCCCATTGATAGCTCCGGTAAGTCTATGGCGAACTTGTCGGCCAATCTATCTCGACACTCTCTCAAACGAGCGAAGCACTTTCTAGCGACAGATGGATTTGGGTCGAGCGGAGCTATTGTCATTAGCCCATCAACAGTTAGACGATCTTGCTGCAATGCGAACTCTATCATGCCATCCGAATCCTCTAAGGTTGCCCCAAATTTATTTGGATCCGCTCCGGCATTGATTTGCAACAAAACCCGCAGTTTCGAGCCAGACACTTCCGCGCTTTTTTGCAAGGCTGATAAAATCTTCGGCCGGTCAACCGACTGAATTCTCCAAAAACTCGAGGCGGCCTTTTTGGCTTTGTTGCTCTGCAATGGTCCGATAAGCTCCCACCTTATTCCATGGTCAGCTTGATCCATTTTATAGAGAGCTTCTTGAACTCGATTCTCACCAACGCTATCGATTCCCGTTCTCAATGCATAATTCGCGGCATCGACCGGATGGTTTTTCGTAACTGGCAATAGCTTCACGCTTCCTTCCGGGCGCTTGGCCTCTGCGACCGCCTGAGCAATCCTACCCTGAACGCTCTCCAGGTTTTGGAGAAATGCCTCGTAATCGATAAACATTAAAAAAGCTTCTCTTTCAAATTATTAGGAATTAGATGGTGTAATATTACTTTCGAGTCCACACATCAACGCCATGCAAGTCGATAATTTCAAGATTTTCGCCGATCTCGTAGAGACCAAAAGCTTCTCCAAGGCAGCTCGCCTCAACGGCATCACACAATCCGCCGTGAGCCAACAAGCCCGGGCGATGGAAAAGCATTTCAATAACCTCCTCATTGATCGCAGCCAAAAGCAATTTCAACTCACGCGCGAGGGCAATCGAGTATATCAAGCGGCCAAAGAAATCCTCCACGTCTACGAGAAACTTATGAGCGAGCTCATGGAGATGAAAAAGGTGACTAGCGGAACCATCCGCATTTCCACCATCTACAGCATCGGGCTACATGAACTACCTCCTTTCATCAAATCTTTCTTGACCGATTTCCCGTCTGTAAACGTCCGCGTGGAGTACCGCCGGTCAAACCTGGTTTACGAGGACATATTGCACAACTCGGTTGATTTCGGTCTCGTCGCCTTTCCCACAAAGATGAGGCAGATGGAGATCATCCCATTTCGCGAGGACAGGCTGGTAACGATTTGCCATCCCAATCACCCGCTAGCTCGTATGACCAACGCGGACGTCAGCATGCTCAAGGAATACAAATTTATCAGTTTCGATCCCGATATCCCCACCCGGAAAGCGGTTGATCAGATTTTCCGAGACAACAAGATCGATACGGTGCCAGTAATGGAGTTCGACAACATCGAAACCGTTAAACGGGCGGTAGAGATTGACGCTGGCATAGCGATCGTCCCACAAGCTACGATTGCTCAGGAGATAAAACAGGGCACACTGGCTTCCGTTACGCTAAATGGCAAGGGCTTCACTCGACCACTCGCGATCCTCCATAGAAAAGGTCGCGTTCTCACACCTGCCATGAAGAAGTTCGTGAAAACGCTAACCGGCAAAGAAGTCGAAGACGCTTGAGCGTTTAGCGCCACAGGCCTCCCTGGCATCGTTTCGCGGGCTCCTGAGCGAAGGCGAGGCCGGCGAAAACCCCTTAACGCCGACCTCTATTTTTTCTGCTCCTGCAAAAAAAGCCTAACCTGTAACCTCGATAAAATGAGATGAGACATCGGCACAGCAGCATTGGATGCGCCAAGTGGGTCGAACGCATACGATAAGGCGAATTCAAGCGCTCATTTCAGCGCTTTTGATCACACTGTTGCAAAAGGAGCGGCGACGGACCCCAGAACTGTTCAAAATAAAACACAAACCTGTTTTGAGCTAGCGTGAACTACACGCGACCTCCGCAGAATCTACGCTTCACCCACAGGCTCTCTCCATCCGCGAGGCAACAACCAACCCCTACAATTTAGCTGATCAAATCGACGAGTGACTTAAGAGTAATCCGTGAAAAAGATCTAGTAGCCCTTAATCGGGGCCAGCCACTTTTCAGCTTCAACGACCGATATTCCCTTTCGGGAAGCGTAGTCCTCCATCTGATCTCGATCAATCTCGCCAATATTGAAGTATTTAATGTTTGGATGCGCGAAATAGAATCCGCTTACCGAACTGCCGGGCATCATGGCAAAATTCTCAGTCAATCGGGCACCTGTATTGCTTTCTGCATCCAACACTTCCCATAGCGTTGCCTTCTCAGTATGGTCGGGAGCCGATGGATAGCCCGCTGCCGGCCGAATCCCTCGATATTTTTCTTCAATCAGCTCATCGTTGCTTAGCGTTTCATTTGCATCATAGCCCCAGAGCTCAGTCCTGACTTTCCGATGCGTCCTTTCAGCCAGAGCTTCAGCAAATCGGTCTCCGAGCGCTTTTATCATAATCGATGAATAGTCGTCTGACTGCTCCTCGTAGGATTTCGCAAACTCGTCCACACCAGAGATGGCGCAAACGAAACCGCCACAAAAATCGAGACGCTGGCTGTCCACAGGAGCGACATAGTCGGATAACGACATATATGTATCTGATTTATTCTTACGTTTCTGCTGTCTCAAGCAATGCAATGTCCCTATCCTTTTTCGTTCATGCTCATCTGCGTACAGTTCAATATCGTCGCCCCTGGAATTGCACGGCCATAAGCCAACGACACTCCGAGCCCGAAAAACCTGATCACCTACTATTGTCTCTAGCAATCGTTTCGCCTCGCCATGCAACTCTTTCGCCTGTTCCCCAAAAGTCTTGTGATCAAAGATCTGCGGGTGCTTTCCTTTGAGCTCCCAAGTCCAGAAAAACGGAGACCAATCGAAATACTCAACGAGTTCGCTCAAGGGCACGCTCTCTTCGACCGTAAGTCCCAAGGCTTTTGGACGAATGATCTTCGCGGATTCCCAATCGAAAGGAAATCTACGCGCCCTAGCTTCATCAATACCCAAAAAGTCGGTCTTCTTCTGACGCGATTCGAATCGCTGCCTCTGGAGTTCGTCTTCTTTTTCCAATTCCTGAACAAACGCGTCTCGTTTTTTCGGATTCAGGAGACTCGAGCAAACCCCCGTCACTAGCGAAGCATCACCCACTCTAACGGTTGGCTGATCGTAGTTCGGCGAAATTTTTATGGCTGTGTGGGCCTTACTAGTGGTCGCGCCTCCTACTAGCAATGGCTGCTTGAATCCTTGCTCCTGCATTGTCTTAGCAACATGGATCATTTCATCAAGCGACGGTGTTATCAGTCCCGAGAGACCGACGATGTCCGCCCCCCATTCCTTCGCTTCCTCGAGAATGTTTTCGCAGGAGACCATAACACCGAGATCCTTCACTTCGAAATTGTTGCAGGCCAAGACTACGGCCACGATGTTCTTACCGATGTCGTGAACATCACCCTTGACAGTAGCGATTAGGAACTTGCCCGCGGATGACTTCTCGTTGCCGTTCTTCTCCGCTTCCATGAATGGAGTGAGATAGGCCACGGCTCTTTTCATAACTCGAGCGCTCTTGACCACCTGAGGAAGAAACATCTTTCCCGCTCCGAAAAGATCTCCCACCACTTTCATCCCGTCCATAAGAGGACCTTCTATAATATCCAAGGGACGCCCATACTTGAGACGAGCCTCTTCTGTATCCGATTCTACATGAGTTGTAATCCCTTTAACCAAAGCATGGCCTAGTCGCTCTTCGACCGATCCACTTCTCCAGTCATTTATGGAGTCATCGCTTTTTTTTTGGCCCGAATCAGCTGGTATCGCCCCGACACGCCCAGCAAGGAAGGATTCGATTAACTCTGGATTCTGCTCTTTTGTCGCTCGTTGGAAGAGATCCCTCAATGTATCCATACCTTTGAGCATCGCTTGATGAATGCGCTCTTCTGGTGTGCCGCTACCAATACTCGCTTCCCCAGATTTGATTTTCTCGGCGAATTCGATGAGGCGTTCGGTCGCTTCGTCATTTCGATTCAGCACAACATCCTCCACCAAGGTCTTCAGCTTTGGATCGACATCTTCGTAGTCCATCAGCAAGCCCGGGTTGACTATCGCCATATCCAGTCCCGCTTCAATGGCGTGATGCAAGAAAACCGCGTGCATAGCCTCTCGTACGGGATTATTTCCTCTGAACGAAAAGGATACATTCGACAATCCCCCGCTAGTCAAAGCTCCCGGACAACGGGTCTTCACCTCCCGCACCGCTTCGATGAAATTGACAGCATAGTTGTTATGCTCCTCCATCCCGGTGGCTACAGTGAGAATATTGAGGTCGAAGATAATATCGCTGGGATCGAGCCCAACCTCATCAACTAGAATCTTGAATGAGCGCTCGGCGATGGAGACTTTACCCTCTTTCGAATCCGCTTGACCACTCTCGTCAAACGCCATGACGACTACCGCAGCTCCATAACGCTTAACCAGTCTTGCTTGGCTTTTGAATTCCTCCTCGCCTCCCTTCAGACTGATGGAGTTTACAATGCATTTTCCTTGAACGCATTGCAGTCCTGTTTCAATCACACTCCATTTTGAGCTGTCTATCATGATCGGCACTCGGGAAATATCTGGCTCCGACGCTATCAAATTTAAGAAATGCTTCATGCAGCTTTCGCCGTCGAGCATCCCTTCGTCGAAGTTCACATCTATGACATGAGCACCCTTGCCGACCTGAGATTGAGCGATGGCTAATGCAGCGTTGAAGTCATCTTTCTTGATAAGCTTCTTGAAGCGGGGAGAACCCGTAACATTGGTTCTCTCGCCAACCATTACAAACGGGGCTTCTCCCTGAACGATATTAAGGGCTTCCAACCCACTCAGTCGCTGTCCAGGATTTACAGTTGGAATTTCACGCGATTTGAATCGCCGGCATTCATCAACCACTGATGCGATGTGCTCCGGCGTTGTGCCGCAACAGCCACCAACCATGTTTACCAGTCCATCTTTAGCGAATCCTCCTATGGCGTTTCCCGTTATTTCGGGGGTTTCATCATAGCCGGTTTCGCTTAGAGGATTGGGCAATCCAGCATTTGGATACACATGGGTGTAGCAATCGGCAACCCTTGAAAGTTTTTCCAGGAAAGGACGCATCAAATCCGCCCCCAGCGCGCAATTCAATCCCACACATAAGGGTTTGGTGTGCCTGATTGAATTCCAGAATGCTTCCACCGTTTGGCCCGAAAGCGTTCGTCCCGATTGGTCGGTGATCGTCACCGAAATGATCACTGGCAAGCGTTCTTCCCGACCATCAAAGAAATCTTCAATCGCATGCAGAGCCGCTTTCAAGTTAAGCGTATCGAAGGTGGTTTCCGGAATTAGTAGATCGACACCGCCTTCTACCAGAGCATCCACTTGCTCAGAGTAGGCCTGTTTAAGCTCCTCGTAGGTCACTCCACGAAACTCGGGCCTATTGACATCGGGCGATATCGATGCCGTGCGATTCGTTGGCCCCAAAGCCCCTGCTACAAACGCCGGCCTATCAAGTTCGATCTCGATCTCATCTGCTACTCTCCTAGCCAGCTTTGCCGATTCCAAATTTATGTCCCGCGCGCGATCCTCAAGGCCATAGTCCGCCTGAGCAATCGTTGTCGCGCTGAACGTGTTCGTTTCTACTATATCCGAACCCGCAATAAAGAAGGCCCTATGAATTTCCTCGATGATCTTCGGGCGCGTGATACTCAGCAAATCGTTGTTCCCTTTGAGATCTTTCGTCGCCGATGCCAGGGACTGATCGCGAAAGTCGGACTCCTCCAACTTGTACCTTTGGATCATCGTCCCCATAGCTCCATCAAGATAGACAATCCGCTCCTTAAAGAGCTCAACTAGCTGCTGCCCTCTCTTGGTGAACTTCCTCTCAGAATCGGTCCCTAGCATAACATATCAACGCATCATGATATTTTGATATGATCAAGAATATTGTCTATCGTCCCATTAAAGGCAAAGATTAGCCGACTAGGGGATATTGCAAGAGGGCCTACCGAGTTTGATTACGTGACGCGACGATCATAAACTCATGGTTCGAAAAGGCGCATTCCCTCGGAGAGTTCACAAAATCCTCTGTATGATACTCATAACCTGGCTCTTACAAAAACTAATACCATTAGCTGTCATGAAAACTGTTCACATCCGAGCATAGCCGAAGCCAGACACCTTACCCCACTAAAGCTTTGCCGGACATAGGCGATAGCATGAGGCAGAGGTGTTCCGCCTCACCTTGCAAAGAATGCCAGCCCACTCGAAAGCCGACGACCCTTCTCTATCGAATCAATCGATCTCTACGCCAATGGTTCAAAAAGATCGGTCCGGAAGCGCTCCGCCTACAGCAAAGCAAGATCTCACAGAAAGAGACTACTCATTTATTAGAAGACTCGTTTACGATAGGACTCGAATCAATCTTGGGTCTGAAAAACGACATCTTGTTACCGCGCGATTGAACCGACGTGTACGCGAAACGGGCTGCGATTCGTTTAGGGATTACTGCTGACTTCTGCGGAAAAATCCCGTGGGCCGAGAAATAGATTACGTGATCGATGCCATCTCCACGAACCACACATTCTTTTTTAGGGAATCGAGCCATTTTCGCTTTCTAGAGGAACAAATCTTGGGCGAATTCTCAATGGGGCAGCTCGGCGGCAATCGCCTCCTAACCATTTGGAGCTGCGCTTGCTCGACCGGAGAGGAACCCTATTCGATCGCTATGAATCTCGCTGAGCTATCAGCCGAATCCCGCGATTGGCAATGGAGAATCGAATGCAGCGACGTCTCAAGTCAAGTCCTGGAATCCGCTTCCAAAGGAGTCTACACGCATTCCCAAATTCAGTCCGTGGGCAATAAACGGATACATATGTATTTCGAAAAAGGACACGGCCAAAATGAAGGCCTATATCGAATACAGGCCAATTTAAGAAAACGTCTGCGCTTCCAGAAGATAAACCTTTTCCAGGAAGACTATCCTTGGTCTCGAAAATTCCAGATCATTTTCTGCCGCAACGCGATGATCTACTTTGATCGGGTGTCACAAAAACAGCTGGTACATCGATTGTCTGATCACCTGATTCCGGGAGGCTATTTGATGATCGGCCACGCTGAAAGCCTCACAGGAATCGCCCACCCTTTCCAAATGGTTCGACCGGGAATCTACCGGCTCCCAGGAAACTTGGGGTAATTCCATCACCGATCATACCCATCCTCGCATCAAGGTTGGCATCCGTCAAAATAGCGTGAAATCTCGGTAGAGACAGTGGACGAGTCATTAGAAGACCAAAATCCACTCGCAACCTTCATTTTAAAACCTATTGAGGAAGCCGTTGAATACAACGTCCTCAGAGTCTGAAGCGCGCGTCCAATCTATCAGCACGGCAATCGCTAATCTTCAAAACGGTTCTAACGGGATCGAAGGCCTCGACTCGATCATAGAGGCCGGGCCGGGAATGAGTTACCTGATCGAAGCGAACTCGTTACAGCTGAAATACCTGGCTGACAACAAAAATGAGAGCTTATCAGGGAATCTTCGTTCAGCGATTGTATCTCGGAATTGCTGGTCGGAAAATGTCCAACGAAACGAGCGACTGCTCTATCGATCCACCATCGATTCGATAGTCGAATCGCGAAAAGCGAGGTCGATCGAATATGGAATTCTTGATACCGCTGGCGAAGTCGCAATTCAAGTTAAGGATTTTCTTTCTCCAGTGATAAACGACCAAGGGACCGTCGTTGGAATATTGGGACGCCTGATTGATGAATCGTTTAAAGTCCAAACGTTGGATACTCTATCCAAGAGATCGTGGAAGGAAGTATCCTCAATAGCCAGCCGTCGATTCTTGCACGATTTCAACAATATGATAGCCGGCATCTACTCGCTCAGCGAGCTGTACGCTATTCCTGGTTCTGATGCGGAGACAATGACGGAGGCAATGACGCATATCCGGGATAGCGCGGCGCGAGCTCAGAAGATAACTCAAAAGATACGGGCGTTAATCACGATGTCCTCTGGCGAAGAGAGCTACTTCGATGTCCGCAAGCTAATCGAGGAGCAGAAGGACTATCTTCTAGCGATGCTCCCCAAGACAGCTGAATTGAAACTGCATCTCGGCGATGAATCCCTTCCGGTGCACTTGGACGCCAACCGGTTTCGACAGGCGCTTATTCATCTAGCTGCAAACGCGAGCGACGCTGCCAACGAGAAGCCCACTATCCGTATCCGCTGCTACCGCGACCGGCAATCTCTGTCTAATTCCACAAGCGAGATGGTCGCAATCGAATTCACCGATGATGGAAGCGGCATCGACAGCCGCGAACTGGGCAACGTCGCAGAACCTTTTTTCACTACAAAGGATAAAGAAGCCCATTCCGGATTAGGCCTTTTCGTTGTCGACCAATTCGTACGTTCCCTTGGGGGTCGCCTTTCCATCGCATCCGCGAGAGGGGAGGGAACCCGTGTCGTCTTCACCTTGCCCCTAATGCAGGATGCCTTAGAAACCTCATCTGAATCGACAGAAAGCGCCTGCAACAACGGTTCATCGAAACCAAGTTCTCCAGAGCAAAAACTCAACGTGCTGATCTACACCTGGGAAGACATCACCCGGCATCCTCTGATCAACTCGATTCGAAACGCTGGATGGAAACACAGAATCCATTTGGACGGAGAGCAACTGCAGCTGGACGTTCGAGAAATGGGCGACGCGCTTGACGGAATAGTGATTTTTAAAAGCGCCCTTGATGATAACGTCGAGGATCTCGTCAATGAAATCGCCAAGATTGACAATGCTCCTAAGCGGGCAGTCGTGGCTCTCGGCGAAAGCGTCGATGCGGTATCCGAACGCGTGCGCGCCAAAAGCGGTATTCTCGTATCTGGTTCCGCGAAACCGGCTGGGCTACTGAAGACGCTTGAAAGATTCTTCATCTAGATTCGAATCCGATGAGTGTATCCGAATCTAAATCACGCGAGATTCTCGTGCTGGATGATGATCCAGTTGTGCTAGCAGCGTTGCGCGAAACGCTCGAGCGAGAGCGCTACAATGTACACGCCTTTAATTCAGCTAAAAGCGCGTTGGCGGGTCTTGAAGAGCGAGCGTACGCTACAATCATATCCGACCAACGCATGCCAGAAATGACGGGCCTGGAGTTTCTCGACAAATGTAAGCAGAAACAGCCCAATGCCTCGCGAATACTAATAACCGGTG
>NZNM01000119.1 GCA_002694885.1 Opitutaceae bacterium | reverse complement strand
TTGGAGACGAAGATGTTCCAGGATCACGAGGCCGCTTTCTCCGAGGCCAGCGTCTTGCCATTGGCTATTTGTCCGATCCAGTCCTTTCAGATAACTATGCAAGGCAAGGCCAAGCAAAACCCGTTTTGCGTCCTGATGGCCAAGAGGAGTAAAAGCTGTGTCGCTTGCTTGGAAATCCAGTCTAAACTATAGCGAGAGGCGCGCTTAGAGCCGAAATCGCTGAGTTGTTTTGCGGGGATGTGGGACACCATGATCCCCATACGCGTAGGGGAAAAATTGTCGCGTTTTTGCAGACGGGTCAGGTCCTTTTAGAGAATCCGGATAAAGAGCATTTTAGTCGGTTGACGAAGCAGCTGCTTTCAACCGTACTCTGGAATTGATGACGCCACGCCGATGAGTCGATCTTCCGTAGATTGTGTGGATTCTGTGTGAGGGATCCAGCATCTAACGCAATTCTTTGTTGAGTAGAGAGTTGCATCTATCCTTGGTGCTCAGAGTGGGACTCGAACCCACACGGCTTGCGCCATACGCCCCTCAAGCGTACGTGTCTACCAATTCCACCACCTGAGCTTTGGGGAAAGGGGGGAAAAAAAGGAAACTTGGGGTGTGATGTAAAGCGTCAAAACAAACAATTTGATTTTGGGCTCAAATGGGTTGATTATGGGATTTCTTGCATCTAAATATCAGGCGTTTTCCTTGATCCGTCCATCATAGACTTATACAAACTGCAAACCATGCGGGGGGCGAAAGCCTCCTTTTTAAAGAAATCCAATGAGCGAGCCGAGTTCCCAGGAACCCAAGGAACAGCAGGAAGATTCCAACCCGCTTGACCTGTCAGATTTGAAGAGCTTCAGCTTCGGTACCGAATGGACCGACGCGGGAGAGAAAACCAGAGGAGACCGAAAGTCCGCTTCGGGCCGGTCTCCTGGCCAGCAGCGACGGCCGGATCGCCGAAAAGGAGGCGCTCGCAAACCGTCGCGAGATCGTCGTCCCGAAAGGGGAAGGGGCCCTTCAGGAGAAAGGCGAGATGGGCCCAGTTTAGGTTCGTCCCGACCGGGCGAGCGCCGTGAGCATTCAGATCGGGGCCGTCACGGGAGATTCGAAGGACGGTCAGGGAGGCCGCAGTTTGAACGACCCTACGAAAGCGCAATATTCGATGTCGGATTCTATCCGGATGATGATGGTTTCAAGACCATGATAAAAGCTCTTAGGGCGAATCACATTACTTACGAATTGTTTGAAGTCGCTCGCATATTTCTGGAGAAGTCGGAGCGTTACGTGGCCAGCATTACACGGAAAGCTGCTGAGGGCGAGAGGGCTGAACAGGTGGCCGTCGCGATTCCAGACGGCATGCCGTTCGAGACTGAAGAAGAAGCCATACAGCACGTTGTATCCAATGATGTAGAGACGTTTTTTGACCAGGAGAAGATTGAAACGGAGCCGCCATCTGGAAACTTTCCATTCGTCAATCGCTGCGGATTGACCAAGAAAATTTTAGGGCCACCCAACTACCATCGGTACGAAGAATTCGTAAGCCAGCATTTTCAAACTCAAATAAGCAACGCATCTTTTGAGCGATTTCAGAGCCAGATCGTTCAGGATCGAGAGGAAGAGGCAGTCAACGAGTGGCGAGAGTCGATGAAGAAGACGGTTCGCTATTCCACAAAATCCGAAGATGGGGAAACTGCGGAAACATTTGATACGCTCAAAGAAGCGATCGTCTATCTGCGTACAACGCAGCGGGACAAAATGGTGAAAACCGTCAACTACGCTCGTGTTTCAGGCGTGACGCTCGATAAGTTTCCAAATACGGAAGCTAGCCGCGCTGTTAGCGGGGAGCTGGCCCGTCAACAACGGTTTCCATTGAAGACCGCGAATTTGATTCGCGGAAGACTGCGGCGGGAAAAATTCAGTATCTACAAGCGTGGCTCAAAAGGAGTCACCTATATTTGCGCGGCAAAGCGGAACTTCCGCAAGCCAGGGCAGGTCATGTCGGATTCGCTTGATCGGCTGATCCACTACGTCGAGCTCAATGCTAATGTTAAGGTAAAGGAATTGCCTTCACAGTATGAAGCTTGGCTAAAGGAAAAGCATCCAGATTCTGATTACGAAGAGAAAAAGCTTTTCCAAGACCTTCACTGGCTGATTGCCGATGGATACATTACCCATTTTGCGGATGATTCGCTAGTTGCTCAGCCAGTATTAGACGAAAATTCGGGTGAGGAAAATGTTGCCAAGGAACGGCAGCGCAAACCCGAGAAGCCGAAGGCGGATTCTAAGTATGAGCCCGTCAGAGATGTTGTTCTAGAAGACGCGGCTAAAAAAATAGGAGAGCTTTCTGAAGAGCCAAAGCCCGAAGTGGAGAATTCAGTCGAAGGCGCTTCTGGTGGAGAGGAGACGGTAAATGCACCAGAAGCTCCTGTCGGAGAAGCAGCCAATGAAATAGAAGAGGCTTCCAAGCAGACGGAGCCCGAGGCGGAGGATGTTCCTGAAGCTGAATCAGCGGCCAGTGAAAGCGAGTTATCAGCCGATGTGACTACCGCCGGTGGTGTTGAGGTAGGGAAAGGGGCAGACGAGAACGTAGAGCCAGTGACGGATGCGGAAAAATCGGAGATCGATAGTCCTGAGTCGATGGATACGGAAGACGAGATTGAAAAACAAGAGGCCGCTATTGAAGATGTTGTGGAGTTGAAGACCGAAGAAGCGGAGAAAATTCCTGAAAGCGCAGGGCCATCGACGAGTGAATCCGAAACGGATGTTGAGGCCGCCAAGGCAAAGAGTTGAATTTTTAACGATAGCGGGCGAACTCACGCCTACGCGTTTTCGCTACGGCGTCGGGAGCCGAGCGCCCATAACCTAAAGCCCGGTACCTTGACTGGCCCGAATCAAATGCTTGCCCGGCGACTCGATGGATAATGTTAATTCCAGCGAGGGTTTCCAGGGTAGCGGCCCGAAAAGTTTGGGCCACTCGATTGCTAGGCAGAAAGGCGGCTTCATGAAATCTTCGAGCATTAGCTCGTCGACGATGCTAGGATCGCCTTCCAGACGATAGGCATCCAAATGGAGCAGAGTAGTCGAATTGGATACGCTCTCGTAGCAATTAAATATATTGAAGGTAGGGCTCGTTATTCGGTCGTGGATTCCAAAACCCAGAGCTAGCCCTTTAACGAATGTCGTTTTCCCAGCACCTAAATCACCTTCAAGAGTGAGAATAGCATTAGTAGGCAATTCAGGAACTAGCGACTCAGCAATGCCGATAGTCTGGTCGCTGGATTCGGTAACAATGCCAGTCTCAAGCGTTTCCAAAATGGGCATAGCCTGTTATATCAATTTTGGATGAATCGTCTGTTAGGAATATAGATTCATCTGTTTCTTCGCTCTCAGCTACCTGTCCAATGCAGGTCAGGGGAGTGTCGAAGCGCTGGCTCCAATCGGATTCAAATTCAGCGGGGGTCAAAGGTTCTGCAATGGCGAACAACAGTTCATAATCTTCTCCATCGTTCATGGCGTGGTCGATAGGTGTTCGTCCACTGGATTTCGAAAGCTCGATCGCCGCCCTGCTTATAGGCAAACGTTTACTATTGATGATAGCGATCTGTTTCGACGATAAAAGAGACGAGCAGTCTTTGCCAAGTCCATCGCTCAGGTCCATACAGGAGATCGTTTCTGGCCTTTTTGCGAGCCACTGGCCTTCTTCCAAACGAGGTTTGAAGGCAATGTGTTTGCCAGAAATCGATCCGCCAAGCGTGCCTGTGACGTAAATACGGGCGCCAGTTTGGGTTTGGTTTCGCTGCAGCACGCGATCGCCTGAAAATCCAATTAGCGTTAAAAAGGCGCCCAAGAATCCGGAGGTTTCACAAATGTCGCCTCCATTTATTTCTACACCGTAGGCATTCGCCTCAGTGGAAAGGCTTCGATAGAAAGCTTGTAACCAATCAATGGATAAATTTGCGGGAAATGCAAATGAAATGACTGCGTGCTTGGGCTCGCCTCCCATAGCTGCAATATCGCTAATATTTCTCTTTAGGAGCTTGGCAGCAGCTTGCTCTGGAGCGACAGAATTGTCGAAGTGCTTCAAATAGACGATCGGATCTGTCGTTGTAAGAAGTTTGGTTCTGTCCGTGGGAAGCGGGATGGCTGCGCAGTCGTCGCCGATCCCCTTTGGCGCTTCTGGCGAAGAAGGGCCCAGCCATTCTTGGATACGCTGGATAAGAATAGTTTCGCCGAGCGCGCCCACTTGAGCTTCGACCTTGCTAGCGAAGGGATTCATAGTTCAATAGTCTCGATCAAGAAAATCATGACCATGTTAACCAGGTTGAATAAAGCATGCAATGTTATAGCGGATACTAGATTTCCCGATGTCCGATAGACGATGCAAAGGGCGATGCTCAACACGAATAGCGGCATGAAGCTGTATAAGTTGAAATGCATCAGGGCGAAAATCAATGAAGAGACGATTATCGAGAGACCTCTTGGAAGTCTGTGTTGCATGTAGCGAAATAGGAATCCTCGGTATACCAACTCTTCGCAAATGGGGGCAACTATGACGATTAGGCAGATCATTAGGGCCATTTCCACAGGCGATCCTCCATTCTGCACGAGCAGGACCGGGAGCTGAAACTCGTATTGAATTCCAAATGCGTCTAGGGTCGCCCGCCAAACAAGCATGGTTGGCATCAATGCCAGGTAGGCGCAGACGAATCCAATCGCTCCAACCTTTGCAGCTGCCAGCGAGCCAACTGGTAGGTCGCGAACTTCGTAGATCGCGAATTGCTTGAATAGGCGCCAGGCTAGAATCGAGCTCAGTTGCAATCCAAAGCCGGATGCCAGAACGAAGGGAAGCGATTCGAAGTCTTGTTCGGCTCCGCTGAGAAAACTGTAGGCAGATACAAACAGGCTGGAGAGAAGGAAGGAACCTAGAAAAACACAGCAGACGAAAAGCCAGGCGTCAAATGGCTTGATTTCCCATTTGGCGAGGCGATTGGCATTCAGGATTTTTTGTAGCAATTCCATCAGTAGTGCGGATGGCGAGTCAAATGGGGCGATAGTGACTGGGCGAGTCCAAAACTTTCAGGTGACCAGCGTTTTGGGCATGGACGGAGCTAATGGTCTCGGAATCCGATTGAGGACGGTAAGAATTGTTGACCGCTGGACAGGCAAAACCCGATTTTTGATGACAAATTAGGAAAGAGGCCTTTGCTATTCGCCTTTCCGCGATGGTAAGCAGGACTAGAAAACGAGCTTCGTTGCACACATTGGGATGCCGATTGAACCAATCGGAGACCTTGCTTATACAGCAGCGTCTCAAGGACGAGGGCTATGAAATTGTCCCTTTTGGAGAACCGGCCGATCTAGGGATCATAAATACCTGCACGGTGACGAATTTGGCTGATTCCAAGTGCCGGCAATCAATCCGTCAGTTTACGCGGCGGAATCCTGATGCTTATACAGCTGTTATTGGATGCTATTCGCAAATGGGGTCCAAGGAGATCGCGGCGATCGAAGGCGTGGATCTGATTATTGGGAATCAGGAGAAAATGAGCGTCGTCGATTTTATCGGACAGGAGAAAAACGAAAAGCCGATCATCATTCGGGAAAAGATCAGCCGTGACGATTTTTCAGTTTCCTACTTTGGGGATGCTCCTTTCAACCAGCGGGCCAACATTAAGATTCAGGATGGCTGCAGCTTCTTATGCAGTTTTTGTATAATTCCCTTTGCTCGCGGAGCTTCCCGATCGAGGGACTTCGAGAATATCCTGGCGGAAGCGCGGGCAAAAGCGGACCAAGGGGTGAAGGAGCTGGTTATCACCGGCGTGAATATCGGAACTTACGTGACAAAAGAGGGCGATTTACTTAGTGTTCTGGAAAGCTTGAACGCAGTCGAGGGAATCGAGCGCATTCGAATTAGCAGTATCGAGCCCACAACAATCCCAACGGAGCTGTTCGACTGGATGAATGATTCGCAGCACGCGCTGCTGCCGTTCTTTCATATACCGTTGCAAGCAGGGAGCGATAAGGTGCTGAAAGAAATGCGGAGAAAGTATACGATAAGCGAATACTTAGAATTCCTCCATCTGGCTCACGATAGCGTGAAGAATCTCTATTTGGGAACGGATATCATGGTTGGGTTTCCGGGAGAGACCGAAAAGGAGTTTGAAGAGTCTTGCAGAGTCTTCCTGGAAAATCCATTTGATTTTTGCCACGTGTTCTCATTTTCAGAACGAGAGGGAACAGTGGCAGCAAGGCGAGCCGACCACGTGCAGTTAGAAGAACGACGACGCCGGAGCGCTCACCTCAGAAGATTGTCATCAAAAAAGCGGTACGATTTCTACGAAGCTCATTTAGGAACGACCATGCGAGTCTTGTTTGAAAATCCGAAACCCGACTTTTGGCCCGCCTACACGGACAATTATATCCGTGTTGTGGCTCCTCGCAATGCGCTGAATGGAGAAGACTTGGCCAACCGTTGCGCGGAAGTAAGGCTCAACAGCGTAGCAGCCGATTTCGTAGAAGGCGAAATCGTGCGGATGTTGGATTGAGCGAATGAAGTTTTTTATCAACAGGATACGCTCTTCCGTTTAGCGGAATCGCTACATGATGCGTTCCGCTTGCATGAACTTGCCCGACTGCAGCGAATTGTGGGAGTGTCCAATAATTCGATGTCCACTCATAAAATGGTAGGGCTGACTGTCCCAAGTCTGCCGCTTTGGGAACGGTTCACTCTCGCGGCTGACTGAGGACAGTCAGCCCTTCCATCTGCAAAGCACTCGAAAGCTGGTTATTACACACTCACTGAGGGAATTCAGCCTTGCGAGTCATCATGAACACGGCAGCGAGATCATATAGCCGCGTTGAGCGAGGCTTATCCTGTTTGAACTCTTAATCGAGTCCTTAAGCGAACTCGCCTGTGTTCTCCAGGATCTCGACTTCATAACCGTCTGGGTCGGTGATGAAGGCCATCTTAGAGCCACCTGAAGTGAACTTCTCTTTCCAGTCTCCGGGCCAAACGTCTTCACCGTTGTCTTCGAGCATCTGGCAATATTCTACGATGTCGTCGACCCCAAGACAGGTGTGCATGAGATCCTCGGGGAATTCTACCTTGTAGTCAGGCGAGTAAGTAAGCTCGAGCGTGTGAGCATTGCCGGGCAATTCGAGGTGGACGATCTGATTGCCGGCCGGGCTTTTGTCATTGCGCTTCAGGACCGTGAAACCGCAGTTTTTGCAGTACCAGTCGATAGACTTTTCTAGGTCGCTAACGCGAATGCGTGTATGAAGAAATTTGATCATTCTTTGGAGTTAAAGGATGGCGTAAGCTATGCCAAGAGCAGATGAGGGAAATCTAGACTATTCGCCCGAATCCGGTATGGGGATTGCCCCCGCCAGGAAATAAGACTTAACTCGAACGTTTCAAAAAATTTAAGGCTCTCAACCAGGAAAGACACGAAGAAACTCGAAAAGCTTCGCAAATACAAGAGGCTTTCGTTGATTTCGTGTCTTTCGTGGTTAAAAAAACCATACGATTCGTA
>NZNM01000118.1 GCA_002694885.1 Opitutaceae bacterium | reverse complement strand
TTGGCTCTGCTACGCCGGAAGCCATGGACCCTTCACACCAGCCCCCCGCCATGAAGGACTCCTTCCCGAAGACACGCCTGTCCCCTTTCCCTACGACTTCGAAGGGCCTCGACCTGGCAAGCCGCAATACGTCAAGGATCGGCAAGCTTGGACTCGAGGAGACGACGGCAAGTACTATTCGATGAATCGTCCACCTAGAGGCGGGGAATTCCACCAGAGTTCACGTCGCTACCAAGAGACCGTGATGAGCCTGGATGACGGGGTCGGACAATTGATCAAAACTTTGGAGGAGACCGGGCAACTCGAAAACACTCTCATCATCTTCACCTCCGACCAAGGCTTCGCCTGGGGCCAGCACGGATTTCAGCACAAGCAAGCGCCTTACGATGCCAATATAGCCTGCCCGCTGATCATTTCCTTTCCTGGACGCATCCCCGAGGGCAAAGTTAGCTCTACACCTGTGGGCGGCCAGGATCTGGTGCCGACGATGTTTACATTCGCGGATGTCAAGTTACCGTGGGAAATGCATGGTCGGGATCTTTCCTCTATTTTGCAGAATCCCGAAGCCGACAGCGATCACCCAGTCTTGCTCACCTACACCGATCGCGCCTACGGATCGGATACGAACCAGCTACCTACTGACGTACACGGAAGCAACGGCATTCCCTGGTGGGTTTCCTACCGGAAGAGCTCTTATAAGTACATCATGAGCCTGGCTCCTGGAGAAATAGATGAACTCTACGATATCGATGCCGATCCAGATGAACTCATCAATCTGGCTAGCTATCCCGAGTACCAGACTATACGATTTGAATACAAACGGGAAATGATCGCCGAGCTCAAACGGACCAAAGCCCCATTTGTCGATCAAATCCATTAACCCTACTACATTTTATCCCGTATGAATCTTCGCGTTACCATCACACTTCTTTTCGCCACTACCTTTTTCTCCCCTCGCGCACTCCATGGGCAGGACAGCGTCAACTTTCCAACCATCGGGGAAGTGATCCGCATCGATAAGGAACTCGATTATATTATCGACAAAGATGCTAAAATCGAGGTGCTTACATCTGGATTTAGCTGGAGCGAGGGACCCGTCTGGGTCAAGGGCGGCGGGTATTTGATTTTTTCCGACGTCTGGGAAAATCGAGTGATAAAGTGGGAGGAAGGCGTGGGAGCCGAGGTCTGGCTCGAGCCTTCTGGATACACGGGCACCGGACACTACAGCCGCGGCCTGGGAAGCAATGGATTAGCCATGGACAACCTCGGCCGCCTAATTTCCTGCGACCAAGGCGATCGCCGGTTATCGGTCATGAAATTCGGACAAGGCAAACGCACCATCGCCGATAATTTCCAAGGCAAGCGCTTCAATAGCCCCAATGATGTGACCGTAGCCATCACAGGCCGTATCTACTTTACGGATCCTCCCTACGGCCTTCCGCAACGGGAAAACGATCCGACTAGAGAGATCGATTTCTGCGGCGTCTACTATTTAGATCGCAGTGGTAAGGTATCGCTCATCACAGACGAACTCCCCTTCCCTAACGGGATCGATCTGTCCCACGATGAGCGGACACTGTTCGTCGCCCAATCCGACACCGAGAAGCCGATCGTCATGACCTACGCCTTAAACGATGACGGCACCGCGAAGTCGCCAAAAGGAAAACTGTTCTTCGACGCATCGCCCTATCGGAAATACGGCGAAGGCAATCCGGACGGGATCAAGACCGACCAAGCTGGCAATCTCTGGGTAACCGGAATGGGCGGAGTTATGGTCGTGAATCCCCAAGGCAAATTGGTCGGTCACATTCTTACTGGAGAAAAAACCTCCAATTGCGCCTGGGGCAATGACGGCTCCACCCTCTACATCACCGCCGACACCTACCTCTGCCGCATTAAAACCAAAGTCGTCGGCCGGAGATTCTAGCCAACGTGGAGGATAGACGCTAGTAATTCGAATGCTTCGGCTTTGGGCCGGTTGGCGGGCTTACTCCGTGGGAAAGCATGACGTCAGTAATGGCGTCGACCGTGACGAAGGAAGGCTTAAAATTTCCAGGACGGTAGCCCTCGGCAATGAGAAGCGGAGTCCAGCCATTGGAGTCTTTCTGGTTCCAAATTCGAATATCCACTCCGATTTCATTCAGATAGTGAACCATGGACGGAATATTCTTTAGCGCCGCCCCATGCATGGCTGTCTGTCCCTTGGCATCCACAGCGTTTGGATCCATTCCCAAGGAAACACAGTACTTAACTGCAGCTAGGCACTCTTGCTCGTTGCCAGCCTCTTCTTCCGGCGCGTGACTCCCAATCCCCGCCGCTGCCAATAGAGCTGTGGTCCCCTTTTTAGTGACTATATGCGGGTCCGCGCCCAGCTCGACTAAAAGCTTCATGAAGGGAAGATCAGCCCGATCGGCAGCCAGATAAAAAGGCGTCGCCCCGATAAGATTATTTTTCCCCTTCTCCAGACGCAGATTGGGGTCCGCTCCGAACTTCACTATCAGTTCGCGAATAAATTGGTCGCTATTCCGTCTCCCCGACCCTTGCGGGGCTGGGTCCCCACTGGCTGATTCACCGATGTCGGGCTTGCGTATCCAGGTTAGGGCATGGAGAACGCTCGCTCCTGTACTCGTGTCATTGGGATCCGCTCCTCGTTCCAGCAATTCTATCGCCAGATCGTAATGGCCATTCTCTACGGCCAATAGAAGCGGGCTAGTTCCCGCATTAGGCGACTTCTTTTCCGTCCGCTTCGGTTCCGTCACTGCATTGATATCGACTCCCGCATCCAAAAACAGGTGGACGATGTCGTGATGCCCTTCCCTAACGGCAAACAAAAATGGAGTGTATCCAGAATCGAGTGGCGTTTCATAATCGGCCCCCGACTCTAGGAGCAAGCGCGTCACATCCGCATGTCCTTCATGGGCTGCCCACATGATGGCCGTTTGCCCGTTGCGTTCCATCGCATCTAGATCGGCGCCCGCGTTTATCAACGCCCTCACCGAACCCAAGCTTCCTGTGCGGGCCGCAGTCATGAGAGCTGATTCTCCGCCATTGATCGCTGTGTTCGGATCAACGCTTTCGGCAAGCATCCGAGTCACGATTTTCTTATTCCCATTGAGACTGGCAAGGTAAAGAGGAGAAACGCCATAGCGATTGCGGGCATTCACATCAGCCCCTAGATCGATCAGTCGGCCTGCCAATTCCGTCGAATCGTGATAACACGCCCAATGTAAAGCGGTCATCCCATCAATTTGAGAGCCATTTAGGTCGGCCCCACTCGCGATTGCTACTTCAATTTGCTCGATCGAATTCGCCTCAACCGCATCGGCCAATCTCGTATCCGCTCCAGAGGCCAAAACGCTGCAACACGCCCAAACCCCGAGAAAACATTTAAAGATTCCAGTAAAACGAAATGCATTCATAATGCATGGGGCAGTTCCGAAGTTGATCAATAACTACACGGAGAGCGGCTGAAACAATTCGTCTATCATTCCCGTGCTATCGCCGAACGAGTCGATCTTGACCCCCACTTTATCCAGCAAGGTGAGATGCAAGTTGGCTAACGGAGTCGGCTTGTCGTAGCGAATGTGGCGATTGCCCTTCATGCCGCCTGAAGATCCTCCAGCCACAATGATGGGGAGATTAGTGTGGTCGTGCACATTGGGATTTCCAATTCCGCTACCGTAAAGGATGAGCGAGTTATCGAGAAGCGATCCGTCCCCTTCTGGCGTATTCTTCAGCTTTTCCAAGTATTCAGCATACAAGGACACATGAAATGCGTTGATCTTGGACATGCGAGCGATCTTGTCCGGATCATCACCATGGTGAGATAAGGGGTGATGGGGATCGGGAACGCCAATCTCCGGGTAGGACCGGTTACTCGTTTCCCGAGCGATTTGGAAGGTAGCGATCCGCGTGATGTCGCCTTGATAGGCCAGCAGCTGCAGATCGAACATGAGACGAGCGTGATCCGCATAGGATGCGGGCACACCCACCGGACGATCCAAATCTGGCAACGGATTGTCCTTCGAATCGGTCTCCGCTTTTTGGATGCGACGTTCAACCTCTCGAATGGCATCTAGGTAATCCGTAACCTTGGCCTGGTCCGATGGCCCAAGATCCCGCTTCATGCGGTTCATGTCCGCAACGATGGAGTCGAGAAGACTAGCCCGCTTTTTGAGAGCCTCCTGACGCTCCTCGCGTGTTCCCCCTTCGCCGAAGAGATTTTCGAAAACGATGCGCGGATGGGCTTCCGCCGGTAGGGGCGTGGTGGGAGAAGACCAGGAAAGATTGTTCTGGTAAACGCAGGCGTAGCCGTTGTCGCATTGCCCAACGATCTGCATGATATCCATGGCCAGCTCTATGGAGGGGAGTTGGGTATCCTGGCCAATCTGCTTGGCGGCCACCTGGTCAGCAGTCGTTCCTAGATAGTAGTCCGAACTCTCGGTTGGTTTGGCTCTGGCCGCGCTGAGAAAAGAGGAATTAGACGTCGCGTGCGAACCCGGATAGGCGGGTCGTAGCTCCATATTGGTGAAAACGGTGAGATCGTTCTTAACGTCCTTGAGCGAGTCCAGGATCGGAGAGAGCTTGTCCAGGGACTTCTCGCTTCGCGGGGTCCAGCGAGACTGGTCGCACCCCATGGGCATGAAAACGTAGCCTAGACGCTTGGGTCCCATCGCCGGTGTCTTCGACAGAGCTGTCGCCGCCGGCACCATGGCGTCGAGAAGGGGTAAAGCAAAGGTGGCCCCAACGCCTCTAATAAAGGTTCTTCTTGGGATAGATTTTTTTGTAATGAATTGCATGACTATGCTTTACGTCTAATTTTTGGCGTATGAAGGTTTGGTTTGCTCTTTCTCTCTCATCTGAAAGGGCACGCTTTCGACAATCCCGACCACTAAAGAAGAAAATCGGTAGTCATCAGCCCGCCCTTTACGGATAATTTCCCTGATAGCTGGAGCATCGTTAGCGACAACGCCCCTGCCGACCGAAAATGTAAGCAATTTTTCCGTCAGAGATCGAACAAAAAGTTCTGGTCGCTCGAGGAGTCCAGCTTCCAGATTGTCGACCCCCTTGAATTCGCTGCCGTCGGGAAGACCGCCGTTAACATCGATCTCGGCTCCGTCTTCATAGTCACGCCAGCGGCCAACGGCATCGAAATTCTCCAAGGCAAACCCGATTGGGTCCATTAGCTTATGGCAACCCGCGCAGGCTGGATTCGCCCGGTGCTCCTCTAGTTGCTGTCGCATGGACGCCGTGGCATCGACTCTATTTTCTTCGAGCGTAGGCACGTCTGGAGGAGGCGGAGGGGGCGGCGTGCCAATGATGTTTTCCAGTACCCAGTTGCCTCGAATGACCGGCGATGTGCGCGTCGAGTAGGAGGTCACCGTTAAAATGCTACCCTGACGCAGAAGCCCGCCACGCTTGCTGTCCGGCTCCAGTTCTACCCGCCTGAAGCGGGATCCGAAAACATTCGGAATCTCGTAGTGCTGAGCCAGTCGCTCGTTGAGGAAGGTATAATCCGAGTCCAGCAACTCCAGAACACTCCGGTCTTCGCGAATCACGCTTTCGAAGAACAGCTCGGTCTCCTGGCGAAAGGACTGCCTAAGATTATCGTCGAAAATCGGAAACAGACGAAGATCAGGCGTGACCGATTCCAGGTTTCGCAGATGGAGCCATTGGCCAGCAAAATTCGATACCAGGCTGCTGGACCGGGAATCAGCCAAGAGACGACGCGTTTGCTCCCTAAGAACTTCGGGATCGCTCAATTTTCCAGCTATAGCTAAATCGAGAAGTTCCTCATCCGGCAAGCTGCTCCACAAAAAGAATGACAAGCGGCTCGCCAACTCCAAATCGGAAATCCGGTAGACGTCCTCCTCAGCATTCCTGGGATCTCTCTCTACTTTAAAAAGAAATTCAGGGCTCACCAAAATCGACGTGAGGGCTCGCTCGATGCCTGCTTCAAATCCCGCTTCACGCGATCCCTCGCGATAGAACTGCATGGGCCGGGCAAGGTCCGATGTCTCGATCTCCCGTCGATAGGCCAGCTTCATCAAACGCCCCAATATCTTCTTGGCGGCAGGCTCTTCTTCTTTAGCCGATTCCGGCCATTGAGAAAAGATTCGTTCCCGACTCGGTGTTTGGCCGACGCCTTCCGCATCGAAAGGCCCTGTGATCGTAAGCTGGAAAACCGCTGGCGACAGACGCGGGTGCCTATGATAATTGTAGTGGGCTTCGAATGGCTTGCGCTTGGTTTCTAAAACCGAGTAGGGGTTCTTGATGAAGGCGACGCCCACTTCCTTGGGGCCTCCATTCACAAAAACGCGGGTCTTTAAATGGCTGTCGATCATATCGTCATCGCGACGATCTCCGCGGTCCGGCTTGATCGTGAATCGCTCCACTAAGGCCCGATCGAGAAGCACCTCCATTTCGTGCTCCTCTTTTAACCCTTCCACGTGTTCGTTGCGATCCCGCATTAGGCGTACGCTAATCTCGTATTCGCCATCTTGAGGAAAGGTGTAGGGAATGACCGTCCCCCCTCTCGTTCCGAGCGGCAGCCCAGCAACATGCTTCTCCTGAGTTACGTCAGGCTTAACGCGGAAAATTTCGCTGTTTGGCTCCTTGAGTGGAGTTCCCACCGCAAGACGACTAATCTTCTGAGCAGCGGAAATGTAGCGATCGACCAAACTCGGCGACAAGTCCCCCACGGTAACGTTGTCAAATCCATGACTCTCCTGGTCTTTGGGCAGCAGGGCAGCCGCATCGATCTCGACAACTAATAGATCCCGAATGGAATTCGCGTATTCAGTACGGTTCAAACGCCTAAAGGTGTCTACTCGCCCTGGGCGTGGATTCATTGAGGCGTGAGCATCTAATGTCTCCGTTAGGGAAGCGATTACCGCGTCGTAAGAAGCTTCATTTGGGCGCTTGCGATCGGCCGGCGGCATTTGGCGTGATTCGAGACGTTTAACAACTTTCTCCCAAAGCTCTGGATTTTCGGTCGGATCCTGCAGAGAAAAGCCCTCTAATACCAAATCGCCTTCCTCCTCATCCGCATTGTGGCAGCTAACACAGTACTGGCTTATCAAAGCATGCTTTGACGATAGGATCGTTTCACGTTCCTCGCTGGAATTCGAGATCCCCTTCAATTGATCCTCTAGCCAGGCAGCCGCGGCATCGTACTCAGCCTCGCTAGGACGCTTGGCATCGGGCTCATCCTCAGGCGGCATCTCACGCTCGCGCAACATCCAAGCCACCTCGTCCCAAAGCTCGAATTGGTTGCCAATACTGCCCGACATCGCGGCTACAAGATCCAGCTTCCCCTTCGTTTCATCAGGATTGTGGCATTCGATACAGTAATCATTGACCAGACTCCGAAGAGGTTCTCCAACAAAACTATCTTGAGCCGATGCCCCAGCCGATATTCCCACTGTAACGGATAGAGCGAGGGCTCGACCGCTTAAGGCGATTCGAAGTGGATATATCTGATAGCAATTCACGAAAACTTCTGGGGGAAATAGGCTAACTGGAGGCAAAACCTCTACCGGTTTGTCTCTTGTGAGAGAGAAAAATCACAAATAAAGCCATTACAAGCTTAGGTCGCCGAAACTGGGCCGAAAACCGCGTTCAAACCAGTTTCCCGCTAAAAACTCTTTTAGGTAACGTTTCCGAAATGAGTTGCCCCATTTAGACTGGCAGGGATAGCGATATGGGGAATCTCGAGGAAGGGCCTTACTAAGATGTGTTCAAGGCTTTCAGCTGCTCGCTGAGCCAGATCTTCTTCTTCCAACGCAAATTCTTCGACGACATGTCTATGGCGTAAAGACTGTCCCCCAAATCCGGCTGCGGCACGTCCAATGTGCGACAAAGGTTCAAAGCGAGCCACTTCTCGATTTTCAGGACGACCATCTTCTTTCGCAAACGTCCCTGAATATCGCGATTCAGAATGGTGGGAATCGTGTTCAAAGTCAGAATCTCATCGATGGCTGTGTTGGCCATTTTTACGCGCCCTTCCTCGCTAGCATAAAAGTGGGTCAGGGCAAATACGGTTTTTCGCGGCTTCACCTGTTTGAGCAATTGGCACGATTTCACCACTGTCGATCCCGTGCGCACCATGTCGTCGAACAAGACGATGTCATGCCCCTCGATATCCTCGAGCGAGACTTCACTCTCATCGTGAACTTTGATTTTCACTTCGCGCTCGCTGAGGCGCTCCTTGTCCAGCATGAGGAACTTGGCTTTTTCGAGCCCAAGCCGGCGAAACATCTCCTTGACGAATTCCCGGGCCCCTTTGTCTGGAGCGCATAAGGCCAATCCCTCGCCTTGATCGCCGTAATCGACAATATCCGAATTGAGAGCGTAATCGACATAAATGTCGTAGGGGATCAGGTTGTGAAACTTGCCGTGAAACTCATCGCGAAACGTGGACTGCACAGAGAATGAGTGATTGTGCACGGTTAGCACGCGATCGACTCCTGCCAGCTTCAACATCTCGGCATAAAGTTTGGCCGTGAACAGCTGACCGTCGAATTTCTTCAGGTCTTTTTCGTCCCGCTCTGTGCCCGTGTTTCCCAAATCTAAGCGGGGCCCGCGGTCCTGGGCGCTGTAATACAGGTCCGGTTCGACCAGTATGACTTCCGCCGCCCCATTCTCTTTGGCCGCCCGGGCGATCATCAAATTTCGCATGGCCAGGCTTTGCCGGCTCATCACCAAACTGCTGGTACTGACAATAATGATACTGGCGCCCGCCAGCTTGTTTCCGATATTCTGGAAGTCCTGCTCATCGGAGATGAAGCGGGGGCAGAATTCGGAATTGGCAAACCGCTTCATGCTTATTAGGTCCGCAATATCTTCGCTTTGCCCCACGGAAAAGGCGACATCGATAGCGAAGGGATCATCCGAAGAATTGCCGACAACAATGTAACGAGGAACTGACATAGCTTTGCGAGGAACGGGCGATGAAATAAGTCGGTTTCATTGACGACTATCCCCGGAACGAAATCAAGCAGTCATCGAGAAAAGCGCGAGCATAATTCCGCAAAACCCTTTTCAATTGCCTGACTGACTCAAAGGACAAAGAGTCTTTCTACGAAAAACACATCTTTCGCTCATGAAACTATTCGGCCTCACCCCAGAGCAAATCCAGCAACGGACAGACACGACCGACCTAAGGTCCACGAAAACTACGGCGTCATCGATGTTCTACGGAGCTTTAAGTTTCGCCATCGTGAGCACACTCGCCTACTCATTGTGGGCCTTCAGACTTGTGCGAGGCGAGGCCCTGCTTTTCGCAACGATCGCCATTGTCTACTTGGGCCTATCCGGACTGGCTCTCAGTCGACTTTTGATCATTCCACGTTCCCTTTTTCGTTTCATGGGGCTATTCGCCCTATCTTTCCTAATCTACGCAATTGCCTGGTGCCTATTTTGGTTCGGCCTTGGCGGACAGTACCACGCAGATCTTTTCGGGTCCGCGGCAGGTCTCCTTGGAATGGCTTGGATTTTCCATCGAGCTTTCGGAGCTCCGCTTGGACTTCTGGCCTCATTCTCAACTCTATTCGCGTTTCATACGCTCGGATACTATGCTGGCGAAGAATTCTACGCTCAAGTCGGCAGAAGAGCTGGCCGCCTATTGTGGGGAACGTGTCACGGATTGGGATTTGGAGCCGGTCTAGGCGCAGTCATCCACCTCTGCCAGTCACAATTATTGGATAAAGTCCGAAAAACGGATACGTGACCTGGCTTAAGCAATATTTGTCAGCGCCCATCAAACTCGACTTACAAAATTGAGCGCTCGGAGATCGCTCGCTATCAAATCAAAGGCACTCGATTCAATCCGGTATCTGGAGGTCGGGCACGTAGCTTGTGGAAGTCCACCCTCCGTCTACCAGCAACGTTTGACCCGTAATATGACGGGCTTTTTCAGAAACTAGAAACAGGGCAGCGTTGGCGACATCAGCAACCGAGGCGGGTCGCCCCACCGGCGTAGCTTGGCCCCAGGATTCTTCGAAATTGGGATCGTCACCAACGGTACGCTCGGTCAAGACCGCCCCTGGAGAAATGGCATTCACATTGATCCCAAATTGGGATAGCTCCCCCACTAAACCTTTGGCTAGCATCCTGAGGGCCGCCTTGGTCATCCCGTAAGGCACTAAACAGGGATGGGATTGATGCCCTGTTACTGAAGACATAAAGAGAATTTTCCCTCCGGTATTCTGTTCTCGCATACGCTTAGCCGCGCCTTGAGCCAAAAAGAAGGAGCCCTGCAAATTCAAGGCCACCAATTTCTGGAACTTCTCAACAGTATAACCCAAAAAGCTTCCATAAGTGGTTATTCCCGCATTGGCGATAGCTATATCTAACCGACCAAATCGACCTACAGTTTCCTCGACAAGGGAATCTATAAAACCGGGGTCGCTGGCATCTCCTGGAGTCGCAATCGTAGATTTCCCCTCCGAATCAATTCTCCTAGCCGCATCGGCAGCGACAGAAGCATCCAAGTCGTTCAATACCACTGAAGCGCCGCCTGCGGACAATGCGCGGCATATCTCGAAACCGATCCCGATTCCAGCGCCAGTCACAATCGCTACTTTTCCTGAAAACTCCTTTTCCATGGGGCTCAATTTCCCTTCGGGCATAATAAGAAACCGCCCCAATCGCTAGTTGCGAGTGAATTCGATCACTGCTTCTCGCAAGGCACGTCGACTCAACGTCATTATTTGCTTTCGTTTGCCGAGCTTCAATCTATTCGAGAGTTTACGGAATGAAGGGATGGTTCAAAGAGCGATGGCGCGAGCCCGGAGGATACAGACAGCTATTAATTGTCGCCATCCCGCTGATACTTAGCATGGGGTCCCATTCAGTCCTCGTTTTCATCGACCGCATCTTTCTGGCCCACTATTCCTCGGATGCCCTAGCTGCCGCTCAACCAGCAGGCATGCTCAATTTTTCGATCCTCTGCTTCTTTTTGGGCGTCGCTATGTATACATCTACCTTCGTAGCTCAATACACTGGGGCCAAGCAGCCGGGCAACGTTGGGCCCTCGGTTTGGCACGGAATTTATGTGGCCATCGCTGGCGGCCTGGTTCTTCCCTTGTTTTCCCCTTTCGCCGAAGAGATTTTCGCCTTCATCGGCCATTCGCCCTCAGTCCAGAAGGACGAGGTCGTTTTCTTCCGCATTCTTAATTTCGGAGCTTTCTTCTTCCTAGCGAATGGAGCCTTTTCTTGCTTTTACTCCGGTCGAGGAAAGTCATGGACCATCGTTTGGATGAATCTCTCGATGGCCTGCTTGAACATCCTCCTAGACTACCTGCTGATATTCGGCCACGCGGGATTTCCACAAATGGGTATAAAAGGCGCCGCTATCGCAACGGTCGCTTCATCGGGAGCAATAATGGTCGCCTACGCCCTACTATTCTGCTCTAGGAAAAACGACGCCCAGTTTCAAACACGCTCAAGCTGGATCTTCAATCTGGACCTTTTCAAGAGGATGATCCGATTCGGAGCTCCCTCCGGAGCCCACTTCTTTTTAGATCTCACTGGCTTTACCATTTTCATTCTTCTGATTGGCCGCATAGGGGTGCTCGAGCAAGCGGCCAGCAATATTGTCCTCAGCATAAACCTGCTCAGCCTCCTCCCCATGATCGGCCTGGGAATCGCTACGAGCATTATGGTCGGCCAATTCCAGGGGGCTAGGGAGAGCCATTTGGCTAATCGAACGACACTATCCGCTCTTCATATGGCTTTCGTACACAATACTGCCATAGCTCTCTTGTATTGGTTGATTCCCGACATTCTGATCAGTCCATTCATTACGGAAACCTTCCGACTCCAATTGCCCGAACTCGAAGAGACAACAATCGAGCTGCTCCGGTTCTTCATTGTCATCATCTACCTGGACTCGGCTATCATCATGACCGGTGGCACACTGAAAGGATCGGGCGACACGAGATTCGTCATGGGTGTCCTAGCCGTGACTTCCGTATTTTGCCTGATATTGCCGTCTTATATTTTGATCGAAGTACTTAATCAACCGGTACACATCGCTTGGTTTAGCGCTATCGCAAACCTAAGCGTTGTCTGCCTGCTATTCGTCGCTCGATACCGATCCGGAAAGTGGAAGGCCATCGAGGTTATCGACCACGGCGACAGCCCCAGTAGCGCGGCGCTTTAGCTTTAAAACCATATCCAAAAAGAATGATCGAATGGTAGGGCTGCTTGTCCCC
>NZNM01000117.1 GCA_002694885.1 Opitutaceae bacterium | reverse complement strand
GAGCCAAAGATCGCCAAAGAAGGTGGCGATTGCCGCATCCCCATTTTCGAAGAAAGCGAGACCGCTCAAATACATCGGCGAGTCATACGGGTTCTCGATTGGAACAGGAATGGTATCGATAACGTAGGGACCAATACCCTCGCCACGCTCTCCCGCAACAGCAAACTCCTCCGGCCATCGGCCACGCCCTCCCTCAGTCAAGGCGACGACGTCAATCGGCCCTCGTTCTTTGATAGCGGATAGAATCCCTTCCGAGTCCTCACTGCCCTTCCAGCTGTAAGTCGTTAACGTCGCCCCAGGTTCAACGGATGATATCGCCAAATAAAAATAGCCATCATCAGAAAGCTCGATACTCAACCCGTCGGTGCCTGATGACGATTCGACAGCCAATCCAGTCCAACCCTCGGCAACAGCAGCCGACGCGACCAAAGCATCGTCTTTAGACCCATCGATGGCAACGCTCCCTGATGGCAATTTGAAGTACTTCAGATTTATATCCTTGGCGCCTTCGGGAAAGCGTAACACTCGAACAAAGACCGCGTCCTCTCCGAGCTTAAACGCATCGGGATGATCCAAGACAGGAATCCCGTGCACGGAGTAGCTAAATACAGCTTTATTCTCAAAGCGGTAGAACCCCTCGTATTCTACGTCCGCAACATCGTATTTATCTTTCCACGACGTAGATTTCGACCAACTCGTATCCCACGAGTTTAAGAACGGATCCGTCGCTGGATTGACGAGCCCCATCATACCCCAGCGAACTTCCGGGTAATTCAAATATCCATCCTTCCACACCATTCGATATCCCAGCGTCAATTGATCAAATGTCGCATAGACGTCCTGGTCCTCTCCCAGCCTGAGATTTACGGCTTTTACGATAGGCTTGCCTTGCTGCCTGATAACTGACGAAACAATGGGACCGTTGTCCATTTGGGACCATATGTCGCTAAACAAATCGAAATTGTTGTACCGCCCCCAATGCCCGTTGACGCCAGCTTCCATACCAGGATAAGCGGGGATAATCTCCGGAACGTTTCCATTCTCCAAGTAGTAGTCAGCCTGGCGTTGGTAGAAATCGTAAAGGCGAAACTCGTTTTTTGGGTGATCCGCGTAGCGATGATGATCTCGGCTCTCAGTCGGATCAGAATATGAGTAGGTTTCCGGATCCGCCACATTCGGCGGCCGATCTCGCTGAGCGGAGAGAGTCGCCAAGGTGAATAGCATCAAAAGCGGGTAGAAGAATGCAGCTTTGTAATTCGGCATTTCGGAGGGTAATTGGTTGAGCGAAAATCCTCTCAGAATGCCGACGCCCTGCAAGCAGCGATTTCTTTGCCAGATTTTCCACCCTACTCAGACATTGTATTCTTGCAGGTAGGGAGGATCCGCCTTCGCCAGACTACGGCGAGACCTGTCGGCCCGATCCTCCGAGTTTAGCATGATGGAGGACCGAGCCGGTCCTCCCTACCAAAGGTCCGAAGAAACAGTCTTCGCGCCGAGCTGCTATCTCAATGTCTTTGGCTGGCCGCCGATTCCTGTTTGGCTAAAAGCGTCCGGCGAAATGCTTTCAACCGTCCGGACTGCTCCGGGTTGCCCGCTAGGTTGCGCTTCTCGTTAGGATCCTTTGACAGATCGTAAAGCTCCTCGCCATCGGGCCATTTGCCATAACGCCATTTTTGGTCTCTTAACGCATAGCCAAGATTCTTGCCTCGAGATACGACGCTGTACGCATAGTCTCGCTCTCCTAAACTATCTGGGCGGGAAAGCAGTGGGCGCAGAGAGTGACCTTGCAGATGGCCTGGGACATCTAACCCCGCTAGATCGGCCAAGGTCGGGAATAGGTCGATCAACTCGACCATCGCTTCCGAGCTGGCTCCGCTTTTCGAAAAGCCCGGGGCCCTGATCATAAATGGGACTTTAGCCCCAATGTCGAAAAGAGACACTTTACCCCACAAAAAATGGTCTCCGAGATGGTAGCCATGGTCTGAAGTGAATACGATAATCGTATCTTCCCAGTGACCGCTTTCCTTAAGAGCATCCAATATTAAAGCTATTTGCGTATCAACAAACGTTATACATGCATGATACGCTTGCATGTATTCTCGACGAAGGGCGTCTTTGTCTTTTCCCAGCTCAAATCCAAATGCCCCATAGCGATTCGATTTCGCGGTGGATGGCAAGCTGTCCCATAGGTCTGGACGGTCCGACTCGTAGACGATCTCATCGACTGGATATTTATCGAAATACTTGTCAGGAGCGAGGAAGGCCACATGCGGCTTATGAATCCCTAGGGCAATAAAGAACGGCTTTTCTCCGTTAGGCTCTTCCTTAAGCCATTGAACGACCTTTCTAGCATTCTTGCCGTCCTTGTGCTGCTCGTCTGACAATCCGCTTCTTCCATATCCCGGAGGCGTTTGCGAATCGAGGCCGACCAGAACTTCCTTTCTCAAGTCTCGCCAGGCCTTGCGGTTAGCCGGCTTTTCCACAGATCCCCGCTCGGCCTCGAACTTCTCTCTGGCAGCGGTAACGACCGGCAGCTCGTCGTTGACGAATCGTATATGCTCATTCCAGGCAACCTCGCCATGCTCGAAACTTGTATTGTGAAAGACTTTGCCAACGCTCGCGGTCCAATAACCATTCTCTTTGAAATACTGGGGCATACTGATCGTTCCCCGGCGTTCATCCCGAATATCCACCTTGTTGTTAAGAACGCCTGTCGATTCTGGATACAATCCGGAGAGAAAGGATGCCCGAGAAGGCCCGCAAACCGGGTACTGGCAAAAGGCTCTCCGAAATCGGACACTCTCAGCCGCTAATCGCTCCAACGCGGGTGTTTCGATATGCTCATATCCCCAAGGGGAAATGTGGGTATTCAGGTCGTCGCAAACTATAAACAGGACATTGGGAGCCTTTTTCTCCGTCGCCAAGGAGACCAACGAGCAAACCAGAAGAGAGATAATTAGGGTGTACGGGCGCATATTTCTAGATAACGAACGTCCCCACCCTTCTGGACAAGTCATAATCCTTCAAACCAATTGTCCGCATCTGCGGACACCCACTTCCTCGTGCAGCGAGGAACTAGCGATTCCGCGGTCGCGGGTGAGCGATGTTAACAACGCTCGTGCCTCGCTTATCGCCTCGGAGAGGCGAATAGGTGTTTCTTCGAAACAATAGGTTTACTTCTCGCTCGATTTCTCAACAAGGATCTGAATTCTCTAATCGAGCAGTTTCATTCGCTCTAGAGGATCACCCACCCCCGATGAATACCACAACCCGCATTTCTTCTTTATTTTTAGCCCTCGTACTCGCCCTGCTCTCCATCCAGGCCAATGATCAACCCGACGTTCTCTTCATCGCTATCGATGACATGAACGATTGGACGACTCTTTTCGATCCCCACAATCCGATCAAAACACCGAACATGGAACGGCTTGCGACCAGGGGCGTTTTCTTCAATCGGGCCTACTGCGTGTCTCCCGCCTGCAATCCGTCCCGCACAGCGATCCTAACCGGTCTCCACCCTTCGACAACCGGAGTATACGGAAACAAGGACAGTTGGCGAACGCTCGTCCCTAACGCGACAACCCTCCCACAGCATTTCATGGAAAACGGTTACTCCGCCAAGGGAGCTGGAAAGATCTTCCATCATGGAGAAGCGGGGCGCGATCGTCCGGACAAGCCTTCCTTCGAATCCTTTTTCGATTTGCCGGCCACTCGCAAGGCCGAGACCAATCACAATGGCTACACCGATGGCTTGCTGGCTCTAACCGTATTCGATTGGGGAGTACACAACCGGAAAATAGTAGACCTGGATATCGTCGAGAAGATAGAGCGAATAATGGAGCAACCAAGCTCAGGACCGCAATTCCTGGCAGCCGGCATATTTCGTCCTCACATGCCCTTTTATTCGGATCAGGCGACCTACGATCGCTATCCCTACGAATCGCTAAGCATGCCGCCGATGAAGGCTGGCGATCTCGACGACGTTGGAGCCATCGCCAGAAACATGGCCCACAAGGAATATTTCATCTACGAGAATGTCATCGAAAAACCGCAGCACCACCCGGGAAGCTTGCCGACTTTCGTCAAGAGCTATTTAGCCGCTTCCGACTACGCCGATCAAATGGTGGGTCGCATCCTCGACAAACTAGACGCCACAGGAAAAGCAGAAGACACCATCATCGTCCTGTGGTCTGATCACGGATACCACCTCGGCGACAAAGAAAGTTGCGTCAAGTTTACCCTTTGGGAGAAGGCCAACCACGTTCCTCTAATCATCGTAGCTCCGGGGATCACCACTCCCGGATCCGTTTGCGAGAGACCCGTTAGCCTTCTCGATCTCTACCCAACGCTTATCGAGCTCTGCGGACTTCCGGACAAGCCGGAGCTGGACGGAACCAGCCTTATGCCTCTGCTGAAGAATCCGAAAGCGGAATGGGATCGGCCGGCCCTCATGACCATGGGTCGTGGGAATCACGCAGTCCGATCCGAGCGGTATCGCTATATTCGCTACAGCGATGGCACTGAGGAACTCTACGATCATGACATAGATCCCTGGGAATGGGATAACCTAGCGAGCAATCTGGAGCTGCGTGGGGAAATCGCGAAACTCCGGTCTTGGATCCCCGAATCGGAAGTTCCCTGGCAAATCGACGAATCAAAGAACTGGATTTACACCAAAGAGATTTGGGACGACATTCCCGTTAACGAAAAGAAGTAGAGCAGAGCTTTAGCCTGCGTGGAAAGCGAAAGAAGGTGGGGATGATCCGCTTTCGTTCCGCCAACGTGGAACTACGCCAATTCACGAGCTTCGAGATACTAGACCCGTGATGGACAAACAGGCAAGATGCCTGTTCTACTTTATCAGACAATTAAGATATTTGGCCCAGCCTTGCTAGATCATTCCAGATTAACGATAGGTTTCGGAACTTCCTTCGCGTCCTTAGCAACCTTTGCGGTAAGCAACCCTATGGGCGCGTGGGCGTGCCGTCGATTCCGCGAAGCTGCGTCCAATTGTAGTTGTAGACGATTGGCGGATACTTCTTTGCCAGCTCTTCATTGATTTCGATCCCCAAGCCCGGAGCCTCGTTCACGAAGATGAATCCGTCTTTAACCGTTGGCATTCCTGGAAAGACTTCGAAAGTCGGCTCTTTGTAGATGCCGATTTCCTGAACGCCGAAATTCCAGACCGCCAAATCGATATGGCAATTGGCCGCGTGCCCTACTGGAGAGGTATCTCCGGGACCGTGCCAAGCCGTGCGAACATTGAACCATTCGCCCAGTCGGGCAACTTTCATGGCCGGTGTGATGCCGCCAATTTGGGAAATGTGGATACGGATGTAGTCATACAGACGATCCGCCATCGGCTCGAGCCATTCGTGCGGGCTATTGAACAGCTCGCCCATAGCAATGGGCACGCTGGTTTGCTCGCGTAACTTGCGGAACCAGCCGATGTTTTCTGGCGAAACTGGATCCTCGATAAAGAAGGGCCGATATTCCTGCACGCGCTGAATCATGTCAATGGCATCCACTGGCTGGAGCCGCTCATGCATATCATGCAGGAGTTCCACATCATCCCCAAAACGATCGCGGGCCTGCTTGAAGATTTCAACGGTTCCGTTGATGTACGCCCGAGGCGTTATCGTCCGGTCATCGGGATGCCCAAACCCGGCATTCTTGTAAGGCGGGTTCTCCGTCAAATGCGTGGAACCGTATCCGCCCAGCTGAATACGCACATTTCGATAGCCACGTTCCTCTTTAAAAAACTGCACGCGATCCACCACTTCCTCCGGAGTACTGCCTGAGGCATGGCCATAGCAATCGACCGCGAAACGCGTCTTGCCGCCGAGCAATTCGTAGACGGGCATTCCCGCCATCTTGCCCTTGATATCCCAGAGAGCCTGATCGACCCCGCTCAGGGCATTATTGAGGACCGGGCCATTCCGCCAATAGGAACTTTGGTAGGCCATTTGCCAATTGTCCTCGATAGTGTTCACTCGTTTCCCTTGAAAATAGGGATCGAGATAATCCTTCACCGCGGCCACTACCGTATGGGCGCGCTGGGTAAAGGTCGCGCAGCCCAAGCCATACAAGCCCGGCTGATCGGTCTCCACTTTGACAACCACCAGATTGATGCCGTAAGGAGCCGTCAGAATAGGCCGCACCTTGGTGATCTTAACGGGATCCATTCCCATCCCGGCAAAGGCCTTAGGCTCCTCGTGGTGAGCGGCCTTTGCCTTTTCGCCGCCGAGCATGGCGAATGCCCCGGCGGCCGAGCCCAGACCAAGAGTTTTAATAAGCTTACGACGTTCGATGTGATTTTCTGAATCTTTCATTTGGGGATGGACTTGGGTTGACATAAGGAAACGCAGGTAGGCTACATAAAGCCGTAGTTGTATCAATCCTATCGTTTAGGGAAATTGAACACGCCTTCTGTAGACGCGATCGCTGATCGCGTCTCGGACGAAACGACCGTTCGGAGATCGGACTCCACCCGGAAAGTTGATATAGGTGGAACTCAAGCTAGACTAATAGTGCACTCGTCCTGCGCCGCCGTAGCCTCAACGTAGGCGTGAAAGCGCCCATAAGGTAGCATACGCTTCCAGCCTGTGACCTAAACTTCTGCACACAGGCAGGATGCCTGTGCTACTCTTTTTTAATGCGCGATCAGCGATCGCGCCTACAATCGAATTAGATGATGGACTCAATCGAACGGCTCGCTCAGGGAAATCCTAATTATTCTTCAACATGTAGGGGCGCCGCTCGCGGCAACCGCGTTGCAAGAGTCTCCCCTACTTCTGCGGTCGCCGCAAGCGGCGCCCCTACACTTCTATATGAAACGAAACGCTAGCCTCCTCACCCTGGCAATACTCGCCGCATGTTCCCCAATCGACCATGACGATGGATTCACTTCACTCTTCAACGGAAAAGATCTCTCTGGATGGGACGTCGATCCCAGGCTTTGGAAAGTCGAAAATGGCATCGTCATCGGTACTTGCGAGGGCCCTGGGACCATGGAAAATAACAGTTTCCTGATTTGGCGAGGCGGCACGGTTAGCGATTTCGAGTTGCGAGCGACCATGCGGGTTGTCGGCGACAACAACTCGGGTATTCAATACCGCAGCCGCGAGCGGCCCGACATCGGCCAATGGGTGATTTCCGGCTATCAATGCGATGTTCATCCAGCCATCGAGCACACCGGAATGACTTATGAGGAAAAAGGTCGCGGGATTTTCGGCTTGAACGGCAAGAGCGTCATGCTCGATCCCCAAGGCGAACGCTGGTTGATTGCTGAACACGATCCCGTTGAGATCGATGTGTCAGAGTGGAACGAATACACTGTGATCGCTCAAGGGAATCGCCTGATCCACACCGTCAATGGAGATCTCTCTTCCGAATTGATCGACTGTCATGAATCGGGTCGATCCCTTCGAGGCCTGCTGGCGATTCAGCTTCACCGCGGGAACCCCAATCGCGTGGAGATCAAGGACCTGCGAATCAAAGAACTCCCCAAAGGCGACATCCTCCCTTTTCTGCCTGGAGAAGCGAAACGAATCGACAAACCTAGAACCTCGAATCCACAAGGCGGAGGTCCGGTTTTGAAAGCGCCATGAACCGTACAAATGCTCGAATCCGACGTTCTTGATACTCACAATAGTAGACTAGGCATCCTGCCTGTTTTTGACACAGGCTGGAAGCCTGCGCTACTCTCTAAGCAAATTCTTTGTTTCCCTTGTTGATTCTATGAACTTTCGATCTCTGCAGTCATTTCTAGCGATCTTAAGCATCGCGTGCCTAGCCTTCCCTTCACACGCCCACGCCAACAAACCGAACTTCGTCATCATCTACATCGACGATCTTGGTTTCGGCGATATCGAGCCCTTCGGATCCGTCCTCAACGACACGCCTCATCTCAATCGCATGGCCGAGGAAGGAATGAAACTGACTTCATTTTATTCAGCGTCGCCCGTTTGCACGCCCTCGCGAGCCGCACTGCTTACCGGCTCCTATGCCAAACGCGTAGGTCTCGATTTCGGGTCCTGGCGAGGCGTGGTTTTCCCAAGCGACACAGAGGGACTGAATCCTGGCGAAATCACCATTGCCGAGATTCTCAAAGATGAGGGATACGCGACCGCTTGCATCGGCAAATGGCACTTGGGAGACCAACCTGAATTCCTCCCCACCAAGCAAGGATTCGACGAGTATTTTGGCATCCCCTACTCTAACGACATGTGGCCGCCCCATCCGCCCGCCAAAAATTGGGAGGTTACGGTCTGTCCACTTCCATTGATTCGCCAGGACGAAGTCGTCGATACCGTTGACTCTATGGAAGAGCAAGGAGATCTCTGCCGTCTGTTTACTGAAGAGACAGTTTCGTTCATTCGCCGGAACCAAGGTAAGCCCTTCTTCGTCTACCTACCTCACGCATTCGTTCACCATCCGCGGTACGCTCGCTGGGAATTCCTCGAAAAGGCAGGCATCGATCCCGATGGTCCGTTAGACAATGAACGCCTGATTGGCGATCATCGCGGCTACCTGACTGCCCAACGAACCCGTGCCCAGATTGAAGAGGTTGATTGGTCTGTTGGGGAAATTCTGAATACGCTTCGGGAACTTGATCTCGATGATGATACCCTTGTCATTTTTACCTCTGACAACGGTGGCGCATCCGGATGCGTTAATACGCCATTGAGAGGCGGAAAAGGTTCCACTTGGGAAGGCGGCATGCGAGAACCAGCGATAGCCTGGTGGCCTGGCTCTATTCGGCCCGGCAGCGTATGCGAGGAAATCGCGACCACTATGGATCTTTTGCCGACATTCGCCAAGCTGGCTGGCACCCAGGCTCCAACTGATCGAAAAATTGACGGCATGGATATTGGTCCCCTGCTATTCAGCCAACCCGGAGCCAAAACGCCGCACGAGGCGTTCTTCTACTATCGGGAAACGGAGTTACAGGCCGTTCGCTCCGGTCCCTGGAAACTGCGAAATGGCTCTCTCTACAATCTGGATACAGACATTGGCGAAATACTGGACGTAGCCGAGCAGAATCCAAAGGTTGTCGAGCGCCTAAATGCCCTTCTCGATAAGTGTCGCGCCGATCTCGACAACCCCGCGAATATCCGCCCAGTGGGATATAACCCCAATCCGGTCCACCTGTTGCCACCGGTCAATTAGAGTAGAACAGGCAACCTGCCTGTTTTTGACACAGGCTAGAAGCCTGTGCTACTTTTCGAATCTAACTAAACAAGCTTAGACCGAAAAAAGTGTTTTTAAACGCGCCGGAACGTCGCGCTCCACCCTTCACCCGAATCAAAAAAGGTGGAGCCCGTCCGCCGGGCGGGCTCACATTTTGCCTTTAACCTTAACTTATGAGCGGGACCGCGATGAGAAAAATTTGATCGCGGCGTAAAGCTGCTCCTACAAGATTACCAATATCTAAGCTATGAAGCTCATCCACCTACTTCTCTTCTTCTCTCTAAACGCCCTCGCCGCGCACGCCACCCAGCGACCCAATTTAATCATCATTCTCACCGATGATCAGGGCTACGCGGATGTTGGCTTTAACGGCTGCGAAGACATTCCGACGCCCCACATCGATCGTATCGCCTACGAGGGCGTTCGCTTCACTAACGGATACGTCACCTACCCGGTCTGCTCCCCCAGTCGGGCTGGCATGATCACAGGACGCTACCAAGGTCGTTTCGGGTATCGACGGAATCCTACTCTCAATCCATTCGACGAAAACGCGGGGCTGCCGCTGGAAGAGGAAAACATGGCGGAGATTCTCAGGAAGGTGGACTATCATACCGGCTATGTCGGCAAGTGGCATTTGGGGACCCATCCGAAGTTTCGTCCCAACGTTCGCGGCTTCGACGAGTTCTATGGCTTCGTGGCTGGCGGGCATCGCTACTTTCCTGAAGATCTCGTGTATCAAACCATCGAGGACGTCGATCGGCGTGGTGGCTGGTACAACACAAAGCTGCTGCGCAACGAGCAACGCGTGGAAACCGACGAATATCTGACCGACGAGCTTTCCAATGAGGCCGTCGACTTCATCGTCAAGAATCACGAAAAACCCTTCTTTCTATTCCTGAGCTACAACGCCCCGCACACGCCCATGCAGGCTAGTCAGAAATATCTCGATCGATTCGAGCACATCGACGACCGACTGCGACGTGTTTATGCTGCCATGGTTAGCGCGGTCGACGACGGCGTGGGACGAGTACTCGATACACTCGACGATCTCGAGTTGAACGAGAAAACCCTCGTCTTCTTCCTTTCCGACAATGGCGGAGCTTCCAACAACGGTTCTCGCAATACGCCCCTACGGGCCAACAAAGGAACCATTTATGAAGGTGGCATGCGCGTGCCCTTCGCCTTTCGATGGACCGGGACGATTCCCTCCGGAATCGACTATGACCATCCGGTGAGTTCCATGGATATGCTGGGAACGATGGTCGGATTGACTGGCGTCGAGATCGCCAAGGAGCGCCCTTTAGATGGCGTTGATCTGATTCCCTATCTAACGGGCAAGAAGAGCGGCCCGCCGCACGACGTTCTCTTCTGGCAGATGTTCGACAAGGATCACGCAGTCGTTCGAGCGGGGAACGACAAATACATCGATCTTAACAAAGAGGGCAAAATCGAACTGTACGATCTTTCTGATGACAAGGAAGAGGCTAACGATCTCGTGGACCGACAAGCGGAGAAAGCTCGAGATCTGCAACGCCAGCTCGATGCCTGGACGAAACAGCTGGAACCCGCTCGTTTCGATCCCCTCGGTTCCTGGAATCCGCCTGGACCAAACAAATGATAGTTTCCGTTCCAACTTCTTCAAAAAAGACGATCAAAATAATAGAACGGATTTGAACTAACCGCGGAGGACGCAAAAAACGTTAAGGAAATAACAGACGGATCCTCTGCGAACTCTCCGATCTCTGCTGTTAACATCGCGATGCCATCCATCATGGCATTAACGATATACCTGATCGCTGAAACCATCTCCCATGGGATTGTCAGCTACAATCATAAGCCTGCGGACAGCAGCGAACTCCCATTGGAGCCATAGCGGCGTTCCAGCCCCATTACGGCTCAACCAATTTGATTCACCGCTCAGGGAAACCCTAGTGGGCATTCTCGATCCGGACCAAAAAGCGCTCAACAATGAGCTGGTGGAGAAAAACCAATCCTATTGGATCGAATCCCAATCGCTTGCGGAACTAGCGGAGCTAAAACTCGAGCGCAACTACACCGATGCCGAGTAAGACGCTTTGTTTAGCCAACTAGTCGATAAATACGCAACTGAGAGACAGAGCAGATAGGATTTGGAATAGGTTTTTGGCTCTTCCTTTGTCCGAGCAGCGGCTGGATAGGGAGGATATCGAAATTAGCTTATAGCATATGGTTAGCGAAACTGCGCCCAACAAAAGGGCCGTCACTTGTTTACTGATACGAACTTCAGAATGAAAAGACCTCTGCAAACGGCCCCTCTATGCGATGCCCGTGAATCTTTGATGAGACCTTGGTTCGGGGATTTGTAAAATCAGGGGGTTGACACTTCTAGGCACATAAGCGCCTGATGCCTTTAAGCGGAGACTTAACCCATGACGAACACCCGACCGCAGCAAGCCCCCGAGCGCCGCAACGCTTTTACCCGATTACTCGATACCGTCGAATGGTTGGGCAATTTTCTACCGCACCCGGTGACCTTATTCGCCATTTTGGCCGTCGGCATTGTGGTCATCTCGGGGTTTTTCGGCTGGATTGGGCTCGCCGTTGAGGACCCAAGACCGGCCGGCGCCCGCGGGGTGGCCGAGGACGGAATGATCCGCGTTGTGAGCCTGCTGAATGGCGACGGAGCCCGCATGATTTTCACTAATCTGGTGACGAACTTTACCGGCTTCGCCCCATTGGGCGTGGTACTGGTCGCGATGCTGGGTGTCGGCGTCGCGGAGCGATCTGGCCTTTTATCCGCGGCGATCCGGGGTATGGTCTTGTCTGCCCCCCGCCATGCTGTTACCGTTGCCATCGTTTTTGCAGGCATTGTTTCGAACACGGCTTCGGAAGTCGGCTACGTGGTTCTGATCCCCCTAGCAGGCGCCATTTTCTACGCCCTCGATCGCCATCCATTGGCGGGAATGGCCGCCGCCTTTGCGGGTGTCTCAGGCGGCTACAGCGCCAATATACTAATTGGGACGATTGATCCGCTTTTAGCCGGCATTACTCAGGAAGCAGCTCAACTGATTGATCCGGATTATATCGTGGTGGCGACCGCCAATTGGTACTTCATGGTCGCTTCGACCTTCTTAATCACGCTTGTGGGCTCGCTAGTTAGCATCTTCATCGTCGAGCCAAAACTGGGCAAATACGATTCCTCCCGCGCCGATCCGAACATCCTCGATAAACGTATGATGGAGAGTCTCTCCGGCGATGAGAAAAGGGGGTTATTCTGGGCCTTCATCGCCCTCCTGGGAGTGCTGGGCTTGATGGCGCTAACCTTGGTTCCGGAATGGGGACTCTTGCGCAATCCGGAGACCGGAGACAGGATCAATTCGCCGTTCTTCCGCGGTTTCGTTGTGTGGATCCTCCTCTTCTTTATCGCGACGGGCTATGCCTACGGGCGGATTGTCGGAACAATGCGGACTGATCGTGATGTCATCAATGCCATGGCCGCAGCCCTGGCCTCGTTGGGTCTCTACGTTGTGCTGGCGTTTTTCGCCGCCCAGTTCGTTGCCTTTTTTGGATGGACCAATCTGGGCGCTATCAGCGCGGTCACCGGCTCGGAGCTCCTTAAAGATACTGGCATGACAGGTCCAATGGTGTTTATCTTCTTCATACTGATGTGCGCCGTCATCAACCTTTCATTGGGTTCGGCTTCGGCCCAGTGGGCGGTGACAGCGCCCATTTTCGTACCGATGCTTATGCTGATTGGATACGCCCCGGAAGCCATTCAGGCAGCCTATCGGATTGGGGATTCCACCACCAATATCATCACGCCCATGATGAGCTATTTTGGTCTCATCCTCGCCTGGGCAACTCGATACGATAAGAATTTGGGCGTGGGAACGATGATCGCTATCATGCTACCCTACACAATCTTCTTCCTGATCATCTGGAGCAGCTTCTTCGTCCTTTGGACCTTTGCTCTGGACTTTCCGGTAGGTCCAGGATCGCCAACTTACTACAACCCGTAATTTGCCGCCAGCAGCACGAAACGACCGCATGACATTATGAAAATAAGCGTACAGAAACTGGATCACATAGCCATTGACGTCGAGGACGTTGAAAAGGCCAAAACATTCTACAGCGATCTGCTAGGCCTCAAAGAGATTCCCCGACCAGAAAGCTTCGACTTCCCCGGCGCGTGGTACGACCTAGGGAATATCGTGCTGCATGTTGTAGGTCCCCGAAAGCCTGCCCTAGGAAAGCACCACATCGCTTTTTGGGTGGAGGATGTCCATGACTGCGCGGAAGAGGTACGGAAAGCGGGTTTCGATGTAAAATGGGATTCGTATAAGATTTTGGGAGTGGATCGATTTTTCACTTCCGATCCGGAAGGAAATCGCATTGAGATACAAGGAGCTGAACGCATTCAGTAATCTGATAAGAAAGGAAGATAACTCTAAGACCAAGATCATACTAACTCCTTGGCTAATTTACATCAATTAACGATTTGCCGTGCCGCCCATCCGATCTCTGGGAACGGGCGGATCGATCACCGCTCTTTGGGCAGCCGAACAGCCCCGCAAAGGTGGGCCCAATGACATTACCGTCAGCTCGCTTGGAAACGCCTATTTCACCATGCCACGCTACGCGACCGGTCTATTGCATAGCTCCCGATGAAACCTTCCGACCCTTTATCAATCAGCTACCGGGGATCAATGGAGTCCCTATCTCTCAAGACGAGGGAACGCTTTTCGTCACCGAATATAAAGCCCAGAAGGTACACGCCTTCCCTATCGACGATGGCAACGTCAAGGCCGGAGAGGGAACGTTATTCGCGGAGATCAAAACAGAAGGCTCTGAACATTGAGCCGACGGCATGGCGATCCACTCAAAGAACCAGCTCTATGTTGCTTGCTTAGGATCTGTTTGGATATTCGATACAAAAACTGAAAAGCAATCAGGGAAGATTTCGATGCCTGTTGAGAAAGTGACCAACTGCGCGTTTGTTGAAGGTGACGGCACCTTGTGCATCGCAACCCAAAAGGGCTTTTCTTAGCCCGTCGCGATTTGCGGTGACCTTCGCCTGGAACAGCCATTTTAGGAATCGATTTTGACTGACAATGCCGGGTCGAGTCTGCCTTAACATCGGGCAGTGCCTTCTCTTTCCCAGCCCAGCAAGCTCGCCAAGCTATTTTCTCTAGTCGGCCCAGGCATTCTGGTAGCCGCAACGGGAGTTGGGGCTGGAGATCTCGCGACCGCTGGGTTTGCGGGGAGCCAGCTCGGAGTCACGGTTCTCTGGGCCATCCTCGTTGGAGCTTTTTTCAAGTTCGTCTTGACCGAGGGACTAATGCGCTGGCAGCTGGCGACAGGAAAAACCCTTCTTGAAGGAGTTGCTCGTCATATGGGCCTGATTCCCGGTTGGCTGTTTCTGGCTTACTTCATCCTTTGGTCTTACTTCGTAGGTTCGGCACTCATCTCAGCAAATGGCGTTACCCTGCTGGCTTTGGTCCCCGTTTTCGATAATCCAATGACCGGCAAAATCGTTTTTGGGGCCGCTGCCAGCATTCTCGGCCTCATCCTGGCAAGAAAAGGCGGGTTTAAGCTCTTCGAGAAAGTAATGGGCGTCTGCATACTCGTCATGTTCGTTACCGTGACTATATCAGCGGTGATCGTCGCTCCTCCCATCTCTGAAATCGCTAAAGGCTTAGTCATACCTTCAATCCCCAAACCCAATGGAGGCGGCATCGGATGGACCCTAGCTTTGATGGGTGGTGTCGGCGGAACGGTCACGATACTTTGTTATGGCTATTGGATCGCTGAGGAAGGGAGGAAAGGTCCTGAGCATCTTCCTTTCTGCCGGATCGATCTTGGCATCGGCTATTTGGTAACCGCCCTTTTTGGAATCGCAATGACCGTGATCGGTTCGACCGTCGTTGCTTCGGGAAGCGGAGCCGGGCTAATTGTAAACCTAGCGGATGCTCTGGCCGAATCTGTGGGCCCTGTAGCTCGCTGGGCTTTTCTGATCGGCGCCTTCGGAGCCGTCTTCAGCAGTCTATTGGGCGTTTGGCAATCCACACCTTATCTCTTCGCTCATCTGTGGCGTCTTTTTGTCCAAAAGGCAAATACTCAAGCGAGCTCGGCTGCAGACACAAACTCGAAACCTTATAGATTTTTTCATTATGCTCTGGCTTTCTTCCCCATGCTTGGGCTACTCGTGGAATTTAAAGAGGTACAGAAAATCTACGGAATCGCAGGAGCTCTGTTCTTGCCCATGCTAACCATCGCCTTGCTGATTCTAAATGGCCGAAAGAAGTGGACCGGAGATCTAACGAACCGACCCATGACAATAGTCACTCTTGTATCCATATTAGGATTCTTCAGTTGGATGGCTTGGCGGAGCTGGTTTGGTTGAGTAGCAGCAGCGGTCTTTAGGCTGCTGTAGCTTCATGGAGGACTGAGCCAGTCCTCCCTACCGATTTAGCCAAACATCTACGATAGCCTACTATTGATCCCAAAGAGGGAAAGGGTCGTCCAGGCGTTTCATTTCCGCGATGAGGGCAGCCTCAAGCTCGTCCCGTTTTTTGGCGTGGCGTGGATCCTCGGCCAAGTCGGTTTCCCAACGGTTTTTCCGATTGTGCTCAGCAATGTATTCGTGCGGATTTTTGGCAAGATTGAATAGCTGGGTCTCTCGAACAGTTCCATCTAAGACGTCGAACTTGACCAGCTTCCAATCTCCAATGCGAATGCTGCGCATTCCAGGCTTGGAGCCACCGCAATAGACGCCGTAGAGCGTATCCCTCAACGGTTTAGGGCTCCCTTCGAGAACCGAGAGGAAGCTTTTTCCCTCGACCGTTCCTGGTATATTGATTCCAGCCATCTCGCAAATAGTGGGAAGCGTATCCATAAGGTAGATATTCCCTTGCGCTCGTTTCCCTTTTTTCACCCCGGGACCCATGACAATGTAGGGCACTCTCCAAGTATGTTCATAGAGGTTCTGTTTTCCCTGCAATCCATGGCGCCCTATGGCCATACCATGATCCGCCGTGTAAATGATGTAGGTATTCTCTAACTCGCCCATGGCTTCCAGCTTTTCCAATACCCGGCCAATCTGAATATCGATGTTTTCACTGCAGGCGAACTGGCGGCCGATCTCGTTGCGTATGGTACGCTCGTCTCGTCGCTCCCAAACGCCGCTCACAGCTACCTCGTCCCGCAAGTTTTTATGGCCGTGATGAAAAGGATGTTCCGGCAAGTAGTTGCTAGGGAGCTCTGGTTGGCTCGGATGTACAGGCGGCAGCGAATTTTTGACTTCGTGATTCGTCGCCCCGTATTTGGCTAGCAACTCAGGCGTACCATCTCGCACATCGTGGGGATGGGAAAAGCCGAAATAGATCAGGAATGGATCGTCATCCTTTCGCTTATCGCGATCCTCCAGAAATTCCATAACGCGATCGCCGTGCCATTCGCTGCCCGTTTCCGCCGTACCGCCCCGCTTGGTCGCGTCATGGCGCACAGTGAATAGCTCATTGGCCGCCTCGTAGCTATTCCCACGCTTGCAGGTGCGCATGGTATCGTATCCAGCTCGATTGAATACAGCGGGCATGGTGTACTTCACCAGGTCGGGAGGAACGAGGGTGGGATTGGTCACGTGCGGATTTACCGTTCGACCTGGCTTGTCGGGAATATGCCAAACCGTGCGCCCGCTCATGATCATGTGTCTCGAAGGCGTACATACCCCGCCAACCCAAGCGCCCATGTGGTAGGCTCCATCGATAATTGTGCCTTCACGAGCCAAACGGTCGATATTTGGCGTATCCAAATCCGAGTCCGGATTGTAGGCCTTCAGGTCGAATGGCGATTGATCATCGGCGAGGATGAAAAGGATATTTGGTCGATCGTCAGCACTGCAAGGAATCAGCAAGCAGAGCGCCAAGAAGTAGATAGCTAGATTTGTATTCATCATATTAATTCGCTAAATTCTATTTATCCGCCCGCTGGATCTTCCAGGTGGAGACTTTCTCTTCAGCCGAAGGAACGGGCATATCCAGCGACCAAAATACGCTATTTAAAAGCATTCGCGTGAAAGACTCTTCTCCGAAATCCGTTGGATCGCCAAATGATGTACCGAATACCCTTCCTCCCCATTCATTTTCCCAGGCCCAAGCGACGATATCCGCTTCACTAGTATTTACCTGTACAGGGCCGATATCCCGTTCCAGCAGTCGCATGCGTCCCTGACCCGTTCCGATCACCAAGGGAATGCAGCCAGGCTCCAACCGGGTTAAGTAAAGCGTGCCTTGGGATGTCCAATTCGACTTGGAAACATTAGCCAAAATCGGATGCTGGCGACGCTTTTCGATGACTGATATTTCAGTCGCGCCCTGCTGGTGTACAACATAGGGGGTCCCCATGGCTCGGCGACCGAATCCATCATTCCACTCAAATCGTGGATGGTCTTTTGCATACTTAAACGAGTGTGTTGTTGTTCTAAGCCCAATGACCGGTTTCCCAGCTTTCAGATAGCGTTCTATTGGCGCCCACTCCGCATCTGGCAACTTTAAGAATCGCATGAGGAAGATCGCTGTATCCGCATCGTCTAAAGCCTCGATTCCCGGCAATACGTTTGTTGTCTGCTTTTCCGGATCCTCGCGGCCTATAATGACCGTCGTATTAAAGCCAAAACGTTCCAGCTCCTCAGCAAATGCAGGCAGCGTAAGTTCGGGCGAATAGTGCAAGGTCCCTGAAACGAGGACAACATGCGGTTTCGCCTGGGTAAACGGGGCGATAGCTAAGAGGCAAAAGATAGCCGGCAACAAGGATCTAAGTAGGGGTGTTGAGAGCATTGGATCACTAGCCAAGCAGGTGCATGGAGAAAGACAACTTCTTGTTTACCGGCTTTAGATGGATCCACACGAATGACCGTCGAGCCGACAATCGAATTTCCGCGAGTGCCAATTATATTCTTTGTGGACGCTCGGAGATCGACCGCTACCATTTGCTTTGCTAAAGGATATCGTGGTATTCATTCTACCGACGCAGATTCCCTAATGTTTGACCCAATGAAGACTTTCCCAGCTTTTCTTACCCTCCTCTGCTGCTCGTGGACCCTTGGCATCGAAATCGATCGATCCGGATTTGAATCCGGCAGAACCTTCGCATTCGATGAGACCGAAAACGGTTTTCGCCTCGAATGGCCGACGAAGCGAGAAACAGCCTACATTGAATTTCAGTTTATTCCTCGCCGCGGAAACAATCCAGCCGCGCCCCTAATTCGCGAAGTAGGAATGGATGGGAAAACGATAATGACCGATCTCGATCCGAATTACCTGTTTTGGATCGGCGAGCGCGATCTGGAAAAACGATCGGGCTGGTCCATCTTCTTCGACCGGGTGCCCACTCGGCCCTATTCTGTCGAAAAGGGATACCTTTCTCCCAACGCAGCCCGTGTCTACTCCGAAGTAAATCGGACGACTATCGAAATCGATGGTTTGGAGAGCGTCCATTTTTCCGGCTCCGTAGCATTCACTTTCTACGAGGGCAGCCCGTTTTTCAACATGGAGGCCCGCGTGTCAACCGAGCGGGAAGCAACTGCTTTTCTTTACCATGTCGGTCTGGCAAAATCGGATACGAAAAATCTCGAGCTGCAATGGATTGATCCCTTCGGCAGACCGAAATCCTCTGATATCGTCGAGGAAACCGCGAAAGTGTACGAGACGCGGTACCGGTCCCTAGCCCTCTCTTCGCCCAATGGGTCCGTAGCCATTTCGCCATTCCCTCACCAATACTTGTATCCCCTAGATTTTGCGGAAAACTACGGCTACAATTGGGCTGGGCATGAGTACCTGGATATGGTCGATGGCTTCGCCTTCGGAATTCGACAGCCAAGCATAGGCGATCGTCGATACGTGCCTTGGGTCAACGCTCCGCCTGGATCCCTGCAAAAACTGGGGGCGCTCATTTTCATTTCCAAAGGCCACGGTCATGGAAACTTGGCTACTGTTACGCGCTATACGCGAGGGGACCAGTTTAAAGAGATACCCGGCTACAAGACATTCACCAGCCACTACCATGTCGAGCATTCCCTGGACTACATAGATAAGCAGCGCGAGCAAGGCGTGGATGGCATACCCAAAGGTTTGCAACGTCCAGAATTCGTAGACGTATTCAAAAAGATGGGCGTTGATATCGTCCACTTAGCTGAGTTTCACAAAGGCGCTACCCCACGAATGGGAACTGATGAACGCTTGACTCAGTTAAAGGTCATGCACAACGAGTGCGAGCGGCTGTCCGGAAAAGGCTTTCTTCTGCTTCCCGGAGAAGAACCCAACGTTCATTTAGGCGGCCACTGGATCAGTTTTTTCCCAAAACCCGTCAATTGGGTGCTGAATCGAAATGAGGGCCAGCCATTCATCCAGGAAAGCGAGAACTTCGGCACCGTGTATCACGTGGGAAGCCAAGAAGATGTCTACGAGCTCCTGAAGCGGGAGAATGGACTAGCTTGGACCGCCCACGCCCGAATCAAAGGATCCACGGGATTTCCCGATGCCTATAAGGATACTGATTGGTTCCAAAGCGATCGGTTTCTTGGGGGCGCCTGGAAGGCAATGCCAGCCGACTACTCCCGCGACTCTCTTGGCTGGCGTGTGATCGATCTACAGGACGATATGGCGAACTGGGGACACAAGAAATACACGATTGGCGAAGTTGATATCTTCAAGATCTTTGAAGGTTACGAGTTGTTCGGTACCATGAACATCAACTACCTGAAACTCGACTCTGTTCCCGAATATAGAGATGGCTGGCAACCAGTACTAGATGTCCTGAGTCAGGGAAGATTCTTCGTGACGACTGGCGAGATTCTCATCACTGATTTCTCCATCGGCGATAAGGAAAGTGGTGACACCTTGTCCCTATGCAAATCGTCGAATATCGCCCATCTACAGGCTTCCCTTGAATGGACATACCCCCTCGATCGACTGGAAGTCGTATCAGGCGATGGAAATCGCGTCTATCGAGAGCGAGTTAGCCTGATCGACACAACCGAATTCGGGAAACGAGACTTAGATATAGAGATCGATCTGTCAGATCGAAAATGGGCTCGTATCGAAGTTTGGGATATCGCCACAAATGGCGCTTTTACCCAGCCTGTATGGATTGAGAACTACAATTGAAATAACTACTTATCCAGGTACTCGACCCAAACGTAGTAGGCGCCTCGCTCCCTCTGAGTTTCCGCGTCAGTGAACCAGGTCTGCAACATGGTTTCTCCTTTGGGAAGCTCCATCTCGAAATTGATGAACGTGTCCGTCGGCTGGAGGTCTTTTTCATCCGCGTATTCGCCCATGCGAATACGAGCTTTGCTAGCCCCTATTGGGCGCTCTGCGTCTTTGGGAAAACGCGACAGGCGAATATTGTAGCGACCCGCTTGTTGGGCATCCAATGCCCAAAAGCCGTTGACGAATAGCGAATCGTCTTCCACCAGCGACATCTTCCAAATGACCCCGCCATCGGTATGGTGCCAATCCCGGGTTGTGAACCGAGTCGGATTCTCATTAGGGGAGCCAATAAAGAATGGAGTGTACTTTCCCCCGTGGCTGGTGACATCTTCAAAGTGCTCTCGATAGGCTTTGTTTAGTTTCTCCACCACTTCCGGATACTGTTTCGCCACATTGGATTGCTGCCCAGGATCTTGAACAATATCGTACAACTCAGCATTAACCAATCGCCACCGTTCCGTGAGCACGGTCCGACTGGGATACTTCGCTTTGGGATCAACTCCAGGATGCCACATTTCTAGCTGGTCCGCTTGGCGGTTGACGAAGAGCGCCCGATCGCCCCAATCCCTTGCTTCACCTTGTAGCAAGCGGACAATGCTCTTCCCATCGAAGCTCGAATTTTCAGGAGCTTTCAAGTCGCAGAATTCAACGAAGGTCGGCAGCCAATCCAAATGCGCGGTAAGCGCCTCAACACTCCCGCCGCCTTGAAGAGTTCCGGGCCAGCGGATGAAACAGGCCACTCGGTGTCCCCCTTCGTAAGTTGAACCCTTTTTATCTCGCATGCCCGCGTTGAAGCCCCGTCCGGTTCTCGGATCGTATCCGCCACCCGTACCATTGTCGCCCATGAATACTATGATCGTGTTCTCCTCTATCCCCCAGTCATCCAATGAATCCAGAAGCCGACCCAGGTTTTCATCGAAGTTCTGAACCATCCCCAAAAACTTTGAGAGAGACTCATGCAAACCTTTGGCGAGAAAAGGATCGGAGTAGCTGGGATCTACCGTTAGGGGCCCATGCATCGCATTCAGAGGCAGATAGATAAAAAAGGGTTGTTCAAAATTGCTGGTCTTTCCCTCCTCGATAAAGCGGAGGGTTTCGTCAAAAAATACGTCTGTGCAATAGCCCTCAAATTTTTCCGCTACGCCATTGCGGTAGTAAATATCATCGAAATAGTCGTTGCCCACCGGATTGCCAATTTCGTCGACTCCCCCTGCCAAGTGGTGAACGGTGTCCTGAAAACCTCGATACCGTGGAGCATAGGGATAGGCGTCTCCCAAATGCCATTTGCCAAACATTCCCGTGCGATAACCTGAGGCGGCAAAAACATCGGCCATCGTAGTCTCATTCGTATTCAAGAGCTGCCGCCCTTCGGTCACGGCCCAAGCCCCAACCCGAACGCTATAGCGGCCAGTCATCAAGGCTGCTCGAGTTGGAGTGCAGTAAGGATCTACATGGTAGTCGTCCATACTGATGCCCTCGTCGTGCAACCGGTCCAGGTTCGGTGTTTCCAACCAAGGATGCCCGTGAACCGACATATCCCCATATCCTTGATCATCCGTGACGATGAGAATGACGTTTGGCTGAGTTCCGATCGTGAATGAGGATACGCTAAGAAAGATGGAGAACAGAAAAAAGAATTTCATTTAGAGATATTAAAGGCTAGTTGGAAAAATCGATATTAACATTGATTTCGTTCATGAAATCAAATCCCGCTTTGCGGGAGCAGGATCACGCTACACGTGAACAAGATCCAATCTTGCAACGATGATAATCTCAATTCCTGTTCGCGAAGCGATCTTTGTTACGCGTCGCGTCATTTTGCGGAGCAACTATTGAAGGGTTCAGCCTTTTGTATTGAACTCTGTATTCACGGTTCCACACAACTAATGACAAGATGGTAGGGCCGACTGTCCCTAGTCGGCTGCGTTAGTATGATACAACCGCTCGTCGGCTGCTTAGGGACAAGCAGCCCTACCGAATCAATCTAGGCGATTAACTCGCTTATCACCTGTCCGCCGAATTGCGAGAGCTGCTTGTAGCGACCGCCGTGCAGATAGGTAAGCTTGTTGTCATCGAGTCCAAGCAAGTGTAGCAAGGTTACATGCAGATCGCGAATCGGGTGAACGACTTCTACAGCGCTCTTGCCCAACTCATCAGTCGCGCCAACGATAGTCCCCTTGTTGACGCCGCCACCAGCCAGCAGCATAGTCATTGCATCTGCGTTGTGGTCTCGGCCAAGCGAATACACTCCTCCACGCTTGTTGTTATCAGGCGTGCGTCCAAATTCGCCCGTCCAGATAACCAGCGTCTCGTCGAGCATGCCCCGCTGTTTCAAATCCTTGATCAAAGCCGCCATTCCTCGGTCGACGCTCTTGATACGAGAGGTGTGGCCCTTTTCGAGGTAGTCATGGCTATCCCACCCGCCCGAGAAGATCTGTACAAAACGAACGCCTTCCTCCACTAGCTTGCGAGCCATCAAGCATTGCTTGCCGAATACAGCCGTGTCTTCATCGTTCATGCCATACATTTCCCGAACGCGCTCTGGCTCGTTCTTTATATCGATCACATCCGGAACTTCCATCTGCATGCGATATGCGAGCTCATAGCTTTCCATACGGGCAGCCAAATCGGCATGTTCCGGATGGTAGTCAGCATGCTTTTGATTCAAGAAAGCCAGCTCGTCTAGTGCCATCCGCTGATGTTCACGGGTCTTATTAGACTGCGACTTTAAATCGAGTATCGGCGAACCGGTTGGCCGGAGACGCGTGCCTTGATAATGAGCTGGCAAGAAACCATTCGACCAGTTGCCCGATCCACCTTGCGGCATAGCTAGCTCGGTCATAACCACGTAGCCAGGAAGATTCTGGTTCATGGAACCGAGCCCATAAGTCGTCCAGGCCCCAATGGCAGGGTCGCTGCCAAGACGGCTGCCTGTATTCATGTGGAACAAGGCTTCCGGGTGATTGACAGACTCCGCCTGGCATCCTCGGTAATTACAGAGCTCATCCGCGACTTCAGGATCCGCCATGTATTTCCATTGATCGCACATCTCGATACCCGACTGCCCTACCTTACGAGAGCTAAAAGGGCTGCCCACGAAGAATTTGAATGGATCCCCTTCTTTAGCCAAAGTAGATTCCGCCTTGTGCAGGCGTTGCAACTCCGGCTTGGGATCAAAGGTATCCATGTGGCCAGGACCGCCTTCCATGAAGAGCATGATCACCGCTTTGGCTTTTGCTGGCATCATCGGATCCTTCGGAGCTAATGGGCCCTTACTTAAGGTTGAAGGATTAAGGCTGAAGGCTGAAGGATAATCCTTGGCCAGCATGCTTGTCATGGCTAACGATCCTAGCGAAGCGGTTAGCCCGCAGAGAAAATCGCGTCGAGTAACAGGCGTGGAAACAGGCCGTGAGCAAATGTTATTGTGTAAGGATGAGGGCATGAAGCTTAAGGCTGAATTTTCGTATTTTGAGCGAGCTAGGCCACTAGTTCTTTTTCTTTGGCGTTCTTGATGCAGGTTGTTAAAATATTTCCGATTTCGTCGGTCTAGTTCTGAAGGTCACTGAATTTTGCCTGAGCCACGATACCCGCATCTGTAAACAGCTCTAACCAATAGGCGGTTTCTTCCAATTCTTGCTGAGCGCCTACCGATGTGCCAGATCTCAGAAGCTGCTTACCAGTTACATGTGCAGTCGTGGATTCGGGTAGTGAAGAGAATAAACGAATGATTCTCAGGGAAAATTCCTTTGTGCGTTGTTTGATATCTTTCATCTCAATAATTCATCCTTACTCCTTAAGCCTTAGTACACGTGCACAAATTCGTTGCTGTTGAATAGTACCAGGCAGAGGTCAGCGAGGGCTCGGGTGTCAGTATCGACATCAGACGCCTTCTTGTCAGGAGTATAATTCTCGAACACCGGTAGGATCTCTTCGAACTCGAAGGGCAATCCAGAGAATTCCTCGACTAGAGATCGAGTCACGCTCGTGGGATAAGTCACAGGATCCGGGTCATGCTTTTTATGATACCCGCGCATTTCTTCAACGTAGGCAAGGGAACGGGATTTTTCTTCCTGGTCAGGCTCGCGCCCCAAGGCCAGCTCAAAGGCCCTGGTTACCCGTTCGTCGAAACTATCGTTTTCCGTCATCAGCCTATCTGCGAAAGCGATAGAGCGATCGGTTATCAAATCGCTATTGAGCATTGTAAATGCCTGCGGCGAAACGGAGGGGGCATCACGCATTTCGCAGGAGTCATTCGGGTTTGGCTGATTGAATATTTCCAGAAATGGATCCGCTTGTCCTCTTACTCGGTAAGCATAGATGCTGCGTCTATTTCGTTGCTCCGGTCTGGGCGATGGTTGATACGCAGGGGCAATTGAGAACTGAATCATTCGCGGCTGTAGAGCCACTTCCATATTGATTTCTGGCTGAATGAATACGCCGCCCATTTCGGCGTTCAATTCTCCTGTGATCTTCAGCATGCCATCCCGCAATTCCTCGGCGGTCAATCGACGTGGCGCATGGAAGGCGAGCAATTCGTTGTTCGGATCGACCGTAGCCAGCTTTTCCCTATCCGGATGCAGAGTCGATTGACGATAGGAATTCGAAAGCATGATCAGGCGATGTAGACGTTTGACTTTCCATCCTCCTTCGACGAACTCGGCCGCCAACCAATCCAGCAGCTCCGGATGAGTGGGCTTGCCGCCTTTGGCTCCGAAATTATTGGGATTCCCGGCGATCGGCTTTCCGAAATGATGCTGCCAAACTCGATTGACAAATGAACGTGTAGTCAGCGAGTTGCGTGGATCAGCAATCCATCTCGCGACCGCAGTACGACGTCCATCCATGCTGTCTTCAGGTATTGCATACGGATCCTCGATATTATCACCCAGTGGAACGCCAACAGCGCTCAAAACGCCTGGCACTACTTTATCGCCAAGGGCGGTTAAAGCTCCTCCAGTCAAGATATGGTTCTCTAGCGTGTCTTCCAGTTTATCCGGACCGACTACCCTCAGCTTGCGAGCATTGAAGTTCTTGGGAGCGGGACCGTTGTAGACGCTCTGGACCATGGGCTCATAGCGCTCCTTGCGACGTTCCCAAACCCAGTCGTCTTGCTCACGGACTTTGAGTCGCCCTTGCTCGATATAGTCCAGCCCTACATGCCTGGGCGGCTTTACATCGTCAGGCATACCCCTGCGAGTGGCATGGTCGACGTATTCGCGATTGTTTTCGTCGTACCATTTACGAGCAGCCGTTTCTCGCTTGTCGTATAATTCTTCTTTTTTCTGGACGGCAAAGCTATGTAGGCGCTCCACCATGGCCGCCCCTTCTTCCAAACCGTTCAGATTTTCTTTAGGATGAAAGGCCGTAGGGCGTTCAGCCAACTGGGTGCCTGCGAAAGCAGCGTACATGCGATAGTAGTCCTTCGTTGGTATCGGATCGAATTTGTGATCGTGGCATTTGACGCATCGCATCGTCGTAGCTAGAAAAGTCTGGCCCACTGAATTAACGATATCGTCAATGTAGATTTGTCGCGCCTCATCTTTCGGTATCATGGCCGAGTCCCAGGGACCCATTCGCAGAAAACTAGAAGCAACCATCCACTCGATCTCCTGCTCGTTGTATTCGCCTGAATCGTGAACAGCCCGCACGGCTTCCACATCGTTGTTCAAGCGATCGCGAACTGATGCGTCCGCTAGCTCATCGCCAGCAACTTGCTCGACAATAAATTCGTTGTAAGGCTTGTCCTCGTTGAACGAGCGAATCACGTAGTCCCTATAGCGCCAGGCATTCGAACGCTCATAATCGTTCGACAGACCGCCGGTATCCGCATAGCGGGCAACATCCAGCCAGTGTTGTCCCCAGCGTTCTCCGTAATGAGGGCTATCCAGAAGACGATCCACGAGCTCACCCCAAGCCTTTTCAGAGTCTCGCTCGCTAGCAGCGACGAACGCTTCGACTTCCTCAGGGGTTGGCGGAAGACCAATCAAATCGTACGTCGCTCGGCGAATCAGTTTTCTGGCGTCAGCCATCGGGGCCGGCTGGAACCCTGCTGCCTTCAACTTGGCGCCCACGAAAGCATCAACGGGATTGCCTAGCTCTTCGCTGCTGGGTACCTCTGGCTTTTCCACCGGCATGAAGGCCCACATGTCTTCCGGCTGGTACCGGCGGTAGGTCCATTCATCGATGAGGCCACCCGATGTCTTGAAAAGCATTCCCTCCTCATTGATTTCTATCTCGCGCTCAGCTATACGAATAGCTTGCTGAGTTTCCTCGTCCGGCCAAGGAGCTCCGGCATTAATCCAAGTTTCGAGATCGGCAATCTGCTGTTCGGAGAGGCGATCATTTTCCTTCGGAGGCATTTCGTAGTCAGAATCCTCCCAACGAACCGCTTCCATAATAAAGCTGAATTCGGCGTCGCCGGGAATCAGAACATCGTCGAACGACTCGCCGCCACGGAGAAGCTCATCGCGAGTCGTTACGAGGAAGTCCCCCTTAACCTCCTTCGCTGGATCCCCGTGACAACCCAAACACTTTTCCATCAGCATCGGTTTCACCCTGAGAGTGAAAAGGCGATCCATGTCATGGGCTTCGTCTGTTGCCATAGCGACAGTCGAGCCAGCTATGGCTAACGTTCCCAGAATTCCGCAAATTGATTCTCTCATCTTCTACAAACTAGTATTCAAATTTTGGTTAAGGGCGGCCCTTATCGTAGAGCTTCGCGATCTCCTCGCCGCTCAAGGCGTCTCCAAAGATAGCAAACTCATCGATAGCCCCATTCAGGTTTCTCAATGAAAAGGTAGGATCGTTGCGAGTCGGCTCGTTCCAATTCCCAATGGAAGCCGCCCCGATGCGAACGGTGTCCACTATAAATTCATCGCTGATGCGATCCTGGCCGATCGCTTCTCCGTTAACATAGTGCGTGGTTGTCTGGGCATCCACATCGTAAACAGTGGCGATCTGAAACCATTTGCCGCTCATTGAAGGGTCCCAGAAACTCGGGGAATAAGTGATGTGCTTATCGGGGCGCTTGGGCCAGCTTTCTCGCTTCTTCACGGAAAAGAACAAGCGTCCATCGTTCATGATCTGCCAGTGCGGTTCATGCAATTCATGGCCATCCGTAAGAAACAAGGAATTATACATGCGATCCAGACTGTCGATACGAGCCCAGCAATGAAATGTCATCGACCGGTGTACTCCGGGAACGGATACCCTGACTCGGCTTCCCGTCGGACTGAAATTCAAAGCTCTACCGGATTCGTCCCATCGGTCCGCAGCCTTTCGGGCGCTGACGATCGTACCATGAAAGCCGGAACCAGATCCATCCAAAAGCTGGCGACTCTTGGCGTTTTCCAAATTCATCGGGTAATAGGCGATCAGCCGGGAATCGTTGGCCATTTCCTCGCTAGCCGTTTCCCATGCCTCTTTGCGAGCTTGTCGTTGTCCCAAAAACTTGCGATTGAAATCCTCTAGTCTCGGGAAGGTGGATGAAGAAAAACCAGAAGAAGAAAACTCCCCTTCTACCGTCCATCGAAGTGATTGTCCATCTGTCAGGCTACGAACATCGCTCGCGTTAGGGTGCCACTCAACCTCTCCTTCAATTACATGCATTTCCGCTCGCTCTGAGGTCACGTCCAACGCGAATTCCGTTCCCAAATCCACAACTTCGCCCGAAGCCGTATTCACCTTGAATCCTTGCGCCGCTGGAGGAACCAATACCCGTATCCGACCCTTCGTTACCGTCATTTCCATTGGAGAATGAACCTCGAACTCGGACTCTCCTTCCAGCACCACGGTGACTCCGCTGAAAAGTTCTAACTGAGCTACACCCGAATTCAATCGCAAGGCGCCCTCCGGCAACAGATCGCCTCGGTTGAGACTGACACCATCTCCCCAATCAGCTTCCAAATACTCGGACAGAACGGCAAAGCCCGCCGCGCTTGGCTCAAAATTCGAAACCGAATCCTGAAGCGTTCGCTGGCCAAACTTCCAACCAGAAACCCCTATCGCAATCAAGAGGGCTATCGAGGCAACCGTGCTGAGCCCGATGGCATACTTTCTCCAGAAAGGGACCACTGGTTCTGATCGAACGTCCCCCAACCGTTCGGACTCGATTCTCAGTCCATTTTCCAGCTTCAATCTAGCGTAGTAGCGATGCCTTAACTCCAGGTCCACACGCAGTTGGGCTTCGAGCCTGAGGAAATCGGCCTCGGAGATACCGCCATCGAGCAGCTCATCAATTAGCGTTTCCCACTGATCCTGGCTCACGCTTCCAGTCCTTTCTGAAATGCCAATCGCTTTTCGATACAAGTTTGCAGGCGATTGCGAACGCGGTGCAGGGTTACTTTCAATCCCCCAACGCTTCGTCCAATCTTTTCCCCGTACTCGCTAAGCGGCGTCTTCTTGAAATACCGATGGTAGATTAAATCGCGATCGGCCGGCTTCAACTTTTGCAAGCACTCTTGCAAGGCCATGTGATGATCGGAAATGCCTTCGAGGTTTTGGGCCATCTCTTCGGCAATGACTTCCTCCAGCTCCTCGCAAAAGACTAAACGCGAATCTTTCGCCTGCTTATAGCGGTATTTTCGGACCTGAAATCGGGCGATACTAAAGGCCCAAGCCTTGAAATTGGTGCCCAGCTCAAAATCGCTGCGCTTTTCCCAGATAATCGAATTCGTCTCTTGAGCGACATCCTCAGCGGCTCTATCGCCAGGAAGGAGAGACTCGATGTACAAATGAATCGCAGGCTGATGCTGAGTCAGCAGCGAAACGATTGCGGCCTCTGGGTCCTTAAAATCCATGGGGAACGGTAGTAACTGGATGCATATCCCTGTAAGAGAGAAAAAGTTAACAAAAATTCCGGATATTTTTTT
>NZNM01000116.1 GCA_002694885.1 Opitutaceae bacterium | reverse complement strand
TCATGAAACGCTGGGCATTGTGCGCCATCGGCGTCGCTCCCAGCGAAATGAGCAAAGCGAGCCCGACTATGTTCGTTATGGAGTATAGGCCATTAGGTCCAGGCAAGCTCCATAAAGAAGGATCCGCGGCAGCGTCCACATCAGCGAAGAATTGGGCCCCATCGAAAGCCCAATACAGGCCCACGAAAACAATGGTCACCGAAATGCAGCCAATGATGGTGAGCGAAGCCTGGAGGACATCTGTCTTTATAATATTGGCGAGGCCGCCTGATTCGGAATATACATAAATGACAACTAGAGCGATCGCGGCGGTAACAATGTAGGGCAACCCAAGCGAGCTTTCAAGCATGCGTGCGAATCCGGTGATCTGAGCGGCGAGGTAAGGAACCATGCACACCAGGGTGACCGCGATGAACAGCAGTTCCAACTTGGGCGAGTTGAAGGCTTTGAGATACAATTGTATTGGCGATCGCGTATCGGGATGCTTTCGGGAGAGCCGCCACATGCGTCTACCCATAGTTCCGGCTACGATCGCCAGAATTAGGTAACCGAGGACTGCGAAGATGAAATTCCCGACTCCGTGGATATAGTAGTAGCCCGCGGCTCCGATTAGCCCTGCGGCGCTGAAATAAGTTGCCCAAAACGTTAGCAGCGAGGGAAGAAACCCTACCGATTTGCCAGCCAAGAAGAATTCCCCCAATCCCTTAGCAGGTCTTCTGTAGGACCTAATCGTGAGAAAAAGTAGCCAACCCAAATACAGAAGCAAAAAGATGGATGCCCATATTTGGAAGTCGGTCATGAAGCCGTCTCAAGCCGTAATCGCGCCATCCTTTCGATGATAGCTTGGGAAGGCTTAATATTGTCGGCGTTGGAACAAATCGTGCTTTTCGGTCAGGTGTGAATAAAGAAGAGCTCACTCAAGCTTACGCTTCCCTGGAATTCCCCAAGGAATGTTCCTTTAGCCGTAATGATTGGGATATCCTGGCCAATTTCTGGTACCCTATAGCCTTGGTGGCGGATATTGGAGATCAGCCTCGAAAGGCCCGACTGCTCGATACCGATTTAGTGATTGCCCGGCTAGGCTCTGGATACGTGGTTTCTAAGGATCTTTGCATCCACCGCGGCGCTCCGTTGTCCAATGGATGGGTCCGCGACGATTGCATTGTTTGCCCTTACCATGGCTACCGTTTTGATGTTACGGGCAAGTGCGTACTGGTGCCGAGCCATCCCGAATGGAAGATTCCGGGAAAGTTGCGCTTGCAAACGGTTTTGCATGAAGAGCGTTATGGTATAATCTGGGTCTGCCTCAGCGGCCAACCGACCAATCGTATTCCCGTTTGGGAACCTGAAGAGTCGGACAGCGTTTATCGTCGCTTTACCCTCGGTCCCGAGCTCTGGGATTGTTCTGCGGGGCGTCTGATAGAGAACTTCATCGATAATGCCCATTTCTCCTTTGTTCATCGGAGTAGTTTTGGCCAAGAGGGAAGCGCCACCATGGGAGCGGAGTATGATTTTTCTCAAGACGATTATACCATGACGATGGAGTTCGACTACAAGGCGACCAATCCAGATGATTCTCCTATTGCCAACGCTACTGAGCTGGATCGGCACATGCATAGGACGTTGTTTCTGCCCTTCTGCACGCGAACGGTCATCAGCTACCCGCAGGAGCGCGAGCACCTCATCCATTTCAATATCGCACCTGTCTCCTCCCGAAAATCGCAACTCATCGCTGTGTTTCACAGGAACTTTGACCACGACGTACCTATTGATCAGCTATGCGAATGGGAAAAGAGAATCATTTATGAAGACCGGGCGATAGTTGAGCTTCAAAAGCCTGAGGAAATACCGTTAGACATTTCCTCCGAGGTTCATGCTAAGGCCGACAAGGCTTCTCTTGCCCTGAGAAACTGGATGATTGGTGTTGGGCTTCGTGGAGAAATGACTGCCTAATTGCTGTTTTAGACTCAGCTCAAAATTGAGCACAGACGTTCGAAATTCAGCGTGCTCCAGTTTGCTAGACGACATGGAATTCGATTTCTCACGAATCTAATTGAATTGTTGGATCGTAGCGGGAAAAAAGCCCATGACATGTGGATGCGGCTCGGTTTTTGCTGAAGATGTAGATATGTACGACCCTTCTCCAGAACTGTCGAAATTCGTCCAAAGTCTACCGAAAACCGAAACCCATATCCACTTGGAGGGTTCTTGCCCATTCGAGATGATTGATCGGGCGTTTCCGGGCAAGTATCCGGATGGGCCACCGATGTGGGCGGATGAGTTTCGCTACAAAAGCTTTTATGAATTCATGGATTATTATGTGGAGTTTTGCGAAGGGGTATTCACTAGCGCCGAGGCGTATCACGATTGTGCTAAAAAGGTTTTAGCTGACTGCGCGTCCCAGAATTGCAAGTACGTTGAAACTAGCTTCCACGTAGGTTCGCTTTACTCGGGAGCTATTGCTGGGCCTGAACTGGTAGATGCTGTCCTGTCAGCTGCTCCTGAAGATTTGGAAGTTCGAGTTGTGATGGGTATGCGGCACAACGACTATGAAGGCATAGGAAAGGAAATTATCGACGACTGCTTATTTTGGGAGCGGCTATGGGGAATCGATCTACACGGACCTGAGGATTATCCGCTTGAGCCTTGGACCGCTGAGGTCTGGAAAGCGGCTGGGGCGGCCGGGAAATTTCTCAAAGCCCATGCGGGGGAGTTCATGCCCGCCAGCTTCGTAAAGCGGTGTATCGATGAATTGGGAACACGTCGGATACAGCATGGCGTACGTTCCGTCGAAGATCCCGAACTAGTGGCCTTTCTAGCCCGAGAGGGGATCGCTCTAGATGTTTGTCCGATCAGCAATCTGAAGTTGGCAGTAGAGGGAATCAAGACGATGTCTGATCATCCGATTCGACAGCTTTTCGACGCGGGCGTTACGTGCACGATCAACTCGGACGATACCTTGATGTTCGGAAACTACTTGAGCGAAGAGTATTATGCTCTGCATCAGGATCTTGGATTCAGCGAGCAGGAACTGGCTCGAATCGCATTAAACGGCTTTCTCGTAGCTGATTGGGATTCCCCAAAGAAGGACGATTGCATCGCAGAGCTGACTGCGATCATCGAAGAAAAGGATCCCAGCTAGCAACATGCTTGATGATCCGAAGGAGCGGAAGTATCTGATACTCTTCGGGTTGTATGTGGGCTTTTGGGGCATGCTGCAATGTCTCACCGTTAAGCTCGTCCCATTAGACCTAGCTTGGCTCGGTCTAGGAACCTTGGCATTCAGCTACGGATCCTTCGCCCATGCTTTCACCTTCCCCTGCACCGACGCGGCGGCTGAGATCTGGGGGGCCAAACGGGCGCGGATGATGGTCTACATGGGAACTGCCGTGTACATTGTCTGCACGGTATTCCTGTTTTTAGCTGTGCAAGCTCCCCCGGCGGAAGGCTGGCCTCTAAACGATGCCTATGTCGCCCTCTTCCAGGGTGGGCCGAGAATTATCCTCGGATCGCTGTTGGCCACATTGTCCGCGCAACTTTGGGATATCTACGTGTTCGAGTGGGTGAAGAAGAGGACCGGGGAAAAGAATCTTTGGCTGCGCAACAATGTTTCTACGTTTGGCTCCCAATTATTGGATACAACTATATTCTGCACGATCGCTTTCTATGGAATCATACCCAATGATGTAATGCCCAAACTGATTATCGGATCTTATTTGATGAAGCTTCTGGTGGCGGTAATCGATACGCCCATTGTCTATATAGTCGTATACTGGGTGACGGGTCACTGGACTTCCAAGGGAGACATTGTTGAGGAGGAGACTAATGATGGTGACAACGAAACTGGCGCTACAAGCTAGTCTTTAATAACTGAGTAGAGAACGGCACTACATGGTTTGCCATCAATGAGGATGCGTTTAGCGAGAACAGCGTCTTTATGGGCCCCTATCTTCTCCGCGACACGTTGGCTCCTATTGTTTCCGACTGCGGCGACGATTTCGATACGGTTCAATTCCGTATTCTCGAAAGCCCAGTTTATGACTTTCTTTGCTGCCATGGGCATGATGCCATTCCCTGCTTCGCTGGACCGAAGCCAGTATCCCATATTGGCGACGCCCTCGATGACATTGACTTGGTTCAAGCCGCAGGCTCCAACGAAGTGACCATCTCTCAGCACAGCGAAGTCATAGATTTCGCCTCTTTCGAAGCCGGTCACGCTAATCGCCAAATAGCTCTTCGAATCCTCGATGGAATAATCGGGATGACACCAAGGCATCCATTGCATTATGTCGTCTTTCGACTCTTCTATCGCTTCGAATACCGGTTTGGCGTCTTCAACGCGGTAAGGCCGTATCGCTATATCCATCATGCAGATGTCTAGCCCTAGGATACGTTTATTGTCTATTCCAAAATTCTTTATGGGGAGCCAGCATGAAATCTCTGAGGTTTGGCAAGGGCCCGTAGACTTTGAGATTCTTCTGGCCAGAAGCGAAGACGGTTCTGCAAGGGAGATTCATTGTCGGGTTTTCAGGATCCGCTCCGGTTAGCTCTTTCAGATCCGTTTCCGAGGCGCCGTAAACGACTGTGCCGATATTCGCCCAATAGATCGTTCCGGAACACATGGCGCAGGGCTCTAAGGTGGTGACGAGGGCGCATTCCCAAAGATAGTCGGGATCGTACTCGAGATAGGCCCGGCGAGCGAGTTCCGATTCCGCATGCTGTACCGTATTCACATTCCCTTGACGCATTAGAACGGTTTCAAGATCCGGGCCGACGAGAATGGCTCCGAATGGATGATGCCCTTCCCCAACGGCTTTGATGGCGACCTCGTTTGCCGTATTCAGCAACCGGGCCTGAATGTCTTCGTCCATGATAGGGTCAGTTCGTGGCGGCTATTCTTTCCAGAATATGGTCGCTCGCGGATATAGGCGCGTACTTCTTTGGATTTTGCTCGGACACGCACGATGGAAGAGTCTCTACAAGAACGTCTGGATCCGGATCGGAGAAGAAGGCGATAGACAGGCGGCCATTGGCCGCGTCTGCTGGCCGGACTTGCACTCGATGCGGTGTTGATCGATAGACGTCATTGGTCCATCGAGCCAAAAGGTCGCCTGTGTTGATGACAACGGCGTTCTCTATTGGCGGAGCAGGAATCCAGTTCCCCTCAGAGTCCTGAACCTCGAGTCCGCCCGACTGGTCTTGAAATAGAAGCGTTAGGGTTCCATAGTCGCTATGGGCTCCTGCGCCGAGTTGTCCAGAGGACTCAACCTTTGCTGGCGGGTAGTGTAGAAATCGAAGCGTTTGCAAGATTCCCGTGTGCTTGTTGGCGAAGAAACCCTCCGGAAGATCCAATGCCAGAGCGAAGGCGCTCATCAGTCTATCGGCGAGTCGCTGGCAGTCTGCGAAAAAATCGCACGCGACCTGTCTGTAGTGAAAGCTGGGCCAAAGCTCAGATTGACTATATAGTTTGGATACATTCCGCATAGTGAACGTCTCTTTTTGGTCCGCCGGCTTACTTGGATCTAGGGCCTCCTTACCCATGCCGTGGTATCCGAAGTTCAGCTCTTGGTCGAATAGGAATTCATTTTTGGATTCGGAATCCATCCCGAAAAAGCGTCGAGCCGTCGCCATTACTGCCTTCACCGTTTCCGGAGCGATTCCACAGTTGTTTATATACATGAATCCGACTTCCTTAGCACTTCGATCGACCGCCTCTGCCAGAGCTTTGCGTTCCGCGATGGAGTCGCTCAACATTCCACTGAAATCGATAAGAGGGATACTCGAACTCATAAGCCACATTTAGCATAAAGCCTGCCATCGAGTGACGGAATAGCGGGAGTTTCCCGATTTACCGTCTCCAATTGTCAACTGCCCGGCAAAACGCTCCAGATGGTTCACAGATGGCCTTTCCATTTTCGTAGATGAGATCGCCTCTTAGCCAGGTTTGGCGGATATCGAATGAAGTCTGCATGCCGCAATAAGCGCTGGCTCGGTGCTTATAGGCCAGATTGTCGGCTCTGATTTCTTTGGGCGTCATACTTGAATCGACCAGAGCGAAGTCGGCGTCTTTCCCGATTTCTATGGAGCCTTTGGCTCCGAGTTTTGCTCTCTTGGCCGGTCTCGAGGAGCTCAGCTGGACTAGATGCGAGAGGAGTTCGGGGTTCTCCGAGCATTGGCTCCAAAGGAGCGGCAGGCCATGTTGCAATCCGCTTATGCCGCCCCAAGCGTCGTAGAAACTCAGGCCAGTCTTCATTTCGGGAGGACAGGGCGAGTGATCGGAGCCGATGGTATCGATCTCCCCATTCTCGAGACTTTTCCAGAGTATATCGATAGAGTATCGGCACCGGAGTGGCGGAGCGCACTTGGCGTCCGGACCTATCCTGTCCGCATCCTCGATGGAAAGAAGCAAGTAGTGGGGGCAGGTTTCGCAGCTTATATCAACCCCGTTGTTTTTAGCTTCGATTATCGGATCGAGCGCTTGGGCAGAGCTAACGTGGACGATGTGAATGGGACAACCTGTTTCGCCAGCCAGTTCGATAGCGATCTGGATAGCGCTAATTTCCGCTTCCACGGGTCGACTGGCTTCCCAATCGAATGCGCTCTTGCGTTGGGAAAGTTTTTGGTTCGATGGATTCAGGATTGCCGGGTCCTCGGCGTGGAGAGCGAGAAATTTCCCTGTGGGGGCTATACGCTTCATGCCCTCTCTCAAGGTCGCGATGTCCGAGTTTATGAAATCATCAGTCCCGCTAGGCGACATGAAAGCTTTGAAAGCGATCACTCCTGCGTCCGCTAGGGGATGAATGGACTCTAAATTTCCTGGCACGAGTCCGCCCCAGAGAGAGAAGTCGACGCTGGATTTTGAGCCTATTGAAGCGAGTTTCTTATCTAGAGCTTCAACCGAAGTGGTCGAGGGTATGCTGTTTAGAGGCATTTCTGCCACCATGGTGCAACCGCCCGCAGCGGCTGCGAGAGAACCGGTTGAGAATCCCTCCCAATGGGCGCGCCCTGGCTCGTTAAAATGTACATGGAGATCAACGCCTCCGGGAAAGCAAAAAGAACCTTCTCCATCGAAGACCTCTTTCCCCGCCTCGGACACTTTGCCAATCGCTGAAAAACGGCCTTGGTCGATTGCCAAGTCAGCTTCTTGCCAGCCTTGTGCCTCGAGCAGGCGAACGTTGCGAATAATGCGGTCGTGCATCTTTTACATGTGGGCAAAAGCGTTTTGATCGACGCGTTTTATGATATCCGCCATTGAGCGAAGGGCTTCCAGTATATCCGAGGATTCCGCGAATTCATCTGGGTGATGGCTCAATCCGTCCTGGCAGCGCACGAATAGCATGCCGATACGGCAGGTCTCAGCTATTTTCATGGCATCATGGCCAGCTCCGCTGAAGAGCTCGGTTACCTGTCCCGTGTTGGCGGCGACCGCTCCAGAAATAAGCTTCGTTACCACTGGGTCGCAATTGGCGTGGGAAGTTTCCTGAATGTTCTGGATGTCGATTTTGATCGAGCGTCGCTCCGCAATGGATTCGATTTCTCTGAGAAGATCTATTTTGAGCTCTCTCAGCCGTCCTAGGTCGGGGGCTCGAAAGTCGATGGAAAAGTCGGCTCTGCCAGGAATCGCGTTACTTGCGTTAGGCGAGATCTCTAGTTTTCCAACGGTTGCTTTAACCTCTGGACGGGCGAGGGCGAAATGCTCTACCGCGAGAATCATCTCCGCAGCGCAGGCGAGAGCATCGGTCCGAAGGTCGTGGGGTGTCGTTCCCGCATGGCCTGCCTTCCCTGTAGCCGCCACGCCGATACGCGTTTGGGCCGCTACGGCGGTAACGACTCCTAAAGGATGGCCGCTAGCTTCGAGCACGGGACCTTGTTCGATATGGGCTTCTAGGAAAACGTCGTCCCCTCCGATTATTGGAGCTATGTGGGCGATGTTATCGGGATTGAAGCCACGGGCTAGAAAAGCCTCTCGCATACTCATCCCTTCGGAGTCGACTTTGTCCAAGGCGGAATCATCGAAAGCGCCGCAAAGCAGCGAACTGCCGAGAAAAGTCGTTTGAAAGCGGACGCCTTCCTCATCGCAAAACGCGAGAGCGTTTATGTGGTGTTTGGGAGCATACCCTTCCGCCTGCAGGAGCTCGATTGCTCCGATTGAGAGAAGAACTCCTAGAACGCCATCGTACTTGCCTGCTTCTACTACGGTATCGTAGTGAGATCCGATATGAATAGAGGGCGCTTTTGCGGTGTTCGAAGGCCAAGAGCCAATAACGTTCTGGAAGGGATCGATGTTGGATACGAGACCGGCCGTGTTCATCCACGACTGAATTAGCCGAGAGGCGATGTCCATTTCCTTGGATAGGAAAACTCGGGTGAGACTTTCGGCGCTCGAGCTGATCGCCCCCAATATTTCGATACGCTCGATAAGGCGGCGGTGAATGTTTTCGATGTGCGATTCTCTTATCATTAACTCCCTCGGTAGGTTGAATAACTCCAGGGCGTGCAGAGAAGAGGAACGTGATAGCTTTCCCCCGCTCTCAGGTTTACGTCGATAGATATGTTCTCTAGGAAAGCGGGTTCAGGAAGAGAAACGCCCGTTTCCTTGAAATAAGCGCCAATCTTGAATACGAGACGGTAGGGACTCGTTTGCAGAGATTCATCGTTTAGCATTGGAGAATCGGTTCGCCCTTCTTGATTCGTTCGGAATTTACCGATCAGTCGGTATGACTCTCCGTCGAGTTGATGGAGTTCTATGTCGACGTTCGGCGCGGGGCAACCGTGGTAATTGTCTAGAATGTGTGTGCTCAGTTTTCCGCTCATTTTGCAGATGGATTTAGGATACGATTGCGTCTAGTCGGTGCCAGCCGATTCGGGCGATCTGGGCTAAGCAAGCCAAGCGCTCCGATCTCGGCGATGCTTGCAGGCGTTGTTGAAGGATGGGTAGCGTTTCCGAGGCGCTGTGGTCGGAAACGCAAAGTATGAAAGGGTGCCCGAACCTCTGCCGATAATTGGCGAGAGTTTCCCGGAGAGTATTGAAGGTGTCTCGGGGAAGGGATGAGAATCCAGCCCTTGTCTGTTCGGATTGGGAGAAGTCGGTGAGCTTAGCAAGCTCGTCCATTTTTGCGGCTAAATCGGGGTGGGCAGTGATGAGCTGGCTTTGCATCTCCTCTTCTGCTCCGAATATTACGCTCTCGAAGCGCGCTTGCAGGGCTTTCTTATCTGAGAAAGGACGGCCTTTGACGGCTTCTTCCACTACCCATGGCGAGTGCTCGTAGAGTTTTCCCAAGAGTGTTATCCACTCGTCGTCTTGCATCCGGTTAAGCTTATCTATGGGGATCTCTTCGGAATTCATGGCGTTGCGGCCTTTGGTTTTAGCTCAGCGTTTTGGGTGGGAAGATTAAACAGTAAGATTCCGATGAATACGAGAGCCACACCGAGGGACTGAGTGATGGTAACGGTTTCCCCTAGGAAAATCGCCGACGAGATCACAGCGACTGGCAGCTCGATGGAGGCGAGGGCTCCGGCGATGCTGCTACCCACGATTGGGATGCCCTTCATTAGCGTTATCACTGGAATCGTTTGGCCCAGAAGTCCGAGAACAAGAGCTAGGGCCAAGAAAGGCAGCCATTCAATAGGCTCGTGGTTTCTCATGAACGGAAACGCGAGGAGCATAGCCCCGCTTCCTAGGAAGCAGATGAATGATATGGAGAAGGAACGAAATGTGGCGTTGGTAAAGGAGCTGAGGCGGGGAGTGAGCAGAAAGATAATCGCGTATGAGGTTGAAGCCGCCAAGGCAGCGAGAATAGCCCCGGTAAAGCCATCTCCCTTCAAAGCTCCCAGTATGTTCGTCGTGGCTCCAGCTCCGACGAGAAGCAAGCAAATGGAGAAGGTTTTCAAATAGCTAAAGCTCTGTATCCCTGTGAAAACGGCGTATCCGTAAACTTGTGGCATGTAGAGAAAAAGTAGGGTCGCCCCGATAGCTATTGGACCCAGGCTGAAAGCTAAAAATAGGAATGTGCCGAGCGCCATGCTAGCGATCCCGCATATAGCGAGATCTCGCCATTGGTTCGGAGTTCGAGGTCGTTGCTTTCCCCCGAATGAGCGGATGAAAAACAGGAAGAAAATGGATGCGAAGAGGGTTTCGGCGAAAAACACTTGCTGGAAAGAAGCGCCAACTGCGTAGGCCTTCTTTATTATAACGCCGTGGAATCCCCAGCAAGCGCCGGAGATGAGAACGAGGATAATGCCGAATGAACGGCTCGTAGAGAACTCGGTTTTCAACGGGAATACTTATGATTCGAAAACCTGGTCTTCAGGCGTCCATGGGGGAGAGCAGGTCACGATCATAACGAGATCTTGATCACTCTGGTTATCGATAGAATGCCAAGCTCCTGGAGGAATGGGAACCACTTCGCCAGGCCCGACTTTGCGTGTTTCTTTGCCGAGTAGCATAGATCCCTCGCCGTCGATAATCTGATACACTTCCTCGCTCTGCAAGTGGTAATGTTTCTCTACGGAAGTATGCGGAGGAATCGTTATCTCGGCGATGCTAAGACGTTCGAGAGCGCTGTTCCGGGGGGAGAGGAATTCTTTTGCTACCGCGTTGTCCGGAGCCACATAGTCTGGGCACTCTTCGATTTTGATTACATTCATAACTAGAAAGCCGAGGAGCGGACGCGTTCGGCTCGCTGCCTGTGTTCACTCATCAGTTCTACTATATCCAAGTGGGTAAAGGCTCCATCTTTGATACGTATCGAGCCGCCAACTACTAGGTCCGAAACTTGGCGCGGGTGACAGATCAAGAGGGCATCAACAGGGTTTTCCGCAGCGTTGGCATAGAGATCGTTAATTGGAAAGAGAGCTAGATCGCCGCATTTGCCGACAGCTAATTCTCCAATATCATCGCGCCCCATCATTCGAGCGGCTCTCCAGGCGCCGAGTTCTATGGCATCCAAGGCGCTCATCGACTCGGCTCCATATTTTACTCGCGCCAGGTACAGGGCTTGGCGGAGTTCGCCGAGAATGTGGCCCGAATCATTGGAAGCGCTGCCGTCTACTCCGATACCGACTTTAACGTCGCTTTCAATAAGTTCGGGTACTCGGCAGATCCCTGAACCGAGCCGCATGTTGGCATTGGGGCAATGCGCTACTCCAATGCCGTAGTGGGAAAGCAGAGACAATTCCTCGTCATTAAAGTGAATGCCGTGGGCTAGCCAGGCTTTGTCGTAGTCCCAGCCGCAATCCAATAGGTAGGCTAGAGGACGGGCCTTGAAATGCTCGATAGAGAAATCGTTTTCCGCCACCGTTTCGCCGCAATGCGTGTGCAAGCCGACTCTGAATTTCTTGGCCAAAGCGGCGCTCGCTTCAAGGAGCGACTTGGTGCATGAGGTGGCGGCGCAGGGGGCGACGATAACTTGCCGATAGCTCCCGGGAGAATTGTCATGTTGAGTTTGTATCAACGATTCCGTGTCAGCTAGGATGGTATCCTCATCCTGCAACGCCCAATCTGAGATAAGATCGGATTTCTGGTTCATGGAGCCGCGGCTGGCGTGAAGACGGACTCCCATTTTCGAGGCGGCTTTGAATTGATGGAGGGTCATGTCTGTGGATCCCTCGGTGAAAACATAGTGATGGTCGGCGATTGTCGTTGCTCCGCTCATCATAAGCTCCGCGATCCCCAGCTGGGTGCAGACTTGAAGATCATCCTCGCGGAAGCGTTTCCAGAGCTTATTCATCCGCTCCAGCCAGGGCAGCAGGGGCAGGTTGTTTCCCGGCGTATAAGCTCGGGCCATGTTTTGATAAAAGTGATGGTGCGTATTGACTAGTCCAGGCGTAGCGATTTTCCCCTGACCGGAGAGTTTCGGCGCGTCGCCAGCATCTTCGGGGACTTCTCCCGATCCGAGGTCTTTTATGAAACCGTTTTCGATCCAAACCCATGCGTTTTCCAAAACGGTTTGATCCGAATCGGCTAGAACGAGATAACTGATATCTTCGATGAGAAGGGAATCGCTCATGGCTTATTTGGAATCGCTTACGGGCGAGATCTCGATGTCGGGAACATTTTTCTCGGTCTCTTTGAACACCTCCAAAGCGGCGATGGCGGGGTCGTCCCCAGTCGAGGAGCGACCATGCAATCGGAGACAGGAATCGAGAGCGCTGAGGACTCGAAGTATGGCGTCCTTGCGGGCATTGTATCCCATCGCTCCTAGGCGCCAAATTTTGCCATGCAGAGGACCGAACGACGTACCGATCTCAACCCCGAAGTGCAGGAGCATATCGCGTCGAACGGCTTCTCCATCGACTTCTTTCGGTATGTAGACTCCCGTTACATTGCTCATTTTATTTTCCTGATCGCCAAATAGCTCTAAGCCCATGGCCTTTACGCCTGCGACCATAGCTCGGCTGCCGATTTCATGTCTGGCTATTGCTTTATGAAGCCCCTCCTCCAAAATGCAACGGGCGCACTCGCGAGCGCAATAAAGCATGCTGGTCGCTTCTGTATGGTGGTTGAGCCGTTCTGGAGACCAGTAGGCCATGATCATAGCTAGATCCAAATAATTGGACTGAATTCGACTGCCCTCTCCAGGAACAAACCCAACGGGCTCAATGCCTTTTTCCACGTGCCAACGCCTCTTTATGACTTCGGCTGCCCGGTCCGATATCGTTATGGGTCCAGAGCCGGATGGGCCTCCCAAGCACTTTTGAAGCCCGGCAGTGCAAATATCTATCTCCCAATCTTCAATATTAAGAACGTTCCCGGCTATAGAAGCGGTGGCATCGACATAGCTTAGAACACCGCGTTCAGCGCAGAGCTTACCGATTTCCTCAAGCGGTTGAAGCATAGTGGTGGAGGTGTCCCCTTGGCATACAGCTAGCACCTTCGGTTTATACTTATCGAGGGCGGCTCCGATTTCCTCGGCAGAGTAGACCTCTCCCCATTCCTTGTACAAGGGAATCACTTCAGCTCCGCAGCGAGACGCAATCTCGGTGAGTAGGTGTCCAAATCTTCCAAATACAGGGACGAGGGTTTTGTCGCCTGGCTCGATAATGGAAACGAGGGCGCTTTCGATAGCTCCTCGACTCGTGCCGTCGATGAGAAAAGTCCAGTGGTAGTTGGCTTGGAAAATCTCGCGGTATAGGGCCATCACCTCATTCATGTAGTTCGTCATTGCCGGATCGTATTGACCGAGCAGATCGGCAGCCATGGCTCGCTGGACACGGGGATCGGCATTAACCGGGCCAGGCCCCATCATAAGGCGTGGGGGAGGATTAATTTGCTTTAGTAAGGGATCGATAGGCATAGCGAAATTTCAGTGCTCTTTGATGTAGGCGATAAGCTGACTAATTTGTTCCTCGTTTACCATGGCTCCGTAGATGGGCATAGCTGAAGCATAGCCCTTGGCGATCTTAGCGTTGGGCGACAGGATTGACTCGCGAAGATAGGCCTCATCTACGAAGACCTCGGATCCGTCGGCTAGCTCTCTAGTCTCCCCAAAGATGCCAGACAGATTTGGGGCTATGGAAACATTCGCGCCCTGATGGCAAGCGACGCATCCAAGCTGGCTGAATACGTCTTTGCCCGTCTCTGCAGCTGGACTTAATTGGGGAGAAGCAGGGTCGGGTATCGATAGAATGGCCGCTATGGACGCGGTAGTAGCTACGAAGGTTCCAATGAGAACGGCAAGCCAGGGTTTGAAACGATTGCGCTGGTTCATCATCAGTTTGATGATGATTAGAGCGGCGATAATCAGAGCGAGTATAAGAACGTTTTGCTCAGATCCGTAAAGTATGGGGAAGTGAGCGCTAAGCATCATGAAAATCACTGGAAATGTTATGTAGTGGTTGGTCAACGACCGGAACTTCGCCGCCTTGCCAACAGTGAGGCTGTGTTCTTGGCCCGTCTCCAGGGCCTTCATCATTTTCTTTTGATTCGGTATGATATGGAAAAATACGTTGGCCGTCATGAATGAGCCCAAGGTCATTCCGACTTGAAGGTAAACTGCCCGAGCATTGAAAACCGAATCCAAGGCAGCGGTGTAGACGACAATGATAAAAAACCAAGCAATACCACCGGCGATGAGGTAGTTCCTCAAGTTACTACGCCAGTAGAGATCGAATAGAAACCATCCCCCGAAGATCCCGCCTAGGCTGATTATAATGCCGGCGTAGCCGGGTAGGTCGGTCTTGGCTGGATCGAGAATAAGCGTATCGGCTCGAGTGAAGAAGTAGGTCACCAGCAAGGCAAAGCCAGAAAGCCAGGTTGTATAACTTTGCCAGTAGAACCAGTGAAGAGGCCTTGGGATGGCGTCGGGGCGAAGCTGCCGCTTTTGCAGGTGGAAGACGCCTCCGCCGTGCAGCATATCGAGGTAGCCGATTAGATCATCATCGCCGTCTCGCTTAAGAAGATTGATCTCCATCCATGTAAAGAGGAGCGAGTTTCCGATCCACATGATTGCCGCGACCACATGAGTGTAGCGAAAAACAATGTTGAAGAAATCTATCAATTCCGGACTCACGCGATATCCTCGCTAAAAGAAAAATTTGGATACAAAAGCTTTAGCGTTTGTTCTGGCGTCATAGGGCACACGGTTTCGCTGGTGTTGACGGGCGAAAAGGCATGAATGGCGTTTCTAATGGCGAAGAAAGCGGCGATTCCGTACATGAAAGGGGGTTCGCCTACGGCTTTGCTCCCTAGCGGCCCGCCAGGGTTGTCGGCATTCTCCAGAAAGCGGACGTCCATATTGTCAGGTAGGAAATCGCCATCAGGGCACTTGTAGGTGGATAGGGCGTTGGAAAGCAGACGCCCATCCTCTGAAAACTTGAGTTCCTCCAGCGTGACCCATCCAATTCCCTGAGCGAGCCCGCCTTCCACTTGCCCGAGGTCTACGCTGGGGATGATGCCGCGGCCGAGGTCATGAGTTAGCCGAGCTGAGTCGATCTTGTACACGCCACGGAGACAGTCGACGGTAGCCTCTACGACGCAAGCGCCGTAAGTGTAGTAGTGAAAGGGTCGTCCGTAACCTTTAACTCCATCGAAGTGGATATTTGGAGGCGTATAGAAACCGTGGGCCATCAACGGAACCCGGGACATGTAGGTTTTGGATACAAGGTCGTTCCAGCTAAGCCCGGTATCGGTTCCGTCCTTGAGCACTTTGGCGTTTTCAATAGATATTACAGATGAGTCGCACCCGAGATCCTCGGCAGCTACTTGCTTCATGCCATCTAGTATCTTGTTGCAGGCGATTATGGTAGCGTTGCCGTTGAGGTCGGTTGTAGCGCTGGCAGCGCTAGGGGAGATGTTTGCGATTCGGGAAGTGTTGGTGCTGTTGGATTTGATTTGCGAAACGGGTATGCCTAAACTCCGTGAGCAGATTTCGATCATATTGGAGCTGACTCCTTGACCCATTTCGATGCCTCCCGTAGCGACTGAAACGCTGCCGTCTGTGTAGACATGAACCAGGCTGCTGCCTTGGTTGAAAAAGGTTTTGGTGAAGCTAATGCCGAAGCAAACCGGCATAACGGCTAACCCCTTTTTCTTAAAACGATTTTCTGAATTGAATGCTTCAACGCGGTTTTGCGTTTCTTCGAATTCGAATGCCCGGGCCGCCTCATCCCAGCATCGACTGAGTCTATCGTCTTCTAGTTCCTGGCCATAGTGGAAAACGTAGTTTTTCTTGGCTAGATTGATCTCCTGGATTTTCCAGGCTGGCAATCCCATCTGCTTAGAGGCCGCATCAATTGCAACTTCGATAGGAAACATCCCTTGCGGCCCACCAAAGCCCCGAAAGGCGGTATTCGAGGGCAAATGCGTTCGGCAAGGCACGGCTGAAATCCTCACATTGGGTATGGCGTAGGCGTTCGTCGAGTGGAGGCATGTTCTTTCCAGAACGGGATTCGAGAGATCCATAAAGGCTCCAGAGTTTTGGTAATGAAAAACATCATACGCTAGAATATTGCCTTTCGCGTCCAGCCCTATTTTGTAGTCCTGTTTGTAAGGGTGGCGCTTGCCTGTCATCCGCATGTCATCTGCCCGGCTGAGAACGACTTGAACCGGTCGTTTTAGCAATTGAGAGGCGAGTGCGGCGTGGCACGCCCAATGAGTAGCTTGATCCTCTTTCCCACCGAAACCGCCTCCTAGGCGCTTAACGTCGATCTCGATTTTGTGCATGGGCAAGCCCAGCACGGACGCGACTTCCTTTTGAACCGCAGACGGACTTTGAGTTGAGGAATAGATCAGAATTTGATCGTCTTCTTTAGGAATAGCCCGTGATCGATTGGTTTCCAAATAGAGGTGTTCTTGACCTCCCAGGTCGACGCTTCCGGATATGATATACTCGCAGTCCTTCCAAGCATCACCCACAGAACCCTTTTCGAAAACTCTGAGCTCTTGAAGGATTTGCCCCTTCTCGAACGCCTTGCGGGGACAGGTGATTGGAGGGAGTTCTTCAATTTCTAGTTCGCACGCCTTTGCTCCATCGCGAGCCGCTTCTACGGTTTCAGCGACAATTAAAGCGATTGGCTGACCGTGAAAACTAGTCTCCTGGAATGCTAGCAGCGGCTCATCTGCGACTACGCCTCCGATCATACCATCTCCCGGAATGTCTTCGTAAGTAAAAACAGATACTACGCCTGGGATTTGGGCTGCTTTCGTCGTATCCACGCTCTTGATAAGGCCATGAGCGACTGGAGATCCAAAAAATGCTCCATGGAGCATCCCCGCCGGATTAGGAACATCATCGACGTAGTTGGACTGGCCTGTCACGTGAAGAGCGCTATCGCAGTGCTTCATACAGTGCTTCCTCGTCCATACTTTCGGAGATTATTTTCTGGAAGTGAGCCCAAAGAAGCTGGCGAGCAAGCAAACGCTTGTAGGAAGCGTCTCCTCTAACGTCGCTGATTGGTTTGAACTCATTTTGGGCCGAATCGATAACTGTCCCGATTGAATCGATATCCAGGGGAAGCCCGACAAGTTTCTCAGAGGCATCTGAAAGTACGAGCGGAGTTGCGGCTACGCCTCCCAACGCGAGCGTGGCGGAAGCGATCCGACCATTCTCGATTCCTATCTTGGCGGCGGAGTTGACAGTAGCGATATCTAGTACACGTCTTTTGGATACTTTTTCCCAGTTTATAAACGCGCCCGCCTCCCGTTGTGGAAAACGGACGAGTGTTACTCGCTCTTCCGGAGTTTTCGCCAGGCGTTTATAGCCGAGATAGAAATTCGATAGGGGTAGCCAGCGCTCGGAATCCGGCCCGCTAATCAGGAGCTCGGATTCCATCGCCAGAAGGAGGGTGGTCATGTCGGCGATCGGTGAAGCGTTGCAAATGTTGCCTCCCAGGGTGGCCCGCTCTCTGATTGGCCAGCTAGCGATAGCGTCGTTGTATTCAGCAATTGATGGGATGCATTCCCGAATGGCAGGGTGGCGTCCGAATGATTCAAAGGTTTCGCGAGCATCGACGACGACATAGGAATTCTCAACACGGATAGGCTCCGGAGGGGCAGTGTTCAGTAGCGTCGCTCGTATTCTTGGCAACTCTTCGCCTTGCTGCACAAACAGATCCGTGCCGCCTGCGATGAAGGGAGCCTTGTTCGGCGAATCGATTTTGGCAGGGGGAATTGCCCTAAGACGTGTCGGAATCTCCCGAAAATAGCGTGGCAGAACTCCCGACTCGCATAAGGCCTCAATACGGGGTCGATCGACAATTTCGGATTCGATTTCCGCGATTGCGGTGCGGCCCGCCTCCTTGATCGAGCGATAGCCCGTGCAACGGCAAAGATTGCCCGAAATAGCGTAGTCAGCTCCGGAGTCGTCGAGCGGGATGGATTCATCCATGAGACCGGCCGTCATGGCGACAACAAAACCAGGCGTGCAGTAGCCGCACTGAGTTCCTCCGCATTCGACCATCGACTTCTGTATGGGGGAAAGATCCTCCAGATTGATGCCCTCGATGCTGACTAAGTGTTTTCCGTGTAGCTCGCCCATTGGCAGTAGGCAGGAAGTGACTGCCCGGTAGCGAATGGAATTTTCAACGAACTCGCCAAGAATCACTGAGCAAGCCCCGCAATCTCCCTCTTTACAGCCTTGTTTAGAGCCTGTGAGAGAGCGATGTTGGCGAAGGTAATCCAATGCGACGAGGTTGGGCGCCACCTCGGTCGTGATGGTCTCATCGTTGAGAATAAAGGTGATCGGTTTCTTCAAGCTCATTGCCCGATCTTCTCCCTTTGTAAAATTTGGGCGGCAACGCTAACAGCGATCTCTTCGGGAGTATCGCTCCCGATTTCTATTCCCACAGGACAAGTGATCCTATCTATTTGGGCTCGACTAATACCTCTGCCCGTGAGCGATTTTCGAATACGCTCGAGTTTTGGAGGGCTGCCCATCAGACCAATGAATGGGAAGTCCTGTTTAAGAGCGAATCCGAGAGCCTCGACATCGCTTTCGTAAGAGTGTGTCATTACGATCGCGGAGGCGTTCTGAGGAAATCGGACTTTGACTAAGGATTCGCTAGGAAGGCCTATACTTGATGACTCTATTCCTAGAGTAGCAAGCTTTGCTCGTTGTTCTGGGCGGGCGTCGAAAATCTCCACTTTGTATCCAAGCCACCTTAATTGCCTGGCCAGGGCTTGCCCGCAATGCCCAGCCCCGTAGATTACGCAACGCCTTAAATTGACAGAGCCCAATTCGAATTTCCAGCTTTCGCCTTCTTGAAATAGTCTTTGGGAAAAGAGAGGCGAGCCGTTTTGATTGGCTAGCCTGATTCCGCGAGGGCTAATTTCCAGGCTAGAAGGCGTATCTGAGATTCCATCGGAAATGAACCCTCTAATTGTATCTAAATCCTGGTTAGGGCTGAGTCGAGCTGTTACGTTTGATTGACCTCCGCCGCAAATCAAGCCGGACGGCCGTTTTGAGCCTAGCCAATGGTCTACTTCTTCCAGCCTCGGCTGATAGTAGTCGGAAACGAGTGCCGCTTGAGCTTGATCTAAAGCTCGGGCTTCCATGATCCCGCCCCCAATGGTGCCAATTTTTCGCCCATCTTCCAGCAGTAGCATCTTGGCTCCCGGAGTTCCCGGGGAGCCTTTTCGGCAGCTGGCGACTATGGTGAGTAGAACGCTTTTCCCTCGGACCAGTTCCCCAAAGGCGGCATTCCAGAACTCATTGCCCTTGCCGAAATTAGACGATTGGCTTTTTGCCAATCCGCTCGCTGAAAAATCCTCAGGCTTCATAGAGAATCTCCCCGTTGACGACGGTCGCAGATACTAGCGCTTCAAACTGTCCTCGTTCAGATACTTGGCTGATAATCGCTTTGAGGACGCTCGCAGAAGTCGCATCCGGTTCGATTCCACGCGTGGCGACACATTGGATACAGTCTAGGCGCTTGCCCACGGATATATTGCCTCGGGTATCACCGAAGCCGAGAATCTCCGCGCCAGCTTGAGTGGAGCGGTACAGGGCTTTGATGTGATGGTCGCCACTCTTGCCGGCGTACCGGTTTTGCCGTTCAAAGGAGTCAATGACATCAAACATGCATAAGTAGGGGCCGCCACCGATATCGGAAGCAAGGGCCCAGCGAATTCCTCGTTCCTCGGCTTTCTCGAAGTCGAATAGTCCTGAACCTAGACCTAAGTCTTCTATGGGAGCATTGGAGGTTGGGCAGCTGGCGATGGCGGTATTCGAATCGGCAAGCATATCCCACTCATCTTGTTCGAAGTGTATAGAATGACCCATTACAGTTTTTGGGCCTAGCATGTCACAGCGCGCGTAAATTTCAGTATAACTGCTGATGTCCTCGAACCCGGGAATATCTCGATAGAGATTGAGCGTATGCTGAATCTCGTCGGTCGTCTCGCAAAGATGAGTCTGCACGAATAGCCCGTTATCCTTTGCTACTCGGGCGCCTTCAGACATCACGTCAGGGCTGGTAGTGGGAGCGAAACGAGGAGTAACGCAGTAGCGACTCTCGTATGCGTTGGTCCCATTATGAACGGATTGGATCGCTTCTTCTGAAGACTGTATCAGATAGTCGGGGCAGCTCATGTTCATGAGAACATTCCCGATCTTAAATCCCTCGGACGCGTGGCGCATGGCTGCGTCCAAGGCGGTAGAGTGAGTTGAGCTATAGCAAAGTCCTCCGATTGTTCCGGTAGATATTATGCGCGACCAAAAGAAGGCTGCTTTGGCTTCGCAATAGTCATAGTCGGAAAAGCGGGCCTCTTCGGGAAAGGTATGCTTTTCGAGCCATTCCAGAAGGGACGCTTTTGGCTTTTGGCGGACATCGTCTTGAACCCAATGAAAGTGTACATCGTAAAACGCGGGAAGGATTACACCTTCCAGCTTGGCAAACTCCTCTAGCTGCCAACCGCGTTTTCGGGAGATCGCGTCTGCCTCGCCGACCTCCACGATCGTCGTATGCCCGTCAAAGCTTTCAGCGACTATCAATGCGTCGAAGTAGTACTCGCACTCAGTATCGGTTACTGGGTTCAGCAAGGCGCTGCGTAGAGTTTTGAATCCGTCTTTTTCCTGCAAAAGCATTTCCCTTTCCGTTAGCTAAAAGGGCGCCAAGTTCGACGTGCCGCTTGCTAACGTAGATTGGTCAAAAATGAGCGCATTTTACCGCCCCCAAATTCCCTGTCCGACTAAAAATAGAGCAGAGCGTCTGACGCCGTCAAAAGAAGTCTGAGCCGATGCGCTTTTTGCAAAAGATTTGAACAGCCTCACGTTTCCTTATTACCGATCAAGTCCCATAAGTTTCCATACAGATCTTCGAACACGACGACCCGCCCGTATTCCTCATTGCGAGGCTCCTCCACGAAGCGAACTTTCCTCTATCGGTATTTTTGGTAGACGCTCTGAAAGTCGTCGGTTTGCATAAACAGGAAAACCCGACCGCCAGATTGATTGCCTATGTATCGAGCTTGATCCTCGTTCTTAGCTTTTGCCAATAGCAAAAGCAACTGGTTCCTGCCGGGGCGACGCGCACCCATCGCTTGCCACTACCCAAATCGGTATCCTCAAGAAGGTCGAATCCGAGAATCTCTGTGAAGTAATCGATTGCCTCGTCATAATCAGAAACGAGCAAGGCGAATTGGAATATGTCCAGATGAGCATTGTCGGGCATGGGGCGAGTGAGAGGGACCTTGGTTGCGTCTGCAATCGAATCCCTTTTACCAAGATCTTGCCATATTGGCAGGACTAATGCTGTAGGGAGGTCATGGTACGCGCCTCGCTAATCACAATTTTTTTTTTCGGTTATATGACGACGCTAATAGCTGACGATCGAGAGCCGCTTTATTTGATTCTTGGGGCGGTGCCTCAGGAGACCAAACCTATTGTCGCGGCCCTGGCCGATCGCGAGAGAGGGGAGCTGGCCGGATTGGAATACTTTGAAGGGAGACTAGGAGAAAATTGGGTTGTCGTCTCATTGACCGGCGTTGGCAAATCCTACACGGGAATGGTAACGGCTCTGTTCCTGCAAGAATTCAAGCCGGATGCAGCGTTTATGACGGGAACCGGGGCTCGAATTAATCCGCAGCTCAGAACTGGCGACGTCATTCTGCCAACGAGTGTTTTTCTGCACGATTATGGAAGTTTGGGTGAAGCGGGCATCACCATAGCCGGCTTGCAGCCACCCTCCGTTCCCAATGAGGCTCCGCTCTTGGAAAACGATTTCGGGATACCCTCTGATATGCATGCGAAAGCCCTGAAGCTGATAGAGACTTATGAGAAGCACTCGGTAGAAGTAGATGGAGAAAGCTATAGCGTGAAAATCGGTTCTGGTCGGGTTACTTCAGGGGATTTCTTCGGCGTACCGCAAAATCGCATCGACGTATTGCGATCGATGGACGTGGACATCATGGAAATGGAGTCTGCTACGTTTGCGCTAGTCTGCGGTCACTTCGAGACGCCATTTCTAGTCGTGCGTTCCGGAAGTAATTTGGCCCAGGCGACCCCAAGCAAAGATTACCTCACTTACGGTCCAATAGCGGCCTATTCCGCGGCCAAGACAACCACTTACTTGGTGTCGAATTGGTAGATATTTGCTAACGCTCTCCGAAATGTATGCTGTCGAGAAGTCCTATTCCTGCCCCTTTACGGTGGACACCATCTATACCGCTTGGACATCCAGCGAATCGGTGATCCTGCCCGCCAAGAGCCTTACAATCGATCCGATTGTTGGCGGTAGGATCGAGATAGTAAGTGAAATGAATGGCATCGAGTGGCGGATGGTGGGCCTTTTTGATGAGGTGGCAACTGACTGAAGGCTTGCTTATCCTTGGGAATGGAACAGCGATGGCGAGGTTTCCAGGGAGGAAGTGGAATTCTTTGAGGAACGGTCAGGAGAGCGCTGTGTAGAACTGCCGCATACGGGTTTTTCCAAACAAGAGTTGCGAGATGCTCACGAATGCGGTTGGGACATATGGATTAAGGGGTTTTAATCGCTCTTAATTTGGTCGGACTTGATTAGTCCATGGCTGCCAGGTGGATTTCTAGAAGGGAGTCTATTTCAGCGATTGCCTCTAGTTTGGAAGACTCGGGCAAATCGGCGGTTGTGAAGCTATTTCGAGCGAATTGGGCAAGTTGTATAGGCGAAGTATGCAAACCTTCCGCGACGGCTAGATATTCGTCTGTTAAAGTGTTACCGAAAATGAAAGGATCGTCTGTATTCAATGTGCAAGGAATTCCCGCGTCTTCCAATTTCAGCACTGGGTGCAACGAAATGTCGGGCACATTCTGAAGTTTCACATTGCTTATCGGGCAAATGTCGAAACTCGCTCCGATTTGTGCCGCGAGATCCATAACGCTGGGATCTTCGATCGCCCTGATTCCATGTTGTATTTTGGTTACTCCAAGGTCTTCAATCACTTCTCGGACCGCGCTTGGTCCCGATAGCTCACCGGCGTGGGCCTTTAACGTTTTGCCGGCTGACTTGGCCGCTTTCCAGAAGTCTTTTGACCAATCTTCAAGAGGAAATTCCTCGGGTCCATGCAAGTCGATTCCATCGATTTGCGGCGTGTCTAGAATCTCGGTTAGGTGGTGATCTTGGTTGCTAGAGAACCCCGCATGATGTAGCCCGATGTAGAGTCGTGCTTCCATATCCTGTGGCACGGCCTCCTTAATTGCTTGGGCGATTTCGCGGGCGGAGAGACCCGTAAACTCTAGGGCAATACCGGCAAAACTGAATTCGATATATCGAAGATTCTCTTCTCGTCGAACCTTGAAGAGCTCTTCGACCGTCTGGGCATAACGTTCCGGGCTTATCATCCAGGGAACAACATATTTGAAGATCAACTGCTCGAAGTCGTCGAAGGTTTCGAATCGGTAGTCGTCAGCCCACGACGGAGGAGGTGTATCGAACTGTTGGGGATCGGTCCGCCCCATGATATCCCAAGGGCATGATCCCTCGATATGAATATGGTGCTCCGCTTTTGGGAGCGACTTTAGAAAGTCTTGAAGTTCGGAGTTGCGGGTCATGGGTGGCGTTCAGATTCTGCGTCTACGGTTATGTATGGGATTACCCAGAGGAGAGCGAAGATAGTGAGATAGGACCAAAACCACTGGTTAAACTCGAAATCGAGCCTGGAAACGGAATCAGCAAATGTAAGTTCGTATTGGTGCATAAGTCCGGTTGCTGAGCCGATAGCGCCAGCCAAAAACCAAAGCGCGGCCTGCCGGAATCTCTTTTCGATTATAAAAACGGTGGCGGCTGACAAAATGATGGATGTGTACACGTAGCCTTGCTCAATCGCGAAAGCCCCTGTTCCGAAAAAGGTTCGACTTGCCTCCATCACGCTGAGGGTGGCTTCGTTGAAAAAGCTCGTTTCCGCGACGGTGCCGGCGGTCGCTAGGCCGTGCTTCAAAATGAGCGCTCCATAGGCTCCGACGACAGGTATTATACCAAACACTATAGCGGGTACGTGCTTTTTTGGAGTTGTTTCAAACGCCTGAGACATCATTGAAACTCCGATCCAAATGAGAATAGCCATTCCTGCTTCAACCGGGATGAAATAAAAGATGATGCTTGCGGTCCCTGAGAGGCAAACGGCCCCGATGAAAATCGCGTTCAAGAGGGAATAACCGGCCCTAGCTCCGAGGGCTTTCCAGCCGGGATGTCCGATGTAAAGCGATGTGGGAAAAGGAGAGCCGAAGAGCGAAGCGGCCAAGGTTCCCGCGCCGTTTATCGCAAGAGAAGACCGGGCTGGGAAGCGATCGCCAGCCGCGTCCGCTGACTCAATAATTTGCAGCGAAAGAACGAGGTGTATAATGCCAAGAGGGGCTAGGACGGGCATCAGGCGAGGAGCCATTTCGAAGGCTGCCCAAAGATCTTTGAACAGAGGAATAGGCACGTAGATTCCTAAGTGGTTGATCTGGAGTGGGGCCTTCGCAACAACGCTTGGCTCTCCGGCAAAGACGAGTACCCAAGCGATCGCCGTTCCGATAAGGAGAGCGACGAATCCGGCTGGCAGGCCTAATTTGAGGCGAACGCCGCCATAGTAGATAATGATAGTCAGGCCGAGCGTTGTGATTCCGATTAGCGGGAAAGCGTAGCTGCGAAAGACGAAGTCTAGCGAGATAAAGGCGAAGCCAATACCCGCTAGAGTAGAGAGCAATGCAGCCCGAGGGGTGAAGTCTCGAAGCCTGTATACGATGAAGGATCCGAAGAATTCGATAAGTCCCGAGCCGAAGCAGGCAAGCAGTCCTGCTCGCCAAGCGACGAGATCGGCTTCTTCTTTGCTCAATCCATCCGCGAGAGCCAACTGCTGAGCAGGAAACATAGCCAGGAAAACAAATGCGATTATGGTGAGGATGCTCGTCCCGTAAGGGAGGGCGCAGACATCTTGGCGTTTCTCGCGTTCCGCTAGGCTGAGGGCCTGCCGCCAATAGTAGACATTTCCGATAGCAAGGCCAACCGCCGTCGCGGGAAGGATTTTTCCGAAGAACAGCTCTGACGAAAAGCCCAAGAATCCTTGGCATAGGTTGCTCATGAGGATGAGCATCACCATGTTGTCCAACCCAAGAGCAAAGAACCCATCAAGGTCTCCTCGTACGAAACGTTTCACGCCGCCGGAACAAGCAAGTTCCGCGCTCAGGACTGTTGTGAGGCGAAGTTGAGAAATTGGATTGAGGTTTCCGGAGCCATCGGGGCTGCAAATGAACTTCTCCGGCCGAATTGATCGTAACGGGAAAGTTGGTCCGAACCTTGCTTATCCGCGGTCGGATGAAGTGGATAGAGAAAGGAGATTGGGACGGTTTTTTCGGATTGGGCCTAAACAACCTAATCAATTTCCTGCTCATCATTAGCCTCTCCCAGACGGTCCTGGGCTTCTCGACTGAGATGATCGCCACTCGGGTTTTACCGGGGATGGCCATGGGGCTGCTGTTTGGAAATTTGTACTATGCTTGGCAGGCTCGCTCGCTCGCCACGCGCCTGGGTCGCGATGATGTCTGCGCCTTGCCTTACGGAATTAATCTACTGCCTATCTTCTTCTACACTTTCTATGTTATGCTCCCAGCTCAGCAGATCGCTTTGAGTAATGGAGCCAGCGAAGAAGAGGCTAACCATCTTGCATGGATAGCTGGTATCCTCGCTTGTCTGGGATCCGGCATAATTGAGCTGATAGGCTCCTTCTTCGTGCCCTTGATTCGACGTGTCGCGCCGCGGGCCGCGTTGCTTAGCGCGCTGGGTGTGATTGGGATTTTCTTCATCGCGGCGGACTATGTTTTCCGGGCTTATGAGTTTCCTTTGATAGGGTTGCCGACGCTCTTCCTCTCCTTGTATTTCTATTACGGAGGCGACAAGGTCCGTTTTGGAATTCCGGGCGGCTTGATCGTATTGGCTACTGGAATGCTGATAGCCTGGTGCTGCCACTGGTTGGGTCTTGAGAGTCCTATCAGTGGTATCTCTGACTCCAGCCTCGATTTTGGACTCCACTTGCCATGGTTCTTTGGATTCGAAGCCTTTCTTTCTATTGAGCAAATGGTGTCGTTCGCCGCTGTGATCGTACCGATGGGGCTGATTAACGTCGTTGGTTCGATGCAGGCTCTGGAATCGGCATCAGCTTCTGGCGACGATTTTCCTCCGAAATCTTCGCTAGCTATAAATGGATTGGGAACTATCGTTGCTGGCATTCTAGGTTCTCCGTATCCGACAACCTTGTACATAGGCCATCCTGGCTGGAAAGCGATCGGGGCCCGAGCGGGCTACTCTTTGATCAACGGAGTTCTCATGGCGGCCCTTTGCCTGACTGGATCGCTTGGCTTCCTTTCCGAATACGTTCCGATCGAGGCGGGAATGGCGATTCTAATATGGATCGGAATAACCATCGGAGCCCAAGCCTTTCAAGCGGTTCCCAGGGTTCATGCTCCAGCGGTAATCGTTGGGATGATTCCAGGTATTGGCGCATTTTGCGCATTGGTGGTGAAGCGTGTCCTGGGAACCCTAGGTTTCGGGGAAGCAGATCAGCCTTACAGTTACGAATTATTGGCTGACTTGACAGAAAGAGGCAACTTGTATGCGGAGGGTGTATTTGTATTGGAACAAGGTTGGCTATATGCATCGATATTGCTCTGCGGTTTTATGGTAGCTTTGATTGAGCGCCAATTTTCAGCGGCCCTTGGTTGGCTGATTGCCTCGGCTGGCCTATCGACTCTAGGCATTGTCCATCACTTTAAGGTGTTAAGTTCGGATATCACGACCTCTATAGGACCTGCTTGGGAGTGGGTATTTGGATACTTGGTTGCCGCATTATTGATGGTTATGGTCAAATTTTTAATGACTCGAGAAACAAAAACGGAGAATAGTTGAAAGATCATGCCGATTGTAAGGTTGTCAGGAACGGTGGAAGGCGAATATGACGCCAATCGAAAATCCAGGGCGCGAATGTTATACACCTTGTTCGCCAACGGCTGGGATATCTATAATTCGAATGGAGATCAGAGAATAACGCTTTCGAATATAGAGCGTAAAATACAGGAATCCGATGCCTTCGTTTTCATGCCGGGCGCTTCTCTCGAAGACCTATTTAAGGCTGTATCCATTTTTGTTGGCTATCAGACTTTGGATCCGCACCTTTTTGGCAAAGCGACTGCGATATTGGGCGCTGACGACACGTGGGATCCATTGCTCGATCTGCTGGACGGCTTGCAAGAGGTAGGGGCTATCAGGCAGAATTATCGACAATTTCTCATGATCGCCCATTCCCCCGACGAGGTGTTGGCCTGCATTGATAAGGTCAGAGTTGAAGGTCTGCCAGATATCGGAAGGGAAAAATTGATGGCCAACCAAAGTGACTCATTTAGCAACCCGCGTCCGGAAGACTATCAAGCGAATGTCTGCGTATTTTGTTCCGCATCGATGGAAGATCCCTCGTATATGATTGAAGGATACGATTTGGGTAGAATGCTCGCGGAAAACAAGCTGGGCTGCGTTTCCGGAGCAGGGACCACCGGTGTCATGGGAGAAGTGGTTAGGGGCGCTGCCGAGGCAGGCGGATGGGTGGCTGGGTCCAACGTGCCCCACATCATAGAGCTGGAAGGATTACCTGACGGCCTTTCCTCGTTCTGGCTAACTCCAGACATATACGCTCGGATGGAGGCGATGATCGAGAACTCTGACAAGTTTGTGGTATTTCCCGGAGGAGCGGGAACGGTGCAAGAAATGTTAGCTTTGCTAATACTAAAAGCTGCGGAAAACCCGTTGATGGTAGGCAAGAGCATAATTATCTACAATCGACCAATAGCCGGGTCCACTCTCGGTTACTGGGATCGTCTTCTCGTTTTGCTCGAGCCTTGGAAAGATGCGGATCTCTTTACAGTAGAAACAGAATTGGTCGGATTAATTGAAAACGTTAAGCACTCAAATGAACAAAGGTAGGCATCATGTGCTGAAACGAGTAGTAGCAAAAATGTCATAATAAAATGGATACGATTAAGCTGTCAAGGACCAAAGTGCAATGATAGTGTCGATTGAGCTTATCAGGTTAACGATCCTTCGTTGTCTTCAGGACCAAAGTCTCAGGCTTGCAATCCCCCATTTAGATTTCTGAATATCTTTTCGACTGATTGCCGATGCTTGACTCTCTAGCTCTTTTAAGAAAGCCATCACGACTCTTGGGTTTTGCGGTTTCGGTGGGGATAGCCTGCCTTGTCTTTTACTTGCTTCCTCAGAGAACGTTCGAGGGCCAGGATTTGGATGGTCAGTGGTACAGTGTTCTTCCGCCTGTCGTGGCTGTCGCTGGCGCGTTGTTTTTCCGCAACCTGGTGGTGGCCCTCACCGCCGCTTTTCTGACTGGAGCGTTCCTGACATACGGATTAAACCCTTTTGTCGTCCTGCCCAAGGCGATCAATGCCTTTGTCATCAAGAACCTGCTTGATGGCTTCAACATCTCCATTTTCGTCTTCCTCTTTGCCCTGGTTGGAATGATACATGTGATATATCGAAGCGGCGGTATTCACGGATTGGCGGAAAAGCTAGTTGTCGTCGCCCGCGGTCGCCGCAGCGCCAAGTTGGCGACGATGTTGTCCGGTCTCGTCATATTTTTCGATGACTATTCAAACACCGTCGTGGTTGGGTCAACCATGCGGAAGCTCACCGACCGCTGGAAGATTTCCCGAGAGAAGCTGGCATACTTGGTCGACTCAACCACCGCGCCGGTTGCTGGGCTAGCGATGCTCTCCACGTGGATTGCATTCGAAGTGTTTTTGTTTTCCCTGATGTCGCGGGAGCTAGGCCTGGAAGAGGGTGGTTACGAAATCTTTATCAAATGCGTTCCCTTTCGGTTCTATTGTTGGGGAACGCTGGTGTTCCTATTTTTATCCTCGATTAGCGATCGGGACTTTGGACCCATGTACAAAGCGGAAATGCGTGCTTATCAGACGGGCCAAGTACTTAGGGAAGGAGCCCAACTGATCGTTAGCGAGAAGAATGTATCTCTCGAACCAGAGGTCGGCCAGAAACACTTGGCTCGCAACGCGGCAATACCGATTTTTTGGGTAATTGGCTCTATCTTTTTCGGTATTCTGATGATTGGTCGGTATCGAATGCGTGGCGATGGAGTGGAATTCTCCTTCGGCGATATGAGGGATTGGCGTGAGGCGTTCGGCTACGCAACAAACCCAGTTTACGGCGAGGCCGGGTCGATGCTGATTCTAGCGGTGGCCGCCCTGACCGGTGGGCTATTGGCGATATTGATGGCTGCTTTCAGCAAGGTGCTTGCTCCTAGAAAAGCATTAAAGGCCTACGGGCAAGCGATCCCCACACTACGGATGGCGGCGTTTATTCTAATCATGGCCTGGAGTATGAAGGAGATTTGTACAACTGGCCTGAATACTGACGAGTATTTGATCTCTCTTCTAGGCGATCGGCTCCCAGTTTGGACGCTGCCCCTTGTGACGTTTTTCATTGCCTCGGGAATGGCTTTCGCGACGGGCACTAGTTTTGGCACCATGGGAATACTTATCCCGGTGATTCTGCCCCTCGCATATAGCTTGGGTGCTTATGATAGTGAATCGCATCTAGTTTTCTGGCTGACGGCGGCCGCCATCCTAGACGGAGCCATTTTCGGGGACCACTGTAGTCCAGTTAGCGATACAACTGTATTGTCGTCTATTGCTTCAGGCTGTGACCATATAGATCATGTGAGAACTCAAGTGGTCTATGCGCTAACTGTGATGGCCCTGTCGGCGATTTTTGGCTATTTATCAATTGGCTTCGGACTACCGCTCTGGTGGTTTTTCGTCCTCTTCCCGCTAACAGCTTTAGGAATATTGTTTGTATTTGGAAAGAGGACCTCGAATTAATCGCCCCTTTTGGATCGATAGAAGAAAAGGAAATCGGATCCCTTCGCGTAGCCTAAATCCCAGACAAAAAAGGAGCAATAGTACCGCTTATGGCAGCCCTGCCCGACCCATATCGTAAAGCAGCCAATAGCTTGGCCCAGGCTAAATAGCCTTAACGAACTCTCTAACCAGGTGCTGCATGCGGCCCTTCACGCGATTGGCCACTTCCTTAACGTCATCGTGAGAAAGAACGTTCTTCGACTTTCCCGCCGCCAGGTTTGTAATGCACGAAAGTCCCAGCACCCGGGCGCCAGCGTGGCGGGCGGCAATCACTTCTAGGACGGTCGACATCCCCACCGCATCTGCCCCCATACGGTCTAGCATCTCTACTTCGGCCGGAGTCTCGTAAGACGGCCCTAGATTGCTCGCGTACACTCCTTCCTTAAGATCAAAGCCGCCATTCGTGCCTATTTCTTTAGCCTTCTCTCGGAGCTCGGGATCGTAGGCGTAGCTCATATCCGGAAAACGCGGTCCCAATGAATCTACATTTTCGCCGACTAGGGGATTTCGACCCGTTAAATTGAGATGATCCGAGATGAGCATCAAATCGCCCTCTGCGAGGTTCGAGGAGATTCCTCCCGCTGCGTTGGTAATAACAACTGAATCGATACCCCAATGGATCAGAGCCCGTAGTGGAAAGACCACTGCAGCGGCAGAATGGCCCTCGTAGAGATGATTTCGACCTGCCATGGCAACGACCGGAACCCCCTCCAGCTTTCCCCTAACAAGGGCGCCTTTGTGACCCTCGACGGTTGATGGCATAAAACCGGGAAGCTCACGGTACGAAGCTTCTTTCGCTTCCTCAAAAAAATCTACCAATTCGCTGAGCCCCGAACCCAAAATCAATCCGATTTTCGGTGCTCCTCCAAAATGGTATTCCAGAGCTTCTCGAGCCAGCGCCAAGTCCGTTTCGGTATCGGATGCTTTCGACATGTTTGCGACCTACTGTTCAGTTACCGTTAGTTTGGCTGGCCGCTTAGCTTTCGGCCTAGGTCCAAAATCTCGGTGTATGTAGGACCTCCAGCTTATTCTTCGGACGCCTTTAGTTAGACTAGCCATCTTTGGTTTCTCCTTCGGGGTCGAGGTAGTTTCCTTCGAAAGCGTCTCCGGTGCTACTAGGCTCCGGTTCCATTGCCTCCTTTGGGATCCGAGCTATGGTTTCGAGCACAACTGGAATCGCGAACGCGGCAATTTTCTGCACGCTTGTTTGCATTTGAGCGAATGTGAAGGGGCGGACTCCAACAGCCGGATTCGATATCGAGCAAATCGATCCGTAGCGGATACCGAACTGGCGGGCGTAAACGATGCAAGTCGCTTGATTCATGCTGGTTAGTTCGCCGCCCATTGTACGCATCGCTCTAATCTCGGCTGGACTTTCAAAACGTCAGGGAGCGAACTGCACAAAGGTACCGGTTTCGTGGATCTTTCCCTGGTAGTCTGTTTTGGATTTCCGCTTCTTGGCCTCGTCGATGAGAAGAGCTCGAATTGAAGGGCTCAGCGGAACTTCGAAATTGGGGAAAATCCCTGGGCGACTGTGTCCTGAAGCAGTCAATACATCGTTGGGCCTTTCAGCTCGCCATTCGATAAAGTCGTCGATAACGACGATGTCGTCGAAATCCATTTCCGGATTGATGCCACCTGAGGTGGCGCCGCTAACTGCGTGTGTGACACCCAGTTCATAGAGGGCCGTCCATGTCCGTACGTGATAGATGTCATCAGGTTCATTCGCCGGCTTGTCCATGAATCCATAGATTGGGATGTAGTAGAAGGGAACTCCTTTGTAGCGCTTGCGGTAAACTACTGGACTCGGCCCAGCTTTTGTCTCGAAGGAGAATGAGCCCTCGTCATCGGCGAGCCCATTGGCGAACTCGATTGGTGTGCCAAAAGTCGTACCTCCGACGACTGCGATAGAGACTTTTTCTCCATTTGGAGGTTCTGGCGCTTGAGCGCTTAAAATTGACGTACTTGCGACAGTCAGAACAAGGAATAGGACTCGTTTGAGCATATTGCGGAAGCAGCATAGATTGCGCCACGGATACCGAGACCATATCCGAGCGAGTCGTCTATTTATTGCACAGGCCCGTCCAAGCGTCGGTCGTCCAGAGGGCCCAAATGATTAGAACTGGCTGAAAGAACAAACGAGTAAAACGGGCGCTGTCGGTTGTCAGACCGAATGCGTCGACCTGATTCATGTATTGGGAAAGATTACCGGGAAATATGGCGACAAAAAAGGCGGCCGCGATCCAGCCGACTAGCGCGCGGTGTTTGCCCAGAAAAACCAGGGCCAGTCCTAAAACGATTCTACAATGCCGAAAGCTATGATGACGAAGGAGCTGTCCAATGGCAGCCAGGACGGCACTTGAGCCAGAAATTCATCAGGAATAATGAGATGAGCAATCCTGGCGAGTAACAGGAATATCCCGAGGACAATACGAAATACGGATTTTCTCAGACCCATTGTTGCAGAAGATTATCCGATGAAATACTTATTCCTTTGATGGCAATACCAGATTACCTTGGATCTGTTTTGCCGACAAAGAGAAGCGGCGAAATGAATTCCTGTGCAGAACCGAAGATTGAGAGGTTTCACGAGAACCGTTAACATCGGGAACTCGTTAAGCCGCTGCAGGGCTGCCCCGCCCATCAGCCTTGGTTTCATGATCGCTACAGGAAGTGTGTTAGTCCGGACCGTAATTCCCGATTTACACAAACAATGACCGTCGGTTTACGCTATTTATTGGACTTGATCAATCTGGAGTTTGCAGCTTTGCGAATTCGTCGTGAAGACTTGCGTAGCAAATGGGGGGGATTTGTGAGCTATGCTCAAGACTGCGTCCTCCCGCCTTGGCGGGACTCATCTCCGCTGCGCTCCGTCGTGCCTCTTCGGCTCGATCGCTTTGCTCACTCGGGCTCTCTCGTCCCCCTCCATTCGACCAATAAAAAGACCGCTGTTAGCGGTCTCACTTTATTGGTGCTCAGGGGGGGACTCGAACCCCCATGCCGTTAAGCACTGCCGCCTGAAGACAGCGTGTCTACCAATTTCACCACCTGAGCATTCAGTAATGAAGGGAGGGGGAAGGAACAGGATTTCCGTTTCTCGAGCAAGGAAAAATGCGGGTTGTTGATGCACGCGCGAGTTGAGAGTTCACCAACGATGCTTGATGAACTCTAGAATACTCATGAGTAATTTCGAGTGTGGTCTAAAACACTCACGGCGAGACGATCGCTTTTTACACTTGGCGGAGCGATGGTTATCAGCAGATTAAGTGGCAAATTCATGCTGCTTGAAGTCGAGAATCTCAACGTGTCCTTCCATTCCCGCGATGGGGTCAACGAAGCGGTGAAAGGCATCTCTTTCAGTTTGGAGAAGGGTAAGACGCTGGCCATTGTCGGCGAGAGCGGCAGCGGGAAAAGCGTGACATCGATGGCTCTAACGAAGCTACTACCGCCCGAACCGCAGTGCCAGGTTTCGGGAGCAGCCAGACTGAACGGCAGAAGCCTGCTGGATTTGCCGGAAAAGGAAATGCGAGGCGTTCGGGGCAAGGAGATCGCATATATTTTCCAGGAGCCATCGACGTCATTGAATCCCTATTTCACGGTAGGAAGTCAAATAGCCGAGGCCCTCAAGTATCACCGGGACGATGTTGAGGATATTGGCAAAGAGGTCATTCACCTGCTAGATCAAGTGGGCATAAGGGATCCGGAGAATCGAGCCGAGGACTACCCTCACCAAATGAGTGGCGGCATGAAACAGCGGGTGATGATCGCCATTGCTCTGGCCTGTCGCCCAAACATCCTAGTCGCGGACGAGCCGACTACGGCTTTGGACGTAACAATCGAGACCCAGATCATCAATCTTCTCAGGGAATTGCGGCGCCGGCTGGAAATGTCGATTATCCTAATTACCCACAATTTCGGTATCGTCGATGAGTTCGCAGACGATATTGCGGTCATGTTTCGGGGCGAGATCGTCGAGGCAGGGCCTGCTGAAAAGGTACTGGCGCATCCAGAGCATCCCTACACGCAGGCTTTGATAAAATGCATTCCGAAAATGGGAGCCAAACGGGAAAGATTGCCAGTGGTGGATTACGCTGAGTTGTGATATAGCGTTTAGCGATTGGCTGTCAGCGTTTAGAAAATTTTAATGAGTGGGGAAGCGAATGAGTGGTGAATTAAAAGGTTCTGGAAATCCATTGCTGGAGGTTGATGGATTGAGTGTCACCTACGAGGCGCGACGCGGCGCATTCATCAAGCGAACGGAATTTATCCGTGCCGTGAAAAGCGTCTCTTTCGATGTTCGCAAGGGAACGACTATGGGCCTCGTTGGAGAGAGTGGTAGTGGGAAAAGCACTATCGGAAAGGCCATTCTCCGCTTGGCTCCAATCGGGGCCGGATCGATTAGGTATGATGGCAACGAGTTAACGAGTTTGGACGAGCGGGCGTTCATGCCCTACCGGAAGCGTATTCAAACTATTTTCCAGGATCCCTACGCTTCCATGAATCCCCGCCATTCGATCGCTTCGATCGTGGCCGAACCTCTCAAGGTGCACGCTACGGAAATGAGCAAGCAGGATCGCGAAGATCGGGTTGCCGAACTTTTAGTGAAAGTTGGGCTTCCCGCGGATTCGATGAATCGCTATCCGCATCAATTTAGCGGAGGACAGCGCCAACGGATTTGCGTGGCCCGAGCATTGAGCTCCAAGCCTGAATTCATCATCTGCGACGAATGCGTCAGCGCCTTGGATGTTAGTGTCCAAGCTCAGATCGTTAATCTTCTCCAGGATCTGCAGGAAGAACTGGGGATAACTTATCTATTCATAGCCCACGATCTGGCCGTGGTGGAGCACATTTGCGACGATGCCTTGGTCATGGAATTGGGCGAAATCGTTGAGCAAGGGCCAACGGATCAGCTCTACCAGGCTCCGAAGCATCCCTACACGCAACGGCTTCTAGAGGCGGTTCCCAAAATGCCTACGATTGTTGGGGCTGGCTGACTGGGGGTAGGCAAGGCATTTTGCCTGTCTAAACACAGGCTGGAAGCCTGCGCTACTCTTTCGAACTACCATCGAGCTCCACTTTTTTACCCTGGTTATTTTATGGTAGGGCTGACTGTCCTCAGTCAGCCGAATTGCAACTGTCTTCCTGAGCGGCTGACTGAGGATCAGTCTTCGTACCGCGATTGAGGTACTACGCCCGACACGCTGTCAGCCCTACCTTGGCGACTTTCTGCCTAATTTTGAGCGCTTGAATGGGTTCTCATTAAGTCGCATCGTCCGGTTTCTTGTTGGAAGCCTCCTGAATAGCGCCAAATTTGTAGATTCCTCGAGCGAATCCGCTTCAAGCTTGAAGGTTGGCGCGAATATCGCGTTATCCTAGTTTCTAGGTCCTCGATTATTATTTTTCCTCAATGAACAACGACTGGAGCAATTTGAAAACCCGTATCGGTTTCGATATGGAAACTGGAGAGAATTCGTATGACGAGGCGTCGCTGGTCGAATTTCTTAACATGAAGCTGAGATCGCGGGGCTACCCGATATTCGGCGACGAGAAGGATTATCCATTCCTGCAGATGGGCAGTTCGTTGCTGCAAAGCGTGGCGGAGAAGAATCGTTTGCTTCGAGAGCACTTATCCCCTGTGGATCAGCGAATCCAGGACTATGTGGTTCGGCTATTCAAGGATCTGGACACGCCCGACAGAATATGGGTGCCCACCAACATTCTCATACTAGAGCGCCATGGCATGGCTAGGGCGCTCTCGTTGCCGCCTGACTCGGATTCTTTCAAGTCCAACATCGTAAGCAGCTTTCGCGTCAAGCAAGGGGTGCTCAACAACCCGGCGAGTGATCGTCGCACGACTAAGGGTGTATTTCACATTGCCGAGGGAGGTCTTCCGATTCCTGCGGATAAAAAGGCGGTGCCGCTCCCGACGTTTGCTAAGCTTCTCGAGCGAGCTCTGAATCCGCCCGATGATTTGCTGGAACTGCCTTTCACATCGACCCAAGAAGAAAAAGCGCGGCTTTTCGTATCCCTACTGCTGCGCCCGGTTGTCCAGCCTGCGGTTGAAGGCGTAACGGAAGAGAAGCGGACGGAAGTTCGGTTTTTCGCGCCGGGGAATCTGACGAGTAATCTGGATTTCGTGGAAAGCATTTTCGGGAATGCAGGAGATCCGTATTTGGCAGAAAACGACAGTGGATTGGATGTTAAGCATTGGTCGGGCCATACCGGGTGCGTTATCCTGGCTCCGCATCTGATCACCTTTACCAAGAAAGAGCTGGGCTTGCCTCACGTTGATGACGCCACCGATCGTCAGAAGCGCGACGGCATGTGTTGGGAGACTGAGGACGAGCTATACAATGACGGCGGAGCCTTCAAAGTGACTTCTCGGGACAGTAGCGGAGTAGTGGTTACGATTATCGCGGACAACTACTATGGCTACTGCAAGAAAGAGGTGAAGACTCAGTTGTCCTATGCTGCCAATCTACTCGGCAACGTTGAAGAAGAGCATGCCGGAGGAGCTTTAGCATTCGCGAGCTACGACCTTGGAGAAGACTTTAGATTGAGCCGCTACATCAAGGAAGTGGACCATAGCTTCGAAGAGACGGTTGATATTCTCGACGGGGAAATCGATATTCAAGAAGATGGATACGCGATAGACAAAACCTACGAGGATGTTATCTATATTCCTGCCGGGTCCCATATTTCCCTGCATGATCAGGTGATCAAGTGGGAAAAGAACGGAGAGGCTAAGACATTGAACCTGCAGCCTGACGTGACTTACATCCTGCCATCGGGCTACAAGGTGCAGATGGTGCGACCGATGCAGGGAAGGCGTTGGAGACTGGTGGGAACGGGAGCAGTAGGCACCTATTGTCACAAACCTTGTACCGTGTCGGGAGGTGGCAAGTCGGAGATTTCCAAGTCGCTCGCGGATGCAATTGTGGCGGGACCCGTCTTTACTGCCGACATTAAAAGCGATTTTGATAAAGTCGAAGAGATCGTCAGCAAGGAGTATGGAAATCGGTTTCGCGATGAAAGCCGAAACCGGCCCAAAGGCCGGTCTATTTTGAGTGACAGGCGATCGCTCGGGTCGGTTATTAAGTTAATGTCGCCGTCTCCTGAATACAGTGATGAGTACAATGGCTGGCTGGAATCAACCCCCGGCTACATTATTGACATTGTGCTGGTTGTTAAGCGGTTCTACAAGCCGGACTGGGGCGAAGGCTGGAGAGATCGATTCAGCGTGGATGTGGTCAACGGTAAGCCGGGCAACGAGCTTAAGTACCGGGATCAAAAGCTGCTGAGCCAGTATTTGCGTGTCGGATTCGCCGAAGATGGTTCCTGGCGGGTATTCAGTCTGCGAAAAGATTTTTACCCTGCGGTGAAAATCCAAACTGAAGATGATATTTCCGCTTCCGTAATCGTGCCGGCCTCCCATGTTGTCGGACTCGATTCAGGGGTGGAGACAGACAAGTCGCTTAAGTTTATTCTCAATTGCGAATACCGACTGTTCCAGCGGCCGGATGAAGCGATTCATCGAGGCTACGATAAGACTACCGAGAACGACTTCTCCCGTAACGGACTGTTCTTCTCTAATTACGAGCCCCTCGCGCGTGAGCAGACTCAGGCGATTGAGAAAGACGCGATTCGATTCGGCAATTTCACGGAGCCGATGCAGCAGGTCCTTAAAGAGTATAATCGCTCGGAAAAACCGGACTTCGCCGTTTCTTCTTCCGAGCCAAGAATTTGGGAAGGCAAACCCTCCAAGAATCCGCGCTACTTGCAGAATCGCTTGGATATGGAAGATGGCCGTTCGACCTACATCGCCAAGATAGGCGCCCGTCTGTACCGGAGAATGGATGAAAGTAAGAACCCTCCCTTCCCCGTGAATGCCGTCTTGCCTGGAAGGCGGAACAATCCTCCATCTGAAGGTATTCGAGCCCTTGCGGTGTATAACCCAATCCACTACCAGGAACTGCCGGAGCTATTCATGGATTTCATTGCTAGCCTAACTGGTAAATCGCCTTCAACAACGGGAGCCGGTTCGGAAGGGGCTTTGACAAAAGGCCCTTTCAATATGCTTCTGCCGATTGTGGACCTCAATAATGCGCTAGTCTCGTATCTGGTTAGTGGTTACGAGAGCTTTACCTCTTCTGCAGGTTGCGTGGGTCCGAAGTTTCGATGCGATCACGATATCAGTTTGCTGGTTCCAGAACTCTGGTGCCGGATGCGTCCGCACGAGCGAAAGGCCGCTTACATGATCGAAAACGGATATTTGGAGGCTTGCGAGGATTTCGAGCACGAAGGTAAGAATGTGGAAGCGTCCCGGTTGGGCTATCGTATTACAGCCGCCTTTATTCAAGAGTTTGGAGGACGCATCTTCAGTAATCCGCAATCCGTGTTTCCCGAGTTCATTCTCAAGCCAGAAACCCAGGATCTCGAGACCTACGTGGACGGTATCGGCAACATTGTGGAAACTCAGCGACGCGTAGCCTTGAATTATTTCCAGGACGGTTCGATCGATGCGGCCTGTCCGCCATTAAAAGCAATCCTCAACGTGATGGCTCACGGTGAATACGAAGGCATGAGCTATCGCGCCCCAGAGTTTCGCAAGATCTTCACCTTGGAGTCGCTCGAAGCCAGCGACTGGTATCGCGAGCGACTGGATGCCAAGCAGAAAGTGGACATCACCTTATGGGAGCGGCATGAGAAGTACTTGGAGAGTTTCCTTGGGCGAGACATCAATGCTGGCATGGGCGAGCGAATCGATGAAGACGCGCTTCGCCGTCGAATAGAGAGACGATTGCAAACCTTCCGCTCGGACGAATACAGAAAAAAGCTCGATGGCTGTTTGGGCGTGGACCCGAGCTTGTATGAGTAGACAGTTATAGGCTTGTTGGAGCGTCCCGCGCTCTGCGGGAGCGCGATATTAGCAAGACTGTATGGCCTATCGCGGCATAAAGCCGCTCTTACAGACGTCGATCGCGTCTACATTATCTAGCGATTCCTCAGCCCGCTTCCAATTCCCGATTGAACTGTTCTCGGCGGAATTGCTTGAGATAGAGGCGGTGATAGCGTCCACGCTTTTCCATGAGCTCAGTATGATTTCCGCTTTCCACGATGCGACCCTTCCCGATGTAGAGGATTCGGTCTGCCGAGCGGATTGTCGAAAGGCGATGAGCGATAACGAAACTGATCCGCCCGTCGAAGATCTTTTGCATGCTGGATTGGATGATCGCTTCCGTCTCCGTGTCTAGAGAAGAGGTAGCTTCATCCATGATAAAGATTTGAGGATTGGCAATTAGAGCCCGAGCGAAGGAAATCAATTGGCGTTCTTCGGTCGAAAGCCGGGCTCCACCTTCGCCTATTTTTGTATCGTATCCATCGGTTAGGTTCGTTATGAACTCGTGTCCGTTGACGATCTCCGCTACCGACTCAATTTCGCTATCGCTAGCCTGCAGATTTCCGTAGCGAATTGGATTGCTCGTAGTTGGGATCGAGTACATAGTAGACGGTAGCGCTACCGACTAGAGGAACGAAAAATTCGAACAACGTGGCGAGAAGAAGGGATAGGGTCGCGAGCGAATAGCGACCACGCTCTTCCTTTAGCAATCTCCAGATGAGCTGAAAGGCCGAAGTTTTGGAGCTCGGTTCTCCTGTTTTGGACGTTTGGTTAATGGCCTATCTAGGCGTTGGTAAGAGTTGGTTTTCTGGTGGAATGGACCAAAAAAAGACCCGCTTTTAAAAAAAGCGGGCCATATAGGGATGGGAGGGAAATTCGTTTGGCCCGCTGCTTTGGCAAAAGCTGGGGCGCTTTTTCGCTTAGAATCTATCCAAGCGTCGCCCCGAGCTAGAAAGGGTATTTGTAATGACTCGTGGCGTTAAAATCATAAGGGTGATGTAGCTTGTCGCTCTGTGTTTTCCGAGCGTTGGCGAAGATTAAGGTCCTTCATCCACTGTCGCGCAAGGATAAATATTGGATAATGTTTTCGGCGTGGGTTTTAGGAACTTGGAAAATCAGCTATCGTGGGTTTCTTTAGGGATCTGACTATGAACGAAGGCGGATATAGAGGTCGACTTGCGCCAACGCCTACGGGTTACTTGCACCGAGGGCACGCAAACACGTTTCTCAAGGCGCAGGAGCGGGCTCAGAGCCATCGTGGACAGCTGATTTTGAGAGTCGAGGATCTGGATCAAGATCGATGCAAACCGGAATTCGTGGACGCATTGCTGGAGGATTTGAAGTGGGCGGGATTGGCTTGGGATGAAGGCCCCGATGTTGGAGGTCCTTACCCGAGCTACAATCAGAGCGAACGTTTGGAGCACTATCAAGAAGCCTGGCGTCGTTTGAGAAATTCGTTGGCCGTTTTTCCCTGCAGTTGCTCTCGTAAGGATGTCCGGATGGCAGTCCAAGCGCCTCATAGTGAGGAAGGTGAACTCATTTATCCGGGATTTTGTCGCGACAAGCCCTTCAAATTCCCCAGTGAGGAGCAAGCTCTCTCAGTCAACTGGCGCTTTCGCGTTCCAGTTGGAGAAGCGATAGCGTTCGAGGATGGGAATTATGGCCACAAGGAATTTGTGGCCGGCCGGGACTTTGGAGATTTTCTCGTTTGGAGGAAGGATGGAATCCCCTCGTACGAACTCGCTGTAGTCGCTGATGATATCGCCATGGGAGTAACGGAAGTTGTCCGGGGTGAAGATCTGCTCATGTCCACAGCTCGCCAATTGCTGCTGTACGAAGCCTTGGGAGTGAAAGCTCCGGCGTTCTATCATTGCCCTTTAGTTAGAGACGAGACTGGTAGACGGTTAGCCAAGCGTAATAAGGCGGCCAGTCTGAGGGAACTTAGGGAATCTGGGTTAGATCCTTTGCAATTGCAGGTGGTATAAGATCCAATCTCCAGGAGTTTCTAAAAAAATAGATGGAGGCTATTCCGAAACGACGCTGATTAGATGCAGCGCGTAGTCTCCGAGAGAGAAGCTGAGATCGCGTGGATCTTGTCCAAAGCGTTCTGGTGGTTGGGGGCTGAATAGCCTAAATGTGTTCTCTCCTGGATTGATGACGAATGGTATCGACTGCATTTCGCCATACCCGCCGCCGCTCTGCATTCTCCAAACCTGCAGGCCATTTACTTCAAGCACGATCTCTCTGGGACTGATCGTTCGTGGCTGAAACTCGAATACAGCGTTAACTTTCTGGTTTCCAGGCAATCGGAAGGAGATTATACTATCTCCGCTCGACCATCTCCAGTACTGCGTTGATTTGCCCTCCACTACGGACCAGCCCTCAGTGAACTCCATGTTTGAATACGCGTCCGTTTCCGGATCGTAGGCTAGTGGGGATTGAGCGGAATAATCGATCTTCTCTTCGATGAATCGAGGTTCTAGCGAGTTAAGAGCGATGAAAGTCAATGAGTTGGCGAATAGCAAAACGGGTAATAACCAAGTTCTCCTAGAAAAAACGATATTGAACGCGACGGTCATCGGTAGGAGAACTCGAGGAGTTGCCATTAGGTGTTCCCAAACTGCGGGCCCCAAGATCACCATCAACGCAGTATAGGCAATGCCGATACGCCACCATGGGCTTGAGGGTTTTGGGCGAACGGCGAGGTATAACCCTTGGATCAATAGGCTTCCGAGAGCAATAAACTGGAGATAGGTTCTTGAGGGGAATCCGGTTTCCCCGCCTTCCTTTAGTATTTGCAAGGCGGCGATGAAAACGCCGAAGAACGGAATATGGAAATTTCCGGATCCCAAAACTTGGCTCCTGCTGTGATCGCTTGCTTCTAAGTAAATATAGGCGAACCAAAAGAAAAACGGAATGCCTGCTAGACAGGCCATTACCACAAATTTCGGAATTCTCTTTTTCCCATCAGGACTAGGTTTGAATAAACCAATTGCCGCGAGAAGATTCGTTTCTTTGCCGAGGCCTGAAATGCCAAGAATTCCAGTCGCAATCCATGAGCGTTGTGAATCGATAAAGTATACGGCCAAAGCGACAAGAAACAAGCTGGGGCCGTCCAGTAGGGCGCTCTCAAAGCTGTAGACGAGACCGGCGGTGAAAAAGGTGGCAACGAATCTCAGGGTGTTCTGCCAGTGGTTCGGGGGAAGCCATTTCAACAGCAATAGTCCCGTCAAAAGCCAGAATAGCCCATTTTGCCAGCCGTATGCTTGTAGAACCCATTCAGGGTTTCCCAATCCTAGGCACCAAGCCGTCCACGAAAACAGGATACGGCGCGCTCGATAAATGTGGTTGTCGACTGCATTTTCGATTTCCTCTCCTTTTGCGGAGGGGCGGAGCGCGAGTTGAGCATAAAACTGTCCATCATATCCGGGTCCTTCATAGACGTATGGCCGGGCCAATTTAAGTTCCGGCAAAGCCTCTTCCTGAAATTGTGATCCGAATTTCGGGAGCGCCGTGTATCCGAAGTTCAAGTGCCGGAAATCGTAGATTTTGAATAGGCAAAAAACGAAAGCCAAAACGTAGATGCTTTTGTAGACGAGCTTCAGGAGATCGTCTCGGTTCTTAGGATCCAATTTTAGCTCCATTTAATGCTCTCCTTTAGCCCGAATGCAGGCATGGCCTTATGGCTATTCGCTAAATTCATGGCTATTTTTTCGGCAGATCGCATATCGAGTTTCGCTTCAACGCTTCGATCATCAAATCCGCATAAATGCAGGTAGCCATGTATCAAGTACAATGTCAGCTCGTCCGCAAATGGGACGCCATGTTCTTGTCCATAGTCGAAAGCGATTTCAGGACACACGCAGATTTCGCCTGCCAATCCGCTTTCCGTGTTGCCCGGGAAGGTAATGACATCGGTAGGTGTGGCATCATTCATGAATTGCTCATGAATGCGGGATATTTCCGATTTGGATACAAATGCGATCGAGATCTCGCCACTCGGGGCGTCGAAACTTCCATACCGATCAAGTATAGCGAACAGGCGATCGACCTCTTGTTCGCCGACAATTAACTTGGGACAAAGATTACTGACTAGCGCTCGCTTCGACTGGTTCGGGCTTTCGTTCATGCGTCGTCTTTTTGCCGGATGACGTTTCCTGTTCCTGAGATCCGGGGTAAGCGATGCGTGAATGAAGTGAATTGATCAAGGTGAATATGAAGCTCTCCCGGATTTTGGCCAGTTCCGACATGGTGATTGCGCACTCGTCCAATTGACCGTCGTCGATGTTCGATTTGAAGATCCGATCAACGAGTTCCTCTATATTCTGCGGGGTGACTTTCTGAAGCGATCGGCTAGCGGCTTCCAAGGAGTCGGCTAGAAGAATTACGGCGCTTTCTTTGAACTGGGGTTTCGGTCCGTCATAACGATACGTGGACTCCTGGATTGCAGAAGCGTCGGAACCCTCATCTTCAGCCTGCTTTCTCGCTTTGTGATAGAAATAGCGAATCAGATTTGTTCCATGGTGCTGACGGATGACATCGATTATTGGGCGAGGCAACTTGTAGGTAAGGCCGAGATCGACTCCCTCCTTGACATGACTCTTGACAACCAGGGCACTGAAAGAAGCGGTTTTCTCGTCGTGAGGATTGCGCCCATCCAGCTGATTTTCGGTGAAGTATTCAGGTTTCACCAATTTCCCAATATCATGGAACATCGAGCTGACTCGGGCTAGCAAGGCATTCCCTTTAACGGCATTGCAGGCGTTTTCCGCCAAGTTGGCCACCATTAGGCTGTGGTGCCAAGTGCCCGGCGCTTCGAGCTGCATTCGTCGCAATATGGGATGGTTGTAGTCGCTAAGCTCCAGGAGCGTGATGTTGGTGGTGCGCTTGAATAGGGATTCGAGAATAGGGAGAACGCCGACGATAACCACTCCTTGGACGAGTCCGGTCAATGTTGCAGCCGAGGCTTGTTGAAAAATAGTTTCTAAGGGCAGACCATCGGCCCAATTGTATAGCCAAGTAAAGATCGCTATGCTTACGCCTCCAGCTGCCCCTGCGGTAACGACGCGGCCGCGCTTGCGAATATTGCGGCAAATGAATATTGCCATGCAGGAGGCAAGGAAAGTCATTACCATGAGCTCCAGCCGATTCCCGAACATGACCGCGGAAAAGAGACTGACGACCAGGGCTGTTAGCAGTCCGGGTCCGCTGCCCATCAGAATGGCAATGATTAGTGGAGACAGCGCTGTTGGCGCTATGTAGGGAAGAATCGCGGAAAGGCTGCTGTCGTATAAGAACTGATCCAAATTCCCCATCTCGAAACACAAGCGTACCAGGGCGAGGTTGCAGACAACGACTAATGCTAGTAGCCCTAGGCGCCCATTGCTTTCGAGAGTAGCCCTATCTTCGAGGCGTATGTAAAAAGTGGCTGCCGTTAGCATTGCCATAACCATTAGGGCTCGGCCAATAAGTTGCAGATCGAGCGTGTCCACTTTTTTACCATCGAGGTGGCGGATGTAAGCGAGATGCTGTTCGTATTGCTCTTGCGTTACGCGTGTATTGGGCTCGATGATACTTTCCCCTTGCTCGACTTTAACGATAACCGGTTGGAGCGATTCCAGCATCTTCTGCCTCAGGGCTAGCATTTCGGTTTCGTCTCGCCTGAAATTGGGGCGTACGCCATCGCGAAAGAGGCGGCTGAATGCGCTGGATACCCGTGGTGGCACATTCTGGGCGTTTAAAGCCACCCGCAGCATAGTGAGCGCGTCATCAGTAGATTCAATTCGTCCTTGGCTTACTTCCTCACCGTTCTTAATGAGCGCGATTGAGTCCTCACCGAAATCGAAATTCTTATCTTCCTTATCGTAGATCCCGATTTTGTAGCTTTCTCGTAGGCTGATAAGTCCGGTTTCGATAAGCTCTCGACGTGTTTCCGGATCGGAAAATTCCAGAATGGTGGCCAAGTCCGACTCCGATAAGCGGTAATCATTTTTCTGATTAAAGCGCTCGGTGATCTCGTTGATCATTTCTTGAGCTGCGTTGGCAGAAAGATCTTGCTCGATCTCGGCGAACCGATCCATCTCCTCCAGCAACTCATTAACGTGCTCCCTGAAGAGATTGAAGTAGTTCATGTCCGTACGATAGACGGGTGGTACTTCAGTCAGGAGGTGCTGGCGTTTCTTGTCGGTCAGGAGGGCGCTCTGATAAGTGAAGTCCTCCGCTGCTACGATACGGATTGTGGCGAGCTGGTTGGGCAGGAACTGGAAGCCGGAAGGACGGATTCCCACAAAACTGGTTACGACGATAGCGCCCACTGTGATCCCAAATATGGCGATGGAAATTGCCCGGCTTTTCTCCAGGAAGTTGAGGATAGACGACGAAGCTTCCGTCTTCCGCTTCTTCCGCTTTTTCGGGAAAAAGCGTTTGAATAGCGCTCTAATCTGCTCTGAGAGAGGCATACGTGTTCGACGTGGGAGTCTCCAAAAGATTCAATTTCAACGTTCTAGGCAACGCTAACTTAAGGTCAGAAGGTCAGTCTTGCCCTTCTTCCCGGTAGGCCTGGTAAGCGTCCACGATCTTTTGGACGAGATGGTGGCGGACGACGTCCTGAGACCGGAATTCATGGAAGTCTATGCCTTTCAGTGACTTGATTATCTTCCTGATCTCCAGGAGCCCGGAGGTCTTGTGCGGTGGAATGTCAATTTGAGTAATATCGCCAGTGATAACCATTTTACTTTCATTTCCCAATCGGGTCAGAAACATCATCATTTGCTCGGGCGTGGTGTTTTGGGCTTCATCGAGAATAATGAAAGAATCGCTTAAGGTTCGACCTCGCATGTAAGCTAAGGGAGCGATTTCGATGACGCCTTTTTCGATCAATTTAGCCACGTCCTCGCGGTCGATCATATCGTAAATAGCGTCGTATAAAGGTCTTAGGTAGGGAAGAATCTTCTCTTGAAGGTCGCCGGGCAGAAACCCCAGGGTTTCCCCGGCTTCTACGGCAGGGCGGCTCAAAATCAGTCGCTTAACCGATCCGTCGAGCAACTTGGAGACGGCCGCGGCCATGGCTAAGTAGGTTTTGCCGGTTCCCGCAGGCCCAATTCCGAAGACGATGTCATTGTCGAAAATGGACCTCATATAGCGTTTTTGGCCGATTGTTTTTGGGACGATCGTGGACAGACGCGTCTTGATCACGCAGGCCTCGTCGAACAGTGAACGCAACTCCGTTTCCCGGCCTTCGCGAACGCCATCGACGATGCTGTCGAAGTCGGCCTTTTTGATTTTAAGTCCCTGTACACGAGCATCTTGAAGAAGACTGAAAACGGCTTCTACCTGCTCGACAGCGCCGTCGTCACCCTCAACTTGCAACCAGCCGTCCCGAGAAACGATTTGGGTCCCGTACTTGGACTCGATTGATCGCAAGTTGTCTTCGTTACCACCGTAGAGCTGTGTTAGCTGACGTGGATTATCGAAGTGTAGTGTACGTCTCCCCATAAAATGCGAAGAGTCGAAAATAGAATTCGACTTCGCTTAGTCCAGCTTTTCACAAACTGATTTCAATCGACCCCACATTGCCTCCAGCGACTGAGGAAGCACACGGGTGGATCCGACCACTGGCATGAAGTTGGTGTCGCCATTCCAGCGGGGAACGACATGCAGATGCAGGTGCTTGGGGATCCCGGCGCCGCCGGCCTCGCCAAGATTGACGCCGATATTGAAGCCATCTGGCTTAATGGCCTCGTTTAGAAGTCGTTTAGCCTTGATCGTAGACTCCAGAAAACAGCTTCGCTCTTCTTGACTAAGATCCTCGATATCAGCTACTTCGCGATAAGGGAGGACCAGCAGGTGACCGGCGTTGTATGGGTAACGGTTCATCAATATAAAGGTGAGTGGCTCCCGCGATACGATCAGGCTGGCTTTGTCGTCGTCGGATTTCGGGAGGTCCACGAATGGCCGACGATCTTTTGGGGCCTTCTCCTGGGCCACGTACTCCATTCTCCAGTATGCGTGCAGATGCTCCATAATTTACGGTTAGAAGATGGGTTTTCCCGGTTCGGGTGTCAAAAGCGTTCAGCCAATATCGAGCGAGTGCTTGCCATCGTTGGGCAAACGCGATTCTTAGCGATCGTTGTTTATCTGGTTCTATAGACTTATTTTTGCTCCGATCGCATTAATTCTGTCGCCCAAATACTTGCTGAAAATGAAACGGCGCGGCGACTACCAAGGCGCGATCGCCATGCGCATGGGCATCGGCGTGGAAGAATGGCCGAGAACAGAGGGCAAACGAAGAATTTGGATACAAGCTGTCAGTCTAGGGGAGATTTTGGTAATCGAGAGATTCATTCGGGAACTGGCGGCGAGGCCGGATACTGAGATTCTTCTAACGACGACAACGAGCACGGGACTAAAGATGGCTCGGGAAAAGTATTCGGATCTCTGCGACAGAATAACATACTTCCCAATGGATTTCTGGCCCTTCAGCAAAAGATTCTGGAAGCGGATGCGTCCAGATCTGGCTATCTGCGCGGAGACGGAACTCTGGCCAGAGCATATGAAGCAGGCATCGCTGGTTGGATCGCCGATGGTTCTAATCAACGGGCGCCTTTCGGACAAGTCGTTCCGGTATGCCCGCCGCCTTTCGTTTCTCTTTGGGCGCCATTTGCGATGTATCGATCAGGTACTGGCGATATCGGAACACGATGCGGCGCGATTTAGGGAAATCGGCATCCCTGCGGAACGCGTTTCCGTTACAGGGAATCTCAAAGTCGATGTCGATATTGACGAACGTTTCGATGAGCGAGAGAGGGCTCATTTAAAGCAGAGCTTGGGGCTGGGGGATGGCTTTGTGCTTTTGGGTTCTTCCACGTGGCCTGGTGAAGAGGCTACCCTTTTGCGGGCGTTGAGGGCGCTGCGAGAATCGCTGCCAGACAGCCGTTTGATGCTGGTGCCGCGACATGCCGAACGACGCGGGGAGATTCGCGATATGCTGGTAAAGGAGGCTTCGGATTTGCGCTGGCATTTCAAAAGTGAAGGACCTCCCGAGACAGAGGTGGATATTTTGGTGGGCGACACGAGTGGAGAGCTGCGGGCTCTCACGCAATTGGCGGATTTAGCATTTATCGGAAAAAGCCTGCCGCCTCACAGGGAAGGCCAGACGCCTATCGAGTGTGGTTTGCTAGGCGTTCCGCTGCTATTCGGGCCCGGTATGAGCAATTTTCGCAGCGTTCGCGATGGTATGCTCGAATCGGGAGCTGCCGAATTGGTTCAAGATGAGGAGGCCCTCATATCCCGTATCCTGTCTCTAGCGGTGGATGGTCCCGCTCTCGAAGCTCTTTCGAATAGACAGCGCGATTGGGCGGAAAACAGTCGAGGTTCCTTGGAGCGAACGCTAGAGGCGCTCGGGCATTTCCTGTAAGCTGGACCGCATCCGCCGCCTTAACAATAGAACGAATACCGTAGAATCGGAAGGAGAATACCGTAGTTCACCGACTGGCGTAGGCATAGAATGGGACGTATGATGAATGCGAACTCGAAATGCTTATGAATACTATTCTCGAAAATCGCTTTTACTCGACCTCCCATGACCTTGGCTGGAACGTCGATCGACTAGATCGAAAAGACATCGCTTCGGCTGCGGACGTGTTGCGTGACGCATTCGCTACCCACCCGATTGCCCAATATATGTTCGAAAGTTTGGATGATGGCCCGGAGCGATTCCGCGTTATGTTCGAATACCTCATAAGGGCGCGGAATTGGAGTGGCCCTTGTGGAAGCGACAAAACGAGAGTCTCTGAGCCATTTCGGGTCGGAAGGCGTATGCTTGAATACTGAAGCAGTGGAAAATCTCGTGTTTTATGTGGGGCGGGGCTCGAAATAGTTGAGAGTTGTCCTGTAGGTTCCATCCGAACCTGGTCAATGGCCTGGCGTTCGCCCTAGCCAATTTCGAAAGGTCTTGGCCTGACTTTAGGGCGGGTTTTTCGTAGGTGAGAATCGGATCGCCCGAGCTGGGTAAAGAACCGAAAGGGCCAACTAAACTTCGATTGAGAGCTTATGGACCATGAATTTCGTCTGAAACGGATCGCGTTCCGCTTGACAGGGGAAAGGCAAATCGGATTTATACGCCTACTATGGCAGAAAAAGACGACAAGTGGGCAGACAACGCTCCGGGAAAGTTCTACGTAGATGAGCAATGCATCGATTGCGATCTTTGCCGCGAAACAGCTCCAGATTTCTTCACG
>NZNM01000115.1 GCA_002694885.1 Opitutaceae bacterium | reverse complement strand
TTCGATGTTCGCGGGCCATGGGCTCTCACTGCGATCGTACATGAATTCTTCGTCGCCATCGAATGCCCATTCGTCCTCGAGCTTTTCCAGAATCCATTGGATGCGCTCGATCGCGATAACGCGATAGCGCTCGTAAATCGCGAAGGCGGCATCGAGGTTGCCTTTGTGCCGCATTTGCATGCTCAATCGAGAACCGAAATTATCGATAAAGCCTTTTTCATCCGATTCGAGGAAGTAGAGTCTGTTGTAGTCGAGGCGTCCCATGAATTCGCGGATGAGCTCGATAAAGGTGTCGTCGGAGATTTCGGCGTTGTTGAAGTGCAAGGTTTCCAGCATTTCGATGACTCGCATCGTTTCCTGGGACATGAGATCAGTCGGGGCCAATTCGGGAAGGTCAGATAAATCGACCAATGGCTCTTTTTCGGTGAGTCCCAATGCGCCCGGAGCAAGGATGCTCGCTAGGAGAGATGTTAGTAATACGATGTATCTGATCATGGCGCGTTGGTTTGATTTTCGCTTGCTGTGTTTTATGCGCTTTCTGAGTAAATGATTTTTGGAGCTCTCCGTTGCTAGGGGCTAACGAGGAACGGCTTCAACGGAGTTACCTTTTTTTTAGTAGATCCCCCGCTTCGTCGAGGATCTTCTTCTCTTCGGCCGTTAAGGATCCAAAGCCTTTGCTGTTAATCTTGTCCAAAATGCGGTCGACCTCCTTTTTCGTGTCTTTCGGTGGAGCGATGTTGACCTTGTACGGGTAGGACTTGGAGCTTGGTTTGTCTGGCTTCTGCTTGAACCAGTTTGGAATTTTGAATGTGTCGTTCCTTCCGCCCTTTGGATTCCTCAAGTAGACGAATTTGTAAAAGAGGTATCCGCCAAGCATGCCTCCCAAATGCGCGGAATGAGCGGCTGGCGATCCATTGGAAGTGTTCAGGATCTCGATGAATAGAAGACCAAAAGCGGCTATACCCAAGGAAACGTACATCAGGATTTTAGCCTTAATCCTCAACACCATCATTAGGTAAATGTCTTGTTCGGCGTACATGAGCCCAAAGCACGTGATGAGACCAAACACGGCTCCGGAAGCGCCCACGACTGCGAGGGAACCTGAAGCGAAACTGACGATGAACCAGAGAAATCCGCCAACGACAACGGAACTGAAGTAGAGTTGCAGGAATCGCTTCTCACCCAAGTCTGGCATAAGCGCCCGACCGAGGAAAAATATGCCGATCATGTTGCCCACAATGTGCCAGATGCCTTGAGGGCTGTGTAGGAACGAGTATGTGAAAAAGCTCCAGATGCGCGGCCCCCCATATTCAGCCGTAGTCAAAGCGAAAGTTCGGAAGTAGCCGTCGCCGGCGACTAGCTGGATTGCATACATGACCACGTTGAATACGATGACTCCAAGAACCATGTTTCGCATGCGATGATTCTGGTCTGATTGCATGTAGGGGCGATCGTAAAGCATACGCTAAATTAATATCCGGATTTTCAGGAGGATTACAAGTTATACTATGCCTAAAATGGGCGATCGAAGGTTCTTTTGATTCGGGCTGTGGGCAATAGGCATTGGTTAGTTATCGCTGGATATCACGTTCAGCTAAGGGTTCTGGTTGCGAATGGGCCCAATTACCTACGGCTATGATGCCGGTTTCGCTGGGAATTGAGCATTTGTAAGAGCCGTTTAGCCTCGAGTCTAGAAGACCTGGGGAAACGGACTAAGTTCTCGAAAATCTAGCGTGGTTGGGCGATTATGAAGAAGGGATGGACTTTGGGTATTGTCTCCCAGGCTACGAAGAGTGATGGATCGCGGCCCTAGGCCGTGTGCGAACAAAAGGTAGCACAGGCTTCCAGCCTGTGATCTTGTCTTAGCAAACAGGCAGGATGCCTGTTCTACTCTTTCTAGACGGGCGCTCGGAAATTGCCCGCTTGTTACCCTCGTTCCAGTTCAGGGCCTAGTAGCTCACTCTCAGTTGTTGAAACGAAATAGGGCGACATCGCCGTCTTGGAAGGCGTATTCTTTCCCTTCCAACCGGTACTTGCCAGCTTCCCGGGCAGCAGAAACGCTTCCGAGAGAAGCCAGGTCTTCGTAAGAAACGACCTCTGCCTTAATAAATCCTTTTTCGAAATCGGTATGAATGACTCCGGCTGCTTGGGGGGCCAGCATGCCACGCTCGAACGTCCAGGCCCGCACTTCCTTTTCACCAGCGGTGAAATAGGTTTCTAGTCCCAGTAAAGAGTAGGTAGCTTTGATGAGCAGGGAAACTCCCGAATCGTCTACGCCGAGATCGTGGAGGAAGTCTTTGGCTTCAGCAGGACTAAGATCCACGAGCTCGGATTCAATTTCGGCAGAAATAACAACGCAATCCGCGTCGTGGCTCTCTTTGGCGTAGGCTCGAACTTTGGATACTAGCTCGTTGGAGTTGGCGTCCGATAGGTCGTCGTCAGATACGTTAGCCGCGTAGATGATGGATTTGGAAGATAGCAGGTGCAGGCTTTTCATCACCGCAGCCTCTTCCGAAGAAACTTCAAGCGTATTGGCCGACTTGCCTTCGTTGAAATGCGGGATGAGACGATCGATCAACTCGCAGATCGCTTGAGCATCCTTGTCGTCCCCTCGAGCTTTTTTTATGGCTTTCTCTTTTTGCCGTTCCACGGATTCCAGATCCGCGAGTATGAGTTCTGTATTGATTATCTCGATATCCCGTATCGGATCAACTGAACCCATGTTATGAATAATGTCGTCGTTGACGAAACAGCGGACGACCTGAACGATAGCATCGACTTCCCGAATATTGGCCAAGAATTTATTCCCGAGCCCTTCGCCCTTGCTGGCTCCTTCTACGAGGCCTGCGATATCGACGAATTCTATCGCAGCGGGTATGACGACATTCGTGTTGGCGATCTCTCGCAGAGGCTCCAACCGATCATCAGGCACAGTGACCACACCGACGTTCGGATCGATGGTGCAAAAGGGGTAGTTTGCGGATTCCGCCTTGCGTGTTCCAGTGAGAGCGTTGAAAAGAGTCGACTTTCCAACATTCGGTAGTCCAACGATACCAGCCTTCAACATAGGCGACGAACAACATTGAATCGGATGTTGCTTGACAAGACCCAATTTTGGTAAATCGTCCTCCTCTTTTTCCAAGATTTCCAGGACACCGAAACATGGCCTTAAAGATCAAATTGCAACGGGGTGGCGCTGTTCACAATCCCATATACCGAATCGTCGTAGCCGAAGGGCGTGGACGACGCGACGGTCGTTTTGTCGAAAAATTGGGCACCTACATCCCTCGCGCTCGGGGCAAGCAGATCGAATTGACGCTGAACGTCGAGCGGGCTGATTACTGGAAGTCTGTCGGGGCCAAACCGACAGAAACTGTTCACGGGTTGATCAAGCGAGCCAGAAAAGAAGGAGTGCCGGCGACCGAAGAGGCAGCAGAAGCTTAACCCTCTTTTCGGCAATGAATCTAATGGCGATGCCCGGCGAATAACGTCGGGCTTTTTTGTTTTTCAAAAGGAGCGAAAATCCGGCGCGCGAGTTAACTGCTCATTGGATTGCCTTAGCCGCAAAGCTTTCCTAAAGGATCCAGCTGACAGCTTATGAAGATCGACGTGGTAACTCTGTTTCCCCAAATGCTGGATGGTTTTCTATCCGAGAGCATGATGGGTCGGGCTCGAAGCAATGGGCTCGTCGATATCGGTGTCCACAATTTGAGAGATTGGGCCAAAGGTAAGCACAAGCAAGTGGACGATCGGCCTTTCGGAGGAGGCGCGGGAATGGTGCTGATGCCCGAGCCGATCTTCGAGGCCATTGATAGCTTAACAGCTGGAAAGACTTGCCATCGCGTGTTTCTAACTCCGGATGGAGAGCCTCTTTCTCCCGAATTGGCGCAGTCCCTTGCGGATCAGGATCACCTCGTCTTCTTGAGCGGCCACTATGAGGGGATTGACGAGCGAGCTAGAGAAAAGCTCTTTGATCAGGAGATTAGTATTGGCGACTACGTGCTTACAAACGGAACCCTGGCGGCGGCGGTCGTCATCGATTGTCTATGCCGATTTTTGCCCGGTTTTTTGGGTGAAGAAAAATCATTGACTAGCGAAAGCTTCGAGGGCAGGTTGCTCGACTTTCCTCAATACACGCGTCCCGCGGTGTTTCGAGATATGCCGATTCCAGAGGAGCTTTTATCCGGGAATCATGCGGAAATCGATCGGTGGCGACAGCGTAAAAGAGAAGAAAGAACGCGCGAGCGAAGACCGGATTTATTAGAGGACTGAGACCATGAATCAGATTGTTAGTGAACTTACCAAGGATCAACTGAAGGCGGAAGTGCCCAACTTCAAAGTAGGCGACGGCGTCAAGGTACATGCCCTCGTGCGTGAAGGAGACAAGCGCAGAGTACAGATTTTCGCCGGTATTGTGATTGCCCGCAAAGGATCGGGGATCCAGGAAACGTTCACAGTTCGCCGGATTTCTTATGGGGAAGGCGTTGAAAAAGTCTTTCCAATCCATAGTCCAAACGTGTCCAAGATCGAGGTGGAAAAAGAGTCCAAAACCATGCGCGCTCGCATGTACTACCTCCGCAACTTGGTTGGCAAAAAGGCCATGCAAGTGAAAGAAAAGCGCTTGGCCAAAGGGCACTGAAAATCCGCGAGAATTTCTCGCTTCATTATTTTGATCTCAAAGCCGCTTCAATTTGAAGCGGCTTCGATCGTTTTAGGGTGTTCGTAGCGGTCGATCTCCGAGCGACCACAATTCCGCGTAAATAAACGCGCTCCCGCAGTCGCGGGATCGCGTTCCACCCTCAAAGGCACTGCAAAAAGGTGGATCGCGTCAATTTAAGTCGTTTGCCTTATAGGAAGCTCGCTTGCGAGCGAATCAATGAAGGTCCATCTCAGTAGTCGCAATCGCTCGCAAGCGAGCTTCCTGCATCGATAGATCCTATGGTTGATGGGATGCAGTATTACAGAAGCGGGTTCAAATAGGGCGAAAGCGATCCATTTTGCTCTTGAGGCTTGGAGAGCCCTCAATTGAGGTGTCTGCCGCCAACTCACACTATTTATATTCCCATAACTCGAATGAATAAAGACATCCTCCAAAAAGCCGCAAATGAAGCCCGAGGTCTGGCGATCGACGCCGTCCATGCCTGCAAGTCGGGACACGTTGGATTGCCCTTGGGCGCTGCTGAAATAGGAGCGACTCTCTACGGGAGCGAACTCGATGTAAATCCAGACGAGCCGCGATGGCTCAATCGGGATCGCTTCGTATTGTCAGCAGGGCACGGCAGCATGTTTCTCTACAGTTGGCTGCATTTGGCCGGTTTCGATTTAAGTTTGGATGAACTTAAGAATTTCAGGCAACTCGGGAGCCATACTCCTGGACACCCGGAGTTTGGCGAAACAGCGGGCGTTGAAAGCACAACAGGACCTCTCGGTCAAGGCGTCGGAAACGCGGTAGGATTTGCCGTTTCCCAGAAAATGGCTGCTGCTGCCTTCAACACCGAAGAGCACACTATACTCGATAACCATATCGTCGTTCTTGCGGGCGATGGATGTATCCAAGAAGGTGTGGCACATGAGGCATCCTCTTTGGCCGGTCATCTCAAGCTGGATAATCTAATCGTCATCTATGATAGCAACGATGTGACATTGGATGCGATGGCCGATAAATCGCAAAGCGAGGACACGGCCAAGCGTTACGTAGCTCTAGGCTGGGATGTCGTCACGATCGATGGGCACGATTTTGATGCAATCGCCCAAGCGTTCTCGGCGGCCAAGTCAGCGACAGGCAAACCGCAGTTGATAATTGCCAAGACAGAAATCGCTCGAAGTATCGAGGAAGTGGCTGGCACGAGCGCAGGTCATGGAGAGAGTGGAGCTATTAAGCATTCCGAAAACGCGCGGGAGCGCTTAGGGCTCCCTGAAGAGCGGTTTCATGTATCGGACGACGTCAAAGCCTATTTTAGTGAACTGAAGAATAAGCGTATAGAAAATTACAATACGTGGAAATCGACCTATGATGCTTGGTCTGAGGCCAATCCGGATCTTGCCGCCCGTTTGGAGGCTGGCGCTGCAGCGCCGGTGGATGCCGATGATCTTCTCTCGTTGATACCGGAATCGGAAGCGGATGCGAAACTCGCGACTCGGGTTGCTGGCTCCAATGTTTTGCAACCGGTTGCCGCGGCCCGTCCTGAATTAATCAGCGGTTCGGCGGACCTGCACGGATCGACCAAGAATTACATCAAAGATGCTGGCGACTTCCTTCCAGGCAATGAATCGGGCCGCAACGTGTTGTTCGGCATTCGCGAACACGCCATGGGAGCTCTGCTCAATGGGGTTGCGTACGATGGTGTCTGGCGAGCGTCGGGAGCGACGTTTATGGTTTTTGCCGACTACCTAAGACCGTCGATTCGATTAGCTTCGTTGGCTGGATTGCCAGTAGTCTATATTTTCACGCACGACTCGGTTGGAGTGGGTGAGGACGGGCCAACCCACCAACCGGTGGAAACGGTTTCGGGTTTGCGGGTGATACCGAATCTAGATGTGATCCGACCCTGCGATACGGAAGAGACCGCTGGCGCGTTCGTGGCTGCTATGGAGCGCCAGTCGGGCCCAACGGTGTTGTCTTTAACTCGCCAAGGTATTCCGAATATCAATACCGCCTCGGCAGATGAACGCCGACAGGGCGTCCTGAAAGGCGGATACGTCATCAAGCGGGAGACGGCTGAATTAGAGACGATCATTATCGCTTCGGGGTCAGAAGTGCAACATGCGGTGGCTGCTGCTGACGAATTGGGCGCGGGGGCCCGAGTGGTTTCGATGCCTTCGATGAAACGATTCGATGAACAGGACGATACCTATCGCGAAAGCGTACTGCCTTCCGCTTGCCCAAAGCGAATTGCTATCGAAGCGGGCGTATCCGGTCTTTGGCACAAGTACGTTGGACTTGAGGGAAAGGTCATCGGTATCGATCGCTTTGGTATCAGCGCGCCGGGCAATATCGTGATGGAAGAGCTTGGGATAACTGCTGCATCCGTCGTTTCCGCAGCGAAAGCGTGATTGCGAAACAGAATTCTCGGGTGTCCGCTTGCGGCGTACCGCGATTGTAGCAGGGCTTAGAAATTCGCGGCATGCCGCAAGCGACAGCCCTTCAAGAATGCTGAACCTCAACGATCACATGAGCTACCCAGTCGTAGACATTGTGCACGGTTCGCCGGAGTACGATCGTGAATGCCTATTGCGTGATGAGTTGCTGAGAGCGCCACTTGGTTTGAGTCTATACGACGAGGATCTGATGGTGGAGTTGGAGTATTATCACTTCGGGATATTTTGTTCTACATCTGGAGAATGTATGGCTTGCCTAGTTGGAGTTCCTATTGGTGGCGGACTGTTCCAACTCAAGCAAATGGCGGTAGACAAGGATTGGCAAAGACGAGGTCTCGGGGCCCGTTTGTTAGGCGAGGCTGAAAACCGGTTAGCGAGTCATGGGGCGCGCAGGTACTATCTTCATGCTCGAGATACCGCGATTGGATTTTATAGAAAGCAGGGTTATGAACTTGTAGGTGAATCATTCGAGGAAGTGACGATTCCTCATTTCAAGATGGAAAAACAAGCTCATGGTTAAAGTTGAAGCCTGCATTAGTGGCGATCGTCCCGATCAAGCGATGGTGAATGCCCGAGAAGCCTACGAAGGTGGGGCCGATACCATAGAGTTGTGCGCATCTATGGAGGATGATGGGCTCACGCCTTCAGTTCAAAGCATCGCTGCCGCCCGGACTGCCTTCTCGCGAAAAGGATTGATGGTTATGATCCGCCCTCGAGCTGGCAATTTTGTTTATTCGGAAACTGAATACCAGAAAATGGAGGCGAACATAGCCTCGGCCGCTGCGGAAGGCGCGGATGGTGTGGTATTTGGAGCTATCGATGAAAAGGGTCTTATAGACGAGGAGGGTCTCGAACGGGTGGTGCAAAGGTGCCGATCTGTAGGAGTCTTGACCACATTCCATAGGGCTTTCGATGTTTTGAAGGATCGTTTGGAAGGGTTAGAGGTTCTGATCGATTTCGGAGTGGATAGACTTCTCACAAGTGGCGTTACATGGGGTCTCCCGGGTGGCGCCTTGGAGGGCGTCGATGCCCTCAAGACTTTGGTGGCGAAGGTAGATGGGAGGATCGAGATCGTAGTCGGGGGAAGTGTTGGACCAGGCAACGCCACAGAGATAGTCAGTTCGCTAGGCCGATATTCCGGTCCCCTTTCACTGCATGCGTACTCTGGCGTTCAAGAGATTGGGGAGACATCCAGATCGAAAGTCAAAGCCCTCATCGAAGCCGCGAATCTGCAGGAGCGGGAAAGGTAGCGGAGGCTTTCAGCCTGTTATCTTGGTCTTTGCGTACAGACAGGATGCCTACGCTACTTTTTTGGTTCAGCATTCGCCCGCTTAAAGTTCGCGAATCTTGATGCTTCGATAGCTGACGAGGTCGTTGTGATCCTGGAGGAGAATATGCCCTTTCTGGGATAAACCGAAATTTTCGATATCCGCATATTTGCTGTGGGCGATCAGGGCGTCGTAAACGTTTGTGCCTCTTTCGTATTCCACGACTTTGAATCCATTGAGCCAGTGCTCGATTGTTCCATTAGGCCGTGAAATGATACGGCCATGATTCCACTTTCCGATGTGGAGGGGCACATCTCGCGTGTTTACGTTCCGATAGGAGGGAATGAGATCGTAAAGGGAGGCGGTGGTGCGATTGCCAACTACGCCCTTGGAACCGTCGGGATGAACCTTGTCGTCGAGAACTTGGTATTCAAGTCCTAAATACCTGGATTTTTCTTCTCCCGGTTCGGCGTGATCGACAACGAAATATTTAACACCGCTATTGGCTCCTTTCGCTAGACGAAAGTCGAAATCCAATTCGAATGCTCCGTATGTCTTTTTTGTGATAAGCTGGCCGCCCTTTCCGCCTGGTTGAATGGTTAGAGCTCCGTTCTCTACAATCCACCCTTCATTGTTGAAGGGGTTCACATCCGATATGCCTTTCCAGGCTGAGGTTCTATTGCCGTCAAAGAGGAACTTCCATCCTCGTTCCTGCTCCGCCTTGCTGAGAGTGTTGGCGGCGATATTGCGTACGTAAATCTCTTCGGATCGAGAAAGTTTAGGTGATTGCGTATTGATTCTCAAGTTACGCCATCGAACCTGATAGCCGGCGTGGGAGGCGTCTCTGATGCTATGCACCTGCAATCCTATGAATCCGGTAATCGCCCGATCGTCGACAAGGTGCGACACTTGCCGGCCGTTGAGGAAAGTTTGCACTTCATTGCCCACACATTCAATGCGAGCTCGATTCCACTGCTCGTTTTTGAAAAGGGAGCGGGCGGATGGATTGTATTCAACGGGATAGAGCCAACCACGATTAGCCTCGTCGTAGATCCCCGCTGTCCAAGCCCGAGTCGACGTATCGAGCTCGTATTGGTATCCATGTACGCGGCCGTTGCGGTATTCCGGCTTGCTCATGCTCCGGAACTGCACACCGGAATTGAGACCGTCCTGTACCCAAAACTCGAACTCCAGCACGAAATCGGTATAGTTTTTCTCGGTCGTCAAAAATGAATTGGGCGTATCGGCGACACTGCGGCCGACAATTTCCCCCTTTTCGATAGAATACTTGGCTCGTCCACCCAACTGCTTCCAGCCATCGAACGATTCGCCGTTGAAGAGTGGCTTCCAGTCGTTGGCAGCGACGAGGGATGAAGCCAGGAGGGCTAGGGCAATTGATAGGATTGGGCTAAAGTGAAGATTCATGCACGGTTGAAGCTGTTGCTTGGGGACGAATTTTCAAGACCGAAGCGGGGGTAAATTGTTCAGGTCTGGCCTTGCAAGGCGAATGATCCCCCGCAAAGAGTTGAAATATGCAATCTAGGTTTCTCTCTGTCCTATCTGCGCTAAGAAGTGTCCTGATACTGATCGTCGCGTTGAGCTTTTGTCTTCCTCGTTTTTTCGGCGAACGGCCGAACATTCTTTTCATTTTTACCGACGATCACGCCACTCAAGCGGTCAGCGCCTACGGGGGGATGCTAGCGGACATTGCCCCGACCGCAAATTTAGACCGCATCGCTGATGAAGGCATACTATTTCGCAAGTGCTATGTGACGAATTCTATTTGCGGTCCTTCGAGAGCGGTCATCCAAACGGGCAAGCACTCGCATTTAAATGGCTTTCGCCAAAACGGAGACCGCTTCAACGGGAGCCAAGCGACGGCTCCTAAATACCTGCGCCAAGCGGGCTATCAGACGGCGATCATAGGCAAATGGCATCTCGCCTCGACTCCGACGGGCTACGATCATTTTGAGGTCCTGAAAGGGCAGGGAGCGTATTATAACCCGATGCTCATTACCAACGGGGAGAACGTCGATCACGTGGGATACACCACCGACATTATAACCGAGCGATCCCTAGACTGGCTGAAAAACGAACGCGACCCGGACAAGCCGTTTCTGCTCATGACACAGCAAAAAGCGCCTCACGGACGTTGGGAGCCGGCTCTGAGACATTTGCAAGTTTTCTCTGATATGGAAATGCCGGAGCCACCGACTTTGTTCGACGACTACTCGGGGCGGGCTCGACCGATTTTGCATAACCGGGCTCGCATGCTGGAAGAAATGAACGATTTCCGGCTGATGATAAAGTATTCGTCCAAGCATACGCCCGAGCAGCTCAAGCCCTTTGACGACTATTTCCGACCCCGCAACGAAGCCATGCTCGCGGCCAACCTGAGCGACTTCGAACGCAAGAAATGGAACTATCAGCGCTACATTAAAAATTATCTACGCTGCGTACGGGCTGTCGACGAAGGGGTGGGTGAACTGCTCGAGTATCTCGATGATAGCGGTTTGGCTGAAAACACCATTGTCATCTATTCGTCGGACCAAGGCTTCTACCTTGGAGAGCACGGGCTTTTCGACAAGCGCTGGATGTATGAAGAGTCATTGCGGACTCCATTGCTCGTCAGATGGCCAGGTGTGGCCAAAGCGGGGACGGTCAACAATACGGATATCGTTTCCAACCTGGATTTCGCCCAAACCTTTCTAGATCTGGCTGGAGCGGAGATCCCTGACGATATGCAAGGCCGGTCTTTAGTTCCTGTTTTCAAGGGTGAAACACCTCGAGATTGGCGCCAGTATCACTATTACCACTACTACGAGCATGGCGGGCATGGCGTGCCGCTGCATTTCGGCGTGACCGACGGCCGCTATAAACTCATCCGCTATCCGGATCCGGACAACGATGCCTGGGAGCTCTTCGACTTGAAGAACGATCCGAACGAGATGAAGAACATATACGGGCAATCCAGTCCCGAAGTTCAGCAGACCTTGAAAAGGCAACTACAACGCTTACGGGCTCAATATCAGCTCCCCGAGGACGAGTTGGAGGGCATACGGCAAAGCAGACAACGGTAGGGTGGTCGAATATTCAGCATCTATTCGGGGATGGTAGGGCTGCTTATCCTTAAGCAGCCGAATTCGTTCCAGCTGTCTCATCGAGGTAACCGGGTAGCGGGCGATCTCTGAGCGCCCATTTAAGGATCAAGTCTGTGGGCGCTCGGAGATCGCCCGCTACCTGAAAGTGGGGTGGCTGACGGGATTTGAACCCGCGACCCTCGGTACCACAAACCGATGCTCTAACCAACTGAGCTACAGCCACCATCCTTTGAAAAAGGAGAATTTTAAATTCCACCGACGCTAGCCCCTGTCAATGCTTTTTAGGGAATTGCCGAACGGGGTTTCCAGGGAGGCAGTTCAAGGGTGTTCTGCGGTTCAATATCTTGACCTTGATGAACTCGTTCCTAGTTCCATTGATTGATGAACCGAATCGAAAGGGCTTTCCAGAACGCTCAATCGCATAACCGGTCAGCGTTCGTGTCTTACGTTTGCGCTGGCGATCCGAATCCGGCGACCTCGCTGGAGGTTTGCCGGGCTCTGATTCGCTCGGGAGTGGATATCCTGGAGATCGGGGTGCCGTTTTCCGATCCACTGGCGGACGGGCTA
>NZNM01000114.1 GCA_002694885.1 Opitutaceae bacterium | reverse complement strand
TTGGCATCCCGAAATTTGCCACCTACGAGCTGGATCTGTCCGAAAAAGGGCTGCCCCTCTTTCCGTCCGCTCCACTCTGATCCATTCTTCGCTCCTTTGTATCCATTGGCTCCATGACGATGGTAGAGCTCATCGGGATCAAAGACGAAATTGTAGTGGAATTTTCCCTCATTGAATGTGTAGTAACCAGCCGTCCGCATAATCTCGGGGACCGTCTTGACTCCGATGTGATTGGGGTCCCAATTCTCCATTACGTTGCCTCGCCAGACCGAGAAGGAACTGTAGTGCTCATGAGCTCCGATCGATGTCTGATACATCCCCGTGATCACTGCTGACCGCGTTGGGGAACAAACACCCGAAGGCATATAGGCCCGGTCAAATCGAACGCCCTCTTTCGCTAGCTGATCAATATGCGGCGTTTTCGCGACATTGTCGCCATAGCAGCTCATCCAAGCATTCGTATCCTCGATATAGATCCAAAGGATATTCGGCTTGGAAGCGTTTTCTTCCAGCGTTGGAACATGGGAATTGTCCCCTTGAGAAAAGGCCGCTGGTAGGCAGAGCAAAGCGGCAATCGAAAGCAACGAGATGCGATATCGGTTTATCATGTTAATTTGACTAGCGCTATTGATGTTGTAGGGGCAAAGGATTTCTTGAGGATGGGATTCTCCTTTTTGAATCATGGGGAATTGTCCCCGTTATGAAATGGTATTATGTCCTTCTCCGGAGCTCATTTAAAGACACGCCCTAATCCGTAGGAGCAGCTTTACACCGCGAAGAGTAGAACAGGCATCCTGCCTGTATGCAGAAGATGAGACCACAGGCTGGAAGCCTATGCTACCATTTGTGACCGGCCGCCCCATCGGCAAGCTCAAGATGGTGAGTTGCGTCTAACCAAGTTCGGCCGCCTGTATATCTCACGGGATAAACCCGCTCCTACCTTCTGTACGCCACCATAGCTTGCGCCTGGGCGCCGCCCAATTCACCACCTCGCCTGACCTCTCCTATCCCTTGACGTCCCCAAAGTAAACCTAGGATAATGCGAACCCACTAGTCCCTATGCCCATCGTCAATCGCTCAATAATCCTCTCTCTAATTTGTAGCTGGATACTATCCGTCCAAGGACAAAGCACGCCTCCCAACATCCTCATCATTACCGCCGACAACTTGGGCTATGGGGATCTCAAGATTAATAATCCCGAATCGGAAATCAAGGCTCCGCGGCTCACTGAGCTGGCCCGGGAAGGGGCCCGACTTACAAGCTTCTACACCGCCTCGCCTACTTGCACCGTTTCTCGAGCTTGCCTGCTTACCGGACGTATTCCTCAGCGTCATGGCCTCGACTATCAATTGCCCGGCGTAGAGGGGAATTACGGGATCGGACTGAATCACGAGGAAATCCTCATACCGCAAATTCTAAAATCGGTGCCAACCCCCTACACCACCGCCTGCTTCGGCAAGTGGAACATTGGCTTTGCCGAGGGCTCGCGCCCAACGGAGCGTGGCTTTGACGAGTTCATCGGCCATGCGTCCGGAAACATGGACTACTACAACCACAACTACCGGACCGAGCACGATCTCTACAAGGGAACCGAAGAGTTGTACCGAATTGGCGAATACGCGACTGATATTTTCGCCGATGCCGCCATCGAATTTATCGAACGCCAATCCCAAAGCGACGAGCCCTGGTTTTGCTATCTTCCTTTCAATGCTCCCCATTTCCCCACCGCCGGAAACAAGCAGCCGGGTCAACCCAACATTTGGCAAGCCCCTGATTGGGCCTTCGAGGAATACGGCTGGTCTCCCGACGAACGGGATTACCGGAAACGCTACGCGGCCGTGGTTACCGCGCTTGACAAGGCCATCGGGCAGGTTCTCGACGCTTTGGACTCTAGCGGAGAAGCCGAAAACACCTTCGTCTTCTTCATGTCCGACAATGGGGGGTTCCGCCTCGGACGGGAAGGGATAGACATCGGCATAAACGATCCGCTCCGCAGCGGAGGAGTCACCTGCTGGGAAGGCGGGCTCCGCGTAGCCTCTATGGCACGATGGCCGGGTCATATCGACGCGGGCACGGTAATCGATGAACCTTTTTGGTCGCCCGATCTGCTCGTCGCTTGCGCGAAACTTGCCGGAGCCTCCTTGCCCGAGGGCGTCAAGCTCGATGGTCAAGACCCGCTTCCCATCCTAACCCAAGGCAAACGATCCAGACACAACTCTTTCTTTTTCATCTACAGAGACCACGCGGCCTTGAGAGCGGGCGACTGGAAAATCGTTCGGGAAAACCCAGAGGACCCCTGGCAATTGTTCAACTTGAAGAACGATATTTCCGAATCGACGGATCTCGCTGATAAACGACCCCGACAAGTGGCCCGGCTGGAGCGGATCTTCAAAGACTGGCAAGGAAGCTTCTGATTGGATATCTACCATTATTGAAATTGGAATTCTAACATCGCTACCGACAAGCGTTCGAACCTGTATTCGCCAAGCGAATCCTATTGGCCCTGGCGAAGTCAGGGACTCCTAGTCACGCGAAGCGGGACGTTGTTATATTACCATCGTGTCGTGCCTACGACTCGTTTCAGTAGCGCAGTGCTTTAGCCTGCGTTTTTAAACGATAATCCAAACTAACGCAGGCTAAAGCACTGCGCTACGATGGGCGCCACCCGCTTTTCGCAAATTCACTCGCAAGGACAGCTCAGATAGGTTTTGCCATAGGTTTCTATGAATATCCTCCTCATCACCAGCGATCAACAACGCTGGGATTGCCTCGGACGGCTGAATCCCGCTATCAAAACCCCGAACCTCGACCGTTTGGCGGACAGAGGCATTCTCTTCGATCGGGCCTACACCGTTAATCCCGTTTGCACGCCCTCCCGGTGCTCGATTTTAACCGGCGAATACCCTTCGCGTCACGGCTGCTTCCACGTCGGTACCTCGCTCCCTGAAGACTACGGTCCGACTGTCGCTCACCGGCTCACCAAGGCGGGATACGCCACCAGCCTAATCGGCAAAGCCCACTTCCAGGCCTGCAAAGATCCCGCCAGTCCCGAATCGGCTCCCAAGGTCCACGACCTAGACTATTTCGATAATTGGCAAGGACCCTACTTCGGCTTCGAACAGGCCGAACTGGTCATCGGCCATTCCTCGGAGCCCCATGCTTCCGGGATGCACTACGGGGCCTGGCTTCGGGCCAAGGGAATCGAACTATCGGACTATTTCGATATTCACGACTACGATCACTTCGGCCCCTGGTCCCTACCCGAGGAGTTGCACGGATCCGCGTGGGTGGCCGAACGCTCCATCGCCGCTATCGATCGAGCTCAGGAATCCAGAAAGCCTTTCTTTCTCTGGTCCAGTTTCCAGGATCCCCACAACCCTTACGTGGCCCCGGAACCCTGGGCATCGATGTACGATCCATCCGAAATGCCGAATCCTATCGACAGGCCGGAGCTAAAAGAACTGCCTGATTTCTACCGCAGCTTGGCCGAAGGAGAATACTACGGCGACGATCCACAGTTGCAGGAAAAAGCCTGGGGCGACGTTAAGATCCGACCGGAGCTCGGGACCGAAGATATTCGCTCCCTGCGAGCTGTCTACTATGGCATGGTATCGTTGATGGATAAGCATATCGGACGCATCCTCGATCGATTGGAAGCGGATGGAAGCATCGACGACACCTTGATCGTTTTCGCCTCCGACCATGGGGACTACTTAGGCGATCACGGTCTATGGGGCAAAGGCCTGCCAACCTACGAGGCCGCCCAGCGAATCCCTTTTATTGCAGCCCATCCTAAGAACGCCACTCCAGGCCAAACCAGTTCCGCGCTCCAGTCACTAGTGGACCTAGAAGCTTCGTTTCTAGAAGCCGCCGGCATGCAGCCGCTCGAACCTAGTCAAGGCCTCTCCCAAATCCCGGCCTGGACTGATGCTGGGAAGTCGGTTCGCAACCATTGCCTGGTGGAATTCCGTCCTGCCCAAGGACCCTTCAAGCAGGAGACCTTCATCGAGGGTCGCTACAAGTTCGTTCATTACGACACTCGCGACTACGGAGAGCTGTACGATCTAATCGACGATACTGAACAATCGAACAACTTGTACGACGATAGCAACTACAGTAATATTCGCGAATCACTGGAGGCGAAATACCTCGAATCCAAGCGAGAGAACGATCGTGTGCGTCAACGCATGGCAATCGCTTAACCAGAATCAAATCAAGAACCTATCTCAAAATCCATCTCGACCCCATTTAGAGCTTTTTGGACCAGCGGAACTCGTAGTTTAAAATCGTATACCCTACCATATGGTTTTCCCGAAAGAACACAGCTCTTGGCCCAAAGAGCCCCAGCTCCACTGGGTCGGGATAGCTTCAATTAACGCAAGGACTTTTCTGCATCCCATTTTCCAAGCAGATCGCCATAGATTTGCCGTGCTTCATCAATCCGATCGACGAGTTGAGGGGCCTGGCCTCCCAACGTTCGCTGCTCTTCAAAACTGCCAATAGAATCGAGATAAGCATGGCGGAAATCGTCTTCTGCAAAGGAAAGCCAATCAATTGGGAGTGGCTCTCTAGCGCCACCCTCTCTGCTCATGGAAAGATGCAAATAGGACAGTGGGGCCTGGCGGTGCTGATACTCCATTGCCATTCGGTAAGAGCGGCCTCGATCGAGGGCCACCGAAGCCGAATCTTCGCCACGCTTGTCGAGTCGAGCGATCAAATCTCCATCAATGGCAACCGACGCTTCGCTAGAAGCGCTCAGATAGATAGTGTCGGGAGGAAGATGATTCTCTGGAATAGTCAGCGTTCCTCTCCAAAAGGCCGACCAATAGCCACGATTGGGACGGTTACTTACCCAGGTCGACTCCGTATCCTCATACCGATCCATACCTTTGGCACGAACGCGATCAGCCCGACCGTGCCAAGCGCCGATCAGCCCCTGCCCCGATTCGGCCGGCATATCGCTCGGCGTTTCGATATTGGTGGCCACGTCCTCCAATTCTTGAAGGCTCTTAAGGCTTCGCTCAATCAGCTCGGGAACCTCTTCATGTTTCCAAAACCGCAGCGACGGCCGCTTGAGATATATAGGAGTCGTGTGAGCGACAGATCGATCCTTAGCGAATGCTCGAGCAGCGATCCAGCAGCCGGATCCCGGATCGAGTTCGAAGTCCAATTTGAGTTCATCCGAGCTCTTCCCTTTCCTTTCAGAACTGCGAATCACCTCTCCCAATTGAACGATCTCCAATCGTTCGATCAGCGCTCGCTTAGCGTGCCCCCATGCCCTCGCTCGAACGCGGACAGAATTCCTGGCTTCGCCTAAATCGATTTGATCTCCAGGCAAGGCATCGTCGATCGCGAAATCGATCATTGGGCCATTGGTGACAAAGGTTCGCCCGCGTTCTAGGGCCTCAAACCAAGCATCGGCTGAAAATTGGGTGTCACCGAGGTATGCGTACACACGAACCTCGCCCACCGTACCTCCCCAGGGAACATCGGAACCCGCAGACGCGGTAACCTTTTCACCCAAATTTAGGAAATGATAATATAGATCGGTTCCCAAAGAGTGAAACTGCAGCAACTCCACGAAATCGACCTTTTGCTTGGGGATGTTCAAACTTAGATTCCGCTCAATTTCGAAGAGTCCGCGATTCACGTGGGCGTATCCATGGAGCCCGCCCACAGATTTAACCGAGTCGTATACCCAATCATGCAAATAGTACTTGGAGGTATCTCTGACCTGCGAAGAGATATTGAGAGCTATGGTGTGGCCCAAATGGGCGATGCGGGGATCTTCTTGCCCTGGGACAAGGATGGTATCGCCGTTCTGTATCCTATTTTCCTTACCAAACCCTCTTTGTTGAAAGAACGTGCGTTCATGATCGCCCATCTCCAAAATATTGACCAAATGGGTATCCTCAGCCTGAGCCCACACCAGCATTCTCTCAGCATCGGCATCGCTCTGAATCTGCATATGCACGTGGTCATCGCCCGAACACCAGCCACGATCGGCCATTTTTACCCAGCGCTTGGGGCGATAGGATCTCGAAACGGTCTTTCCCGATTCGATGGATATCGTATCCACAACCGGGATATGCTCAATACCTCTCAAGATCGTCAATTTCCATTCACCCGGCGGGAGGCCCATATCGAATGGCCCGTCGCATATCCAATAATGCCCAGGCTCGAATCCCGGATAGGCCACTGTTCGGCTTCCCTGAATCTGTTCTAGCGTCCTTGCCTGCGAGTCGAATTGCCGCGTATAATCCACAACGCTGCCAGGAGCCCGAACACTGCCATCAAGCTGCCATTCAAGCTGAACCATGGCTGGAGTAGGCAATCCCGTATCATCTGAGCGGATATCGACCTGCAAGCGGCCCATCTCCGGCGCGTTGAGCCTAACCGGAACGCGAACCCGTTCCTTCGTTCCCGAATCGAGAGACAAGTACACTACGGTTTCTCCGTTCGGAATTCCGCTCAAACTTAGCAGAGCCCAGGTTTCTCCTCGCTCCGCTACGGGCATCGTCAAAGTCTTTTCTCGTTTAGACAAATCCAGTTCTGAAACCTCGAAATTCGCCGGTCCAGACCCATTTGACACCCGCAAGAGAACCCCGCCCTGATCGCCAGGTAGATCGAACCGCAGATCTCCATCAACAGACAATTGGTCCTCATCCTGCAAATCGATAGCCGCTTGGGAATCGATGGATTCCAGCATCTCTAAAAACTCCGCTTCCGGCAATCCACCTTCAACCCGTCGCTCCCCCTTTCGCAATTCCCCTAACAGCCAGTTGCGTTTTCCCTGGGACAATAAATAGGGATGTCGCTCAAGCAATGCCTTGGCCACCGAAAGGGAGCCGAGTGGTGGCGGTTCCAGTTCATTGTGACCCGGATGGGTGAAAGCGGGTTGTGACGGACAGAGAATCAGAGCGGTAGTAACGATACCGAGCAGCCGAGAGGAAAACAGAGGGTAAAGGGACATCGCCAAGAACCTAGCAAGCCTGAACCAAAAAGGAAAGCTCTCAAGAGAGTCGCGATTCTAGGTCAAAACAAATTTTAGAGAATTGAACTAACAAAGTCCCGCTTCGCACGACTAGATCCTCGCTTCGCGAGGGCATGAGCTTGTGTTTAAAACAGACTAAAGTGGCGCGGCGCTTCAGCCCGCGTTCTGGAATGGAAGCTTAATATGACGGGAGCTAAAGCGCCGCGCTACTGAGCACAACTCTGATGGTATACTCTAAATCTGGAAACCCCGTATAGATTCCAATCCATTCGAACCTATTGTCTCAAAGAGACACCTATTTGCGACGAAGGAGCAACTAGCGAGACACGAGCAATGTTGAAGAATTAACAGGATACGAACTGCGTTCGCTGATCTACATGATGGCTACACCAGCATGATGTTATTGGAATTTTAACAACGTCCTGCTTCGCGTGACTAGGACTCCCTTTCTCCGCTAGGGCCAATAGGATTCGCTGCGCGAATATAAGTTTGAAGACGAGCGACTCAATGGCAGATACCCCGCTTATCTAGACGCCAAAAACGGTATTAGTTCATCCACGCCAAAATCCGCCAGGACTTCGCCTCCCCAATCCATTGTCGGCGTCAGAGTTTGCCCCGACAGCTTGACCATCTCATCCATGGCATCGGGATCCGACCGCACTTCTTTACGCTCATATTTAATTCCTACCTGATTCAGATGAGCTTCCGCTTCCACGCACCAAGGGCAGCCATTCTTTACGTACAATACTGGTTTCATAGTTTCGTCTCCTTTTCGAATACTTATACTCAACGAACTGCCAACTCAATTTTATGCAGCAAGATAATACCATCGAGAAGCGAACATCGAACATCTTCAGTAAAGATAGCCACTCAACGCGTAGATCAAGGGCACTCCGATTGCTAGATTGAAAGGGAAGGTGATCCCTAAAGAGGCCGTAACATAAATCCCTGGATTCGCCTCAGGCAAAGCCGCCCGGCACGCCGCGGGAGCGGGTCGGCAAAATAGAAGTAGGAGAAATCGCGTGATAAACCCGCTCCTACAATGAACTATTCAACACTCTTAGACGAGCGAAAGACTTAGAATATCACACCTTCGCCTTCAAAAGTTCCTCTTTCACGCGCAAGGCTACCGTGCCGAGACGTTCCGGCTGCAGCATCCAAGTGGTCACATTGAATCCATCTTCCCGAGGCCGGGCTACCGCCACTGCTGGGTCGCCATCCAATAGGGCTTTATTCACTTCGAATCCGGATTTCGAAAAGGCGCCCTTTTCGAAGGTCAGCACAAGAGTCGGGACTGTATTCGGACTTTGGGGAATGACGCTCTCTGTATTCAAGCCATCGATGGAAGCGAACTGGTCTTTCAACCAGTCGATTTGCATCTTCCAGCTCTCATATTCCTTCTCGTAGTCGATTTCCAAGAATCGTTCCACCGCGATCCACATCGCCACCATTTCTTCCTTATTCACCTTCATCCCCCGACCAATGCGATCAGAAGTCGGCGGCCCATTAAATCGGGCGGCGGCGACCAGATCTTTCTTGCCCAACAAGAGCCCCGCGCTCTGCGGACCGCGGATAGCCTTGCCACCCGATATGGCAACCAGGTCGTACCCCATTTTAGTGAATTTCCACAAATTTTCTCTCGGCGGAATCCCCGCCGCTGCATCATTAAAGGTGGGAATACCGTACTCTTTGCCGATCTCGACGAACCGCTCGTGCTGCACTGCCCCATCCAAATTGTGGGCATCGGTAGAGTACAGCATGGCAGTCTTGCGATTGATAGCCTTAATCAATTCTCGCTCGCTCTCCACCACGACCAGTTTCACACCGCAGTTGATGATGGCATGGGTGTATCCAACGACATGCGACTTTTGCACGATGACTTCGTTCCTCATGCCTCGCAGATCGACAGGAATCCGCTTGGCTTTGTCCTCGTCCAACCCAGTTAGCACTCCCGCGGTCGCTAGAGTCATCGCCGAGGCAGCTCCAGCCGTCACCATAGCCGCCTCGCATCCAACGAGCTCGGCAATCTTCTTTCCCACGGCATCATGTAATCCATTCAAGGATACGTATTCACCAGCCGTTTGCCGATGAGCATCCAGAACTTCCTCGGGCATCAGGCTAGCCGTCATCGTAGTGTAGGCTCCAGCCGCGTTAATAATGGGCCTCACCCCCAATTCGCCAAAATAATCGCGCGCGACTTTCGTTTCCTCCTCATCTTCGGCAGCAGCTTGATTGGGAAGACCGCTTCCAGCAACGAAGCCTCCAACTAGTGGCAGGCCAGAAAATCGTTTGAGAAGTTTGCGGCGACTCAGCATGGCTACTCGTTTGCGATCTCCACGATCATTTCGATTTCTACAGCGATATTGTTGGGCAATGAACCCATCCCTACCGCAGCGCGAGCCGGCTTGCCTAGATCGCCAAATATGGAGGTCAACACCGCAGTGGCTCCATTCATGACAGCGGGTTGCTTAGTAAAATCGGGCGGGCAATTCACCATCCCATGAACCTTAACGATACGGGTCACGCGATCGAGACTGCCAATCTCATTACGCAGCGAGGACAGCAAGGCGATCATGGTAAGCCCAGCTGCCTCGTAACCCTCTTCGATCGTCAGGTCCTTCCCTACTTTGCCCTGCACGGCCCCACCCTCGGGCTTGCGAGGGCCATGTCCGGAAAGGAATACCAGATTTCCCGTTTGCACGGCGGGGACGAAGTGATTGTTCGGCTTGGCAGCCGTGTTGAACTCGATTCCCAGTTCCTTGGCTTTGGCCTCGTACCCAGGGCTTTGAGCGAAGGTGAATAGCGCAGTTCCAGAAAGGCAAATAGCGACGGCAAAAAAGAGTCGCATGCTTGAAGTTATATTTGTATTCATCATTTGGGTGGATCTATAAATTGTTGCACTTCAGGACGGCCTGGCGAAGGAGGAATATCAACTTCTTCCCAGGAAGGGCTGGCCATTCCGTTACGATCCCAAACCACTTCCCCGTCTAGGATCGTCAATTCGCATTCCAGCAAGTACTTGCCATCGAGTCGCGTCCTGGCCACATCGATGAATCCAAAAGTCCCTTCCCGTCTCCGCAAAACGGCGACGTCGGCCAAAGCCCCCACACTCAAATGCCCTAGCTCTTTTTCGATCTTGATCACTTGAGCCGGATTCCAAGTCGAGGCTTCGACTACCTCCTCCAAGCTCATTCCAAGATTGAGCAACTTAGACATGACATTGAGCTGATTCTTCATGCCAGCATTGATGCTTCCCGTATGCAAATCCGTACTGATAGTTTGAGGACGCATTCCTTGTTCCAGAGCAGCAGTAGCCACATTCCAGCGAAAGCTGCCACCGCCGTGACCCACATCCATTATGATGCCACGGTCAATAGCTTCCATGACGAAAGGCTTCAGCTTTCCAGATCTATCGACAATCGATTCTCGGCCCCAAGCGTCGGCAAAACAGTGAGTAAAGAGATCGCCGGGATTCAGCTCTTCCAAAAAGAGGCGCTTTATCGACAGGGTCGGCTGAGCCCTACCAAAATCGATCATGACCGGAATATTAGCCCACTGCCCTGCTTCGACCGCTCGTTTGACGGGCCTCCAATCGGGTCCCTTGAAGTGAGCCAGTTTGATACCTACAATGTATTCGGGAAACTCGTACGCTTTCATCGCTGTTAGCCTAGCATCCATATCGTAGAGATCCTGCTCTTGCGGATCGCCGGCCATGCCGGCCCCGACGATATTAAGAAATGCCTTTATTCGGGTCTTCGAAGTATCGATGGTTTGCTTTTTGAATAGCTCGAAGTTTCGCCAGCCCGGACCTCCCGCATCGACTGCCGTGGTCACTCCATGCTGGAGTGTGAATCCATCCGGCGGCAACGAATTAAAGCTGTTGGCCAAATAGTTTCCATCCCGGGTTCCCCAAAACACGTGGACATGCAAGTCTATGAGGCCCGGCGTCACGTAGAGACCGGAGGCATCGACCACTATGCCCGCTTGGCTAGCAGGGATCGATCTTTCTACCGCCGCGATTCGATCATCGTTGATGGCTACATCGAAAACACCGTTGCGGTCGTTCTTGGCGTCGATCACATGGCCGCCTTTGAGCAGAATATCGTAATCCTCAGCCAAGCTGAGGCCTGGCAAGACAAGTAGGAATGGGGCGAGGCGCCGGAGCTTAAAGATCGGCATGGCAAAATCTAGAAATTCAGGTTTGGAAAAAATGGAACAGGACACCTCCAACATTCTAAATCTTGAGCTCAGTTGCAAGCGGATAGAAAAGCGTAAAAACAGGTTTCAAAACAGGGATCCCGCAGTCGCGCATTGGCGTCAACTTAAGTTGTGTTTGAGCGTAGGAGCCCCGATGTGTCGGGGCGATATTTTATTGTTAACCCTATGGAGATCGCGGCGTAAAGCCGCTCCTACAATTCGTCAATGAAGCAGAAACCTCTGCTCCTTGACTTAAGTTGACGCCAATGCGCAGTCGCGGGACTACGGCGGCACAAGCCGAGCGCCCATTTAAAAAAGTAGAACAGGCATCCTGCCTGTTTGCGGGAATTAGATCACAGGCTGGAAGCCTATCCTACGTTTTGTGGGCATTCAGCTAGCGCCGCCGTGGCTGCGCATAGGCGCTCGACCGGGCCACTTTCCATCGCGCTAACCCTGAATACACCTCGCGACCATCTTTTTATTGCCAAGAAAGCGCAATCGCTCGCTTAATCATCTACCCATGGCAGATAATTCATCGCTTATTGTACTTATCGTTGGTTCAGGTGGCCGCGAACACACTTTGGCCCACGCTTGCGTCAATAGCCCGCAGGTCGCCCGAACCATAGTCGCTCCGGGTAATCCCGGCATGGCGGCGGAAAGTTGCCAATGCGTTAGCGTGGCAGCCAACGACATCGACGGACTCGTGGAACTGGCCCAAAACGAGAACGTCGACTTTGTAATCGCAGGTCCAGAGGTACCTCTCTGCCTGGGACTCGTGGATCGATTGAACGAAATTGGCATATTGGCCTATGGTCCAACGTCGGACGGGGCTCGTTTCGAAGGCAGCAAAATCCATACGAAAGAATTGCTTTTCAAATACAATATCCCGACGGGCGCGGCCGCCTCGTTCGATAATGCCGAAGCCGCCATCGAGTATCTGGATACCGCTAGTTACCCAATAGTCATCAAAGCCGATGGGCTGGCAGCCGGAAAGGGCGTTATCATAGCCGATGACCATGAGACCGCTAGGAAAACGGTGAAGGAAATGATCGACGGAGGAGCTTTTGGGGACAGCGGAAAGAACGTGCTCGTCGAAGAGTGCCTGTTCGGAGAAGAAACGTCGATTCACGCTATTGTATCCGGTAAGAACTACAAGATCTTGCCCACCAGCCAGGATCACAAGCAGATCAACGAAGGCGACACAGGCCCCAATACCGGAGGAATGGGAGCTTACTCGCCAGCCGATCTGATCGACGAAGCCATGATGCAACGTATCGAAGCGGAGATTGTGAAACCCAGCGTAGATGCAATCGCTGCCGAAGGAATCGACTATCGAGGCACTCTTTTCATCGGCTTGATGATGACTAAGAGCGGTCCCAAAGTGCTCGAGTTCAATACTCGATTCGGCGATCCCGAAACTCAAGTGCTTATCACTCGCCTGAAGACGGATCCTGTAGCTCTTATGCTAGCAACCGCCAAAGGGGAGCTAGATCAGATCGAAGTGAAGGTGAAAGACGAATACGCCATGGTGGTCGTACTAGCTTCGGAAGGCTACCCAGGAAGCTACCCGAAAGGCTTACCCATATCCTTTCCCGATCAACTAGGCGACAATGAACTGATTTTCCATGCCGGGACCAAGCAAAACGAGAATGGGGAAATTGTCACCAATGGTGGACGCGTCCTAGGCATCACCGCCCTTGGGTCGACGCTTCAAGAAGCAGCCGACCGAGCCTACGCGATTTGCGACCAGGTTGAGTTCGATACCAAATACCTGCGCCGCGATATCGGAGCCAAGGAATTGAATCGGGCCTAGGCGAATCGCAGTTTTGTTTCTTACAAGATGCGCTTCGCTACATGATGCCTCGTTCCGTCGGCAGCATGATGAGTATTCGTCTGAGTTAAATTGAAAACGTTTTAATATAATCAAGCTCTCGCGTTTCAACGCGAGATCCTGTCAGCGCAGCGCATCCTGTTCACCCCCTTTTTATCCCAGCATTCGCACCAGTGTTGAATGCTACTCGTTCAGCTCAATCGACTAGCCTAAAGAGAAAGAACTCGTACTTTTTGGCTGCGGCAAACTTGTCCGCATCCAGCAACACGCGTTGGGACATGGCTTTCTCGTATTTGCCGCGACCAAACCAGCACGCGATCTTCCAGAGAAATGGATTCCGCTGGCGAAATTTCTCCGTGAGAATATCCGCTCCCAGAAGGATCTTGTCAGCCCAGTCGCTGGCGATTTCTAGAGATTTGCGAATGTCTGGAGTGATATCTCGCCGCGAAACGATCTGAAACGGGCCGAATTCCGCCACTCGCAAAAACTCGTTATAGTCATGACCGCTTTTGGATAACTCACCTGCATCTTGATCAACGACGAAATAGTCGCAAATCATCAAATGCCCTCCGGGATTCAAAAGCTTTTGCGAAATTTCGAAGACCTTATCGATGGGAATGTACTGGCAGGATTCGCTCATAATGATGAGATCGTATCCACCATCCAATTTCGAATCTTCGAATTTGGTAAAATGGAAAGGAGCATCCACTTTTTCAGCGAACACCGCCTTTTGATTGATATCCGGAGAAAGCCCTTCAACGGAATAGCCCTTTTTCTTTAGATTCAGGCAAAGCTCGCCCGTACCGCAACCGACATCCAGAATACTCTCAACACCATCTGGCACGCTCTCAATTAGAAAATCCTCGTAGCGTTTTTGGGCTGCCTGCAAGGCTTCCATCGTGAGAGGGTCGTCCGGCAACCACATTCCGTAATGCAAGCGCTCTAAGCCAAGAACGTCGCGATAGAAGCGAAGAGCGCGATCATTCTTCGCTTTTTCAGTTGCGGGTTCGCTAGAGCTCATAAGGAGGGTGCAGGAGGTAATAGAGAGTGAATCAGAGCGACCGCAAGCCAACTGGGAGATAAAATTTTGTAAAGAGAATTCTCTGACGCCTTGTTCCCGCGACCTGACCGGATTACCGCTTGATTTCAAAGCGGCGTGTTATTGCTATCGAACTAGAGATGGCGGCAAAGAAATACACTGAATCGAGCATCAAGTCACTTAGCCCCCGGGAACACATTCGGCTTCGTCCCGGGATGTACATCGGTAAACTAGGGAGCGGAGCTTCAGAGGACGATGGGATCTATGTGCTTCTCAAGGAAATCATTGATAACTCCATTGACGAGCACTCCAGCGGCTACGGAAAGCGCATCGACATCACGATTGGAGACGAAATAGTGGCGATTCGCGATTTCGGTCGCGGAATTCCCCTCGGCAAAGTGGTCGATTGTGTTTCTAAGATCAATACAGGAGCCAAATACGATAGCGAAACCTTTCAAAAGAGCGTCGGTTTAAACGGAGTCGGCACCAAAGCGGTCAATGCCCTTTCAAGCTACTTTATGGTGGAATCCTATCGGGAATCCAAAATGAAGCAGGCCATTTTCGAAGAAGGGGAACTGGAGTCTGAGAGCCGGCAGACCAAGACCGAAGAAAAGGACGGCACTTATGTCGAATTCACTCCAGATAGAGGAATTTTCAAGGCCTTCGACTATCGGCTAGAATATGTCGAAACCATGCTTTGGAACTACGCCTACCTCAATACTGGGCTTACCCTCTCGCTTAATGGCAAGACGTTCAGGTCCGAGAACGGACTTAAGGATTTGCTGGAGAACAATCTTTCTGGCGATATCCTCTACCCAATCATACACCTTCAGGGCGAAGATATCGAGGTCGCCATGACTCATGGCACGCACTACGGAGAAGAGTATTTTTCCTTCGTCAATGGGCAGCACACCACTATGGGAGGCACGCATCAGGCCGCCTTCCGGGAGGCTATCGTCAAAACAATTCGGGAATTCTTCAAAAAGGACTACGATGCTTCCGACATTAGAACATCAATAGTATCCTCTATCTCTATACGTGTTCAGGAGCCGGTCTTTGAAAGCCAAACGAAAACCAAGCTTGGGTCCCAAAATATGGGACCTAAAGGACCGACGATCCGCAACTTCATCAACAGTTTCATCAAGAAGGAGCTAGATCTGCATCTCCATCAGAATCCGGAGACAGCGAAAGCCATCCAACAGAAGATCATCGCCAGCGAGAAAGAGCGCAAAGAGCTTTCCGGCATTCGCAAGCTGGCCCGTGAAAAGGCCAAGAAAGTCAATCTTCACAACAAGAAACTGCGCGACTGCCGTGCTCACTTCAACACGAAGCACAAGCAAGCGGATGAATCCACCTTGTTTATTGTCGAAGGCGATTCCGCGGGCGGTTCTATCACGAAAACGCGTGACGTTAATACACAAGCGGTATTCAGCCTAAAAGGAAAACCACTCAACGCATTCGGCCTAAGCAAGAAAATAGTGTATCAGAACGATGAATTCAATTGCTTGCAAAGCGCTTTAGACATCGAGGAAAGTTTGGATACGTTACGATACAACAAGGTTGTAATCGCGACAGACGCGGATGTCGACGGCATGCATATCCGATTGCTTCTGATCACCTTCTTCCTTCAATTCTTCCCAGACCTGATTCGCCAGGGCCACCTCTACATTCTTCAAACGCCGCTATTCAGGGTTAGAACGAAAAAGGAAACCAAGTATTGCTATTCCGAGAAGGAAAAGGACAAGGCCGTTGAATCAATGGGGAAAGGCGTGGAGATCACGCGTTTTAAAGGTCTCGGGGAAGCCTCTCCAGACGAGTTTGCGACCTTCATTGGTCCAGACATGAAACTCGAGCCGGTAACGATTAGCCACTTGCACAATATCGATGATCTTCTCGCCTTTTACATGGGCAAGAATACACCAGAGAGGCAGGGTTTCATCATTGAAAACCTGCACGTCGACAAAGAACTCCTTCAAGCCGCTTCCTAACGCAGTCACCGAGTCCGTCCGCTAATGAGTCCCCGCAAACGGAAAAAGCAAAACAATCAAGAGACCTTCGACTTCGAGGAATCCGGCAACGGAAAAGTCCCCATCGACAACGACAACGACGATTCCGGGAACGAAAAAGCTCCTCTCGCACGCTCGTACAAGAACTGGTTCCTCGAATACGCCTCCTACGTAATCCTCGACCGGGCTGTTCCCGCTCTGGAGGATGGCCTCAAGCCGGTTCAACGACGTATTCTCCACGCGCTCAAGGAGCTCGATGATGGACGCTACAACAAAGTGGCCAATGTAGTCGGGCACAGCATGCGGTACCATCCTCACGGCGACGCTAGTATCTACGCCGCCATGGTAGGGATGGGCCAGCGTAATCTGCTAATCGATACGCAAGGAAACTGGGGAAACACTTTGACCGGAGATGGAGCAGCCGCGGCACGATACATTGAAGCCCGGCTCTCGCCTTTCGCCCGAGACGTCATATTCAATCCGAAAACGACAAACTGGCAATCTTCCTATGATGGGAGAAACAAGGAACCTGTCCACTTGCCGGCAAAGTTCCCGCTCCTGCTAGCCGAGGGCTGCGAGGGCATTGCAGTCGGGCTAGCCTGCAAGATTCTTCCTCACAATTTCAACGAGATCGTCGAAGCGGCAATCGCCTATCTACAAAAGAAGCCCTTTGAACTGTATCCAGACTTCGATACAAAGGGAGTAATGGATGCGTCCAACTACAATGATGGATTGAAGGGCGGCAGGCTATTGCTCCGGGCGGTATTCGAGAAGGTTTCAAAGTATCAATTGTCGATTAAGGAGATTCCTTTCGGAACAACCACCTCTTCCGTTATCGACTCTATCCTTTCCGCGAACACCAAGGGGAAAGTTAAGATAAAGAAAATCGAGGACAACACCTCCGAGGATGCGGAGATTCTGATCACTCTGCCCACTGGGGCAGACGCGGACGCCACCATCGACGCCCTCTATGTCTTCACTGATTGCCAGGTATCCATTTCTCCAAACGCCTGTGTCATTCACGACGAACAGCCGGAATTTATCGGCATCACAGAGATTCTTAAACGCTCAACAGACAATATTCGAGCCCTCCTGAAACAGGAACTCGAAATAAAACTGGGCGAACTGGAAGAGAAGTGGCATTTCGATTCCCTGGAGCGAATCTTCATCGAAAAGCGCATCTACCGCCGCATCGAAGAATGCGAAACCTGGGAAGCGGTTATCTCTGAGATCCACAATGGATTGAGGCCTTACAAGAAGCTGCTAAAACGGGAGGTTACAGATGACGATGTCGCCCGCCTTACAGAAATTCGAATCAAACGAATTTCCAAATACAATTCATTCAAGGCCGATGAAGTCATCAAAGCGACCGAGGAAGAAATTCTGTCAACTAAGCGTTCGCTAAAGCGCTTAACTGCCTTTACTGTTTCCTACCTAAAGCAGATCCTCAAAAAGCATGGCAAAGGGCGGGAGCGAAAAACTCGTATTGAGAGTTTCGACACAATAAAAGCTGCCGAGGTTGCCCTTCCAACAGAGAAGCTTTACGTGAACCGTGAGGACGGTTTCATCGGGACAAGCCTGAAGCGCGACGAACTCATAGGCGAGTGTACGCAACTCGACGATATCATTTGCTTCTGCGGCGACGGGACATTCCGCGTTTCTCGAGTAGCTGACAAAGTTTACATGGGGCAGGACATTCTTCATGTTGCCGTTTGGAAGAAAGGGGATGAGGATACGATCTACGACATGATCTACCGCGATGGACCTCGGGGAGATTCCTTCGTCAAACGCTTCTTGGTAGGCGGTGTCACCCGAGACAAAGTCTACGACTTGACCAAGGGAACGCCCAAATCCAAAGTCCACTATTTCCGAGCGAATCCAGATGGAGCTACACGACCCGTCATCATTCGATTGACGAGTTCTTCGAAAGCCCGAAATAAGGAATTCGAATACGATTTTGGAGACCTGGCGATCAAGGGTCGCGGATCCAATGGAAACCGGGTGACCAAGTACGCAATCAAATCGGTCCGAGCCCTATTCGATACCGAGATGAAACGGCGGTGAACAGCGTCTTGCAGCCTGCGCCCTAGCGTCAACTTGAGTGGGAAAACTTTGATTCCAAACCTATTATCCGTACAGCGGATACCTGTTTCCTGAACTCCGCAGAGCGAGTGAAGGATCTAGCGATCCCGCATTTGTGGGAGAGCGATGTTGGAAATCCACTTATCGCCTTAAAAAAAGGTCACTTGCTGAACAACGCTCGCGACTCGCTTGTTGCCTGTACGAGTCAAATAGGTGTCTCTTCTGTTTTCTCCCGCAACTGCGGAATTCGTCGAGACAATAGGCTTGAACCAATCTGCTTGGCGACTCCTGCACTCGATACTTCCGCAACACAATACCACTTGGACAATTGAGCGGCATAACACTCTTCAAAACGAACTTCACCTTTCTTTGACTGTCAAAGAGCTAACGAAAACGGCAAAAGTGCCGATAGATGAGCAGACTCAAAAGTCTTCTCGCTCAGTTACCAAAGGAAGGAGGAACCATGCCAACAAGCATCGACACGCGACTGACCATCAAAGATCTCGAATCCTACATCAAGGAGCAGATGGACGATCCTCGCCACGCAGGAGTCGAATTCGACCCCATTCTCGACATCATTCTGCACTGTCAGAAACGTCTCGAAAATGGCGACTATATGCCGCGGGTCGTCTCTGAAGCCATGGTTAGCCTCGACGAATACCTCCTTGAGCGTTCCAGCCTGAAAACCTGCGTATTTTAGAGGGTGGCGGGCGATCTCACGCCTACGTGGATTCGCTACGGCGGCACGAGCCGGGCGCCCGCAAAAGGGAGCATAGGCTTACTGCCTGTGATCTAATCTCTGAAAACAGGCAGGATGCCTGTTCTATTCTTTCGAAATGGCCGAACGTCTTCGTTTTTCGAATTGCGACACGTCAACAGCTTCGAGGCTTTTACCCGAAAAAGAAAAAGCGTCGCGGCTACAAGAAACTACATAGAACCGACTCAGCCCCAGCCCAATTCAGAATGATTGGCTTTGAGCCAATTTTCCGAAGCCCGGTATTCTGGACAGGCCGCTTCCACGAGGCTCCAAAACCGACGAGAGTGATTCATCTCGAGCAAATGCATCAATTCGTGAATGATGATGTAGTCAACCACAGCGCTTGGAGTCATGATGAGCCGCCAGTTCAAGGATATCACTCCCGAAGAAGAGCAGGAACCCCATCGCGTCCGTTGATCGCGAATGCTCACTTTAGAGTGTGATACTTCTAAACGGCAAGCCAGGGCGCTCGTTCTCTCAGGCAGCTCCCGCTTAGCCAGCGTACGAAATCGCTGACCTAATGGGCGCGATAGATCTATGTTCTCATCAGCCAAGAAAATCCGCTGATCCGCAACTTTGAGGACCGGTCGTCCCCAATCTTTAGATACTTCCAAAATATGCCTATCGCCTCGATACCAAATCGTATCGCCATGCTTCAATCTGCCTTTTTCAACCAGCTCTCCGTGCTTTAGCTGTTGCTCCCTAAGCCAGGCGCTATTCTCGCGAACGAACTTTAAGGCTTCGCGGCGGCTACCTTCCTGAGGAATCGTCACACGTATCCGGCCATGGCGATCAAGACTGGCAATGTAGCGTCTAGCGTTTTTCCTACGGCAAAAGACGATTTCTTCTTCCTTGATCCGCTTCTCGATAAAGCCTAACTCCATCGCTTCCATTCGCAATCCCACGATCTAGGCTGGACACACCCATGGCAAGATCTACGTTTCATTCAAAAAACCTTAGACCAATGGCCATCCTCAGATTGATTTCAACCGCAACTATTTCCGCCCTCGTTCTAGCAGGCTGCTCTCGACAGTCATCCGAAACGGTCGATTCCAGTCGAAGCGATTCAGAATTAGAAAACCGTGTCGAGAACTTGGAAACCACTGTCGATTTGCTGATTAAAGATCCCGAGATCGCTCGAATTCGGCAGGCCTATCCCGAAGCCCAAAGCACGACGTCCGGACTCCACTACATTGTCACCGAGGAAGGCTCGGGTAGCAGTACTCCAAAGACAGGCGATTCGATAACCGCCCACTACAAAGGGACTCTACTAAATGGGACGAAGTTCGATAGCTCCTATGATCGTGGGGAGCCTTTCTCTTTTCAAGTAGGACTCGGAAGAGTAATCAAAGGCTGGGACGAGGCCTTTCAATCGATGAAAAAGGGCGAAAAGCGAACGCTCATCATTCCCTCAAAGCTTGGATACGGCTCCCGCGGAGCAGGTGGATCGATTCCACCTAATGCAACTCTCGTTTTCGATGTCGAGCTAATCGACTTCGAGTAATACTAGACGTTCAATCGACCGTCCATCGAGCAGGAAAGGCCCTCTAGTCTTCTCCTAGTGGCAACCGCATCCGCCGTTGCCACCTCCCCCACAACAACCACCTTGGCTGTGGACATGTCCGTGAGAAATTTCTTCCGGAGTGGCAGCGCGCTTTTCCACGACTTCTACATCGAAGAATAGATCTTCTCCGGCTAGAGGGTGATTGGCATCCAGAGTGACATCATCTCCATCGACCTCAACTACTTGGACAACCGGAGCGTGCTGGTCTGAGCCAGCCTGAAAAAAATCACCGACTTTTATCTCGTCTGCGGGAAGCCTAGACTTGCTCACGACATCGACTTGAGATTCGTCCCGAAAGCCATATCCCTTCTCCGGGCGAACAATCACTTCCGCCGTGTCGCCTTCAGACATCTTCGACAGCTTTTCTTCCAAACCCTCGATTATCGCGCCCGAACCCTCCAAGAATGACAAGGGAGTCTCCGGTGGAGTTCTATCTAGCACGTCACCCGCTTTATTCTTCAGGGTGAAATGAAATCCTATCACTTGTTGCGCCATGGTCGGGTTTATCGGAGCGACTTTCGCCAAAAGCAACTCCGAACAGCAACGCTAGTCTCGCGCGTAACCTTTCGTACGCTCGACACTATCTTTCCAAACGCGACGCTTCTCTTCTCGAATCGCCTCTTCCACTTCCGGCTCGTATCGACAGCGCTCTTCCCAGAGAGAGGACAACTCTGACTTCGACTTCCAAAATCCCACAGCCAATCCCGCCAGAAACGCAGCCCCCAATGCCGTTGTTTCCGCAATCGCAGAACAGCGAACCGGAGAGCCCAGTAAATCCGACTGCATTTGCATGAGCAGCGCATTGGCAGAAGCTCCACCATCGACCTGAAGCGATTCCATTTTCCGTCCAGAATCATCTTCCATCGCCTCAGCTATATCGGAGACCTGCGACGCTATCCCTTCCAACGCCGCGCGGGCGATATGAGACCGAGAACTTCCACGCGTCAGGCCAAAGATAGCTCCCCGAGCATAGGGATCCCAATAAGGAGCCCCCAAGCCTGAAAACGCGGGTACAATCGTGACACCCCCTGAATCTTCCACCTGATTCGCCAGTGCTTCTACGTCTGCTGCGGAATCGATTATTTTTAGCTCGTCTCGCAACCACTGCACCAACGCCCCTCCAATGAAAACGCTGCCCTCGAAAGCGTATTCTGTCTTTCCTGCAATTCTCCAAGCGACTGTTGAAAGCAGGCGATTGCGGGAAAGCGTCGCGTTCTCTCCGACATTCATCAAAAGAAAGCAACCGGTTCCATAAGTATTCTTCGCCATTCCTGGCTCAAAACAAACTTGCCCAAAAAGCGCTGCCTGCTGGTCGCCTGCAATACCTGATATCGGTATTGGTTCGCTCGTTATATTCTTCGAGGACGTAGCCAGAGAACCACTTGAATCGACTATTTCTGGGAGCAATGGGGGTGGTATTTCAAATAGCTCTAGCAGGTCCTCATCCCATTGAAGGGACCTCAAATCCATGAGCAGTGTTCTACTAGCGTTCGACACATCGGTTATATGCGATCTTCCCTCGGTAAGATTCCAGATCAACCAGGTATCCATTGTTCCAACAGCCAAACTCCCGGTTTTCGCGAGCTCTCTCGCCCCCGGAGTTTCGTCCAGGATCCATTTTATCTTCGTCGCCGAAAAATATGGATCAAGAAGCAAACCGGTTTTCGACTGTATCCACTCTTCCTTGCCCTCAGTCTTTAGGTTCTCGCAAAAAGATGCTGTTCGCCTATCCTGCCAAACGATCGCATTCGATATGGGTTTTCCAGTCTCGCGATTCCAAACAACGACCGTCTCTCGTTGATTCGTAATACCGATCGCTTCGACATCGCTCCAATTGGCTGAAGCGCTTTTCAATGCCGCTTCAATCGATTGACGCTGCGTCTCCCAAATTTTCTCCGCATCATGTTCTACCCAACCAGGCTGGGGAAAAATCTGTGGAAATTCGTTTTGTCCGACGCCAGCAATCTGAGCTTCCTTGTCGAAAAGGATAGCTCGCGAGCTCGTCGTACCTTGATCGAGGGATAGAATGTAACTCACGCTAACCCACTATCCGCTAAGGAGAGACGGATCAAGTCGCTAAGCGAATAACTACCAAGCAGGGGAGCACTTTCAAGGCGGGCAAACGCTCCGTGCGTTTTTGAGCGCTTGCCTTTTGTCTCTCTAGCCATAACCGTGGTTAGATCAATTTGATGAGTCTACGACGACGCTGTCACTTCAGCTACCAACTGGCGAAAACGATTTTCGCCTCTCGCGCGCAAGCTAGCGGCCATCTTCGGTCACCTAAATCCCAATGCTGCTAGCTTTCACAGGAGCCGTCGCATTTACGATCGGCGCTTCTTTCTACTGCTCTATGATGGAGGCTCTGATCCTGAGCACAACCGTCGCCGAGGTTGAATCGCTGAAGAAGCGTCGTCCTCGCAAAGGGGAAAAGCTCGAGAGACTGAGGCTGGATCTCTCCAATACGATTTCAGCCATTCTCACGCTGAACACGATTGCTAATACCGCTGGCACGGCCCTAGTAAGCGGGCTCGCGGTGATCATGTGGGGCAACGCGATAGTCGGCATTATTACGGGAGGAATGACGTTAGGGGTCCTGGTTTTTTCCGAAGTCATACCCAAAAACCTGGGAGTCGTTTACCGAACCCAACTGCATCCATGGGTGGTGGGACCCTTGGTGTTCTTAAAGTACCTAATGTCCCCAATTACCTACCTGACCAACCTTTCAGTTCGGCTTGTGGTCAAAGAGGAACAAATGCAGGACCCGGACGCCGACGAAAAGGAAATCATTCTCCTCGCCGAAAAGGGAGCTAAAGAAGGCAGCCTAACTTCCAGCGAATCGGACATGGTGACCAACGCTTTGAAACTGGATAACGTTCTTGTTAGCGAAATCATGACTCCTCGCGTGGTCGTCAACGCCATGGAAAAATCGCTAACAATAGGCGAGGTATTCAATAAATGGCCACACATACCATTCGCAAGAATCCCGGTTTATGAAGAGGAGCTAGACGACGTTGTCGGTATCGCCCGGCGCCGCGACCTTCTCAAGCAGATGGCTGATGACCATGATGAAGTGAAGCTTTCCGACATCATGGACGATATCCACTTTGTACCGGAGACAGTCAGCGCATACAACGCATTGCAAAAGATGCTGAAAACCCAACAGCAGCTTCTCGCCGTAGTCGATGAATTCGGATCTCTAGCAGGCGTGGTGACGATGGAGGATATTATGGAATCCATCCTTGGGCAGGAAATTTTTGAAAAGGACGATATGGCGATCGACATGCGAGAGCTCGCTCGCAACGAGAACAGTATCGAGAACGATCCCCTCGCCCATCATCATTCTCAAAAAGACGACAATTCGTGATGGATTACTGGGAACATAAGCCCACGCCCTTCCTAATAGAGTTCACCGAAGACTTCGGGATACGTTACTACGGCCTCGCTTACATTCTTGGCTTTTTGATTGGGGCCTGGCTTCTAAATCGCTACTACAAAGGCGGACGTTCCCCTTACGATCCGAATCAACAGACCGATCTCTTAATCGCCCTGATAGTCGGAGTCATCGCCGGAGGGCGAGTAGGCTATTTCCTATTCTACACGCCTCATTTGATTTTATCCGAGCCTTGGAAAATATTCTTTGTCTGGGAAGGCGGCATGGCCAGTCACGGAGGCTTTATCGGAGTAGCCGCCGCTACGTGGTACATCGCTCGCAAAAACAAGGAGTCCTTTTGGCTGACAGCGGATATTGTCTGCTCGCTAGCTCCAGCGGGGCTGCTACTTGGCCGAATTGCCAATTTCCTCAATGGCGAGCTCTGGGGAAAGGTAAGCCACGTATCTTGGGCCGTTTTATTTTCCACAGCTCCTGATGGTGGCACGCTTCCTCGACATCCATCACAACTCTACGAAGCATTTCTGGAGGGATTCGTCCTCCTTGCCTATTCTCAATTTCGAATCTGGAAGAGTCCGGTATTGAAGCAGCATCCAGGATCTTTGGTAGGCGAGTTTTTATTTGGCTACTCTGTATTGAGGATTATCGGAGAGCAGTTTAGAGAGCCAGATGCTGCTCTGAGCCTTGGCATGAGCCGGGGAACAACGCTTTCCATCGTAATGGCAATCGTGGGGCTGACAATATTCTTGAAGGCGCGCAAGCGCCCAAACGCAGAATCCAGCTAGCCCGTAAAGCCCAAAACCGAAGCTTGGATAAAGCGACCCCACAATATCCAAAAACTGCCAGTAAAATGTATAACCTTATGCATTTTACTGGCTCCCCGTAACTTGCTAGGTCCATTTGCCAAGTTTTAGGCCACCCAAAATCTTGGTTCTCCTTCTCCTGTCCAGGCTTACTAGAATCCCAGCCAGAGTCTTCGACCTAGGTTAAGAACGAGGCAGGTGGCGATAGCGGCAACGACATCGTCAATCACGACGCCAAAACCGCCATAGTATCGCTGCAGTCGCTTAATCCCAAATGGTTTAAGGATGTCGAAAATCCGAAACACAACAAATCCGGATACTAGAATCAGTGGAGTGTGCCCCTCCGCCATGAATGGCTTCAGTCCCAAATAGCAGATCGGCATGGCCACTACCTCGTCGAGGACGATCTCCCCGGGATCCACCTTCTTCATTCGCTTTTCCGCCTCGCCGCATATGCCGATAGCGAAATAGCATGCTCCCAGAATAAATAGCATTCCAAATATACCGTTCAGCTGGTAAAAGAGGACGACATACAAGAGAACGCCAGCTGCGGATCCCCAGGTGCCCGGAGCTTTGAGGCTGCCAAGGTTGCCTAGCGTAGCAATCCTGAGCACGACATGCGTTGGCCAATAACGAGCCCACCGGGGGTTGCGCATCATTTTTCGGATTCACCTCCCTCGAAAAACACGAGTTCCCCGTACTTCTTGAAGTATTTTACCCCCGAATACAGAGTCATAAAAACGCACAAGCCGAAGAGTATCAGCCCCAGCCAGTTAAGGATCTCGGCAGTCTGATGCATCCAGCTCCCTTCTCCTCCTCCAAAATCGAACCTGAATACGGACTCGAGCAAGAAGGCGCCTACCGCCAGGATCTGCGTCACCGTTTTTTGCTTACCTGAACTCTCTGCCGCAACCACGACTCCTTTCGTAGCTGCCACTAGACGCATGCCTGTAATCATGAACTCTCGACCAAGAATCAGCAAAACCAGAAAAATGTGCACCCGGCCAATGTCCACTAGGGCAATCATCAATCCCAGCATCAGAATCTTGTCTGTTAAGGCATCCATGAGAATGCCGAAATTGGAAACGATACCCCGCTTGCGAGCGACATAACCGTCGAGCCAGTCGGTCAGCCCAGCTATGACGAAGAGAATGAAGGCTGCGGTCGCCGCTCCTACGAAACTCTCTTTCATTAGCCAGACTATCGCGAACATCAACGGTATCCGGGAAAGCGTGAGTACATTCGGCAAATTCATTCCCCGGCACTCAAAAGTCTCGATCGATTAAAGTAAAGCTCTCGAGCCGCAAGCAACCCATGTTGTAAACATTTCGTTGCAAATCAGGTCGCCGTCGCTTTCCTCCGATTCGGTTTATGAAAGTCTGCATCTACCCGGGAACCTTCGATCCCATCACTCATGGCCATCTCGACGTGCTTGAGCGGGCCTGCAGAATCTTTGACCGAGTAATCATAGCCATCGCCGAAAACAGAGGCAAAGATCCCTTCTTCTCGGCGGAAAAACGTCTACAATTGGTCAATGAAAACCTCGAACGCTTCCCTACCGCGAAAGCAATGGTTTTCCAAGGTCTTCTAATCGATTTCGCCAAGGAACAGGGAGCGTCCGTGATTATTCGCGGCTTGCGCGCCGTTTCGGATTTCGAATTCGAGTTTCAAATGGCCAATATGAATCGGCACTTGGGGCCCGATATCGAGACGATTCTCGTTATGACGAAAGAGGGATACAACTATACGAGCTCCACTCTAGTAAAGCAGGTTGCCGAGTACGGAGCCGATGTTAGCGAATTCGTTCCCGAAAACGTTTATCAAGCGTTGAAAGAACGAGTCGCCAATCTTTAGCGAATCGACTGGGCAGAACCGCTTACCCAAACCTTTTTGCATGTCGTATTATACCACATGCAAAAAGGTTTGGTAGGATAGCGGGAATCGAGAGGGGCTTGGTCAAGGCGGCTTGTTTCCAAGCGTGCTCGAGCACGGTGGAAACAAACAACGCAGCCCAAGCCCCTCTCGAACCCGTCGCAGGATGCGGCTCTAGCGGGAGTTCGCAGTGTTAGCGTGTCGCATCCGACACCCGTGTCGCAAGCGCCGCGCCGCCTTGCGCTGCTCCCGCTAGAGCATGCACTATCCTATCAAACATTTTTGCATGTGGTATTAGTCCTCGCGAGATCTTGTATCGAGTATCGCCATTAATTCCGGGAATACGGATGGATTCGCCGTTAACGTTGCGTATCCACGGATCTCTGACAACTCATTCTTTAAGTTGTCGTCGAAAAAACCGTATTCAGCGCCCGCTTCAATAGCTATCAGCTTTCCAGCGCTGATATCCCAAGCCTTGGTATCCTCTTCGTAATAGGCGTCAATTCTTCCACACGCGACCCAAACTAGATCAAATGCAGCCGACCCGGACCGCCTAACATCCCGGCATCGCCTCCGAACTTCTCCCAATCTCGACACTAGCCGGTCGATACCATCCCAACCATGAGGAAATCCCGTAGCCACTAACGAATTTTGGAGATTCTCGGTGGAGCTCACCCGGATTGGCTTTTCATTCAAGAATGCTCCATTCCCCTTGGTCGAAGTGAAAAGCTCATCTAGAGCCGGACAATAGACAACGCCCACTTGAATCTTTCCTTTCATGCAAAACGCGATGGAAATGCAGAATTGAAAATGTCCACGAGCGTATCCTACCGTACCATCGATGGGATCTATGATCCAAGTTGGCTCAAGCAAATCCGGCCTACGCTCGGCAGCTCCTTCAGACTCCTCAGTAAAAAAAGCGTGGTTTGGATACCGAGTTCTTATCCCTTTCTCGATCAGTTGGCTTACTGCTAGGTCCGCTGAAGTCACTAGCTCGACGCTCTGCTTGTAATCCTGAGTTAACAAACCACTCTCCCTCATCTCGAGAGCCCGCTTACCTGCGGTGATAGCCAGCGATCTTGCCAACTCCAGGATTTCTTCAAGTAAGTCTGTGCTCGTTTCTTCGGCTGAATTCATTGGAACCAGGCTTATCGAAAGATCGCGCTTTCGAGGCGAGAACAAACAGATAACTTTTTGTATCGGTTATTCACCCGCTACCGTCTTCCATTGAATGCGTGTCCCACTCGGCAAGTTGCAGAGGGGCCTCTCGCGTAACCCTACCCCTCGCAACGCCAATACTGACAATCAACTACTCTTGCCGTTGCTGGGAGCCTTTTTTGCTGGTGGCAGCAACTTGAGAATCTCCTGTTGCTTTAGGTACCATTCTCTCAGTGAACGCGAGAGCAGGCCGTCCTCAAAATTCTTGAAGTGGCCGATATTCAATGCCTCTTCAACCGCCTTCTTCAGCTGTTCATGCAGTTTTTCCTTCGCTTCCTTAGCCCAAGCCGGAAAAGAGCCGGTTTTGTCGTTGAGCGCTTTGGCAGCCGCTAACCGGGTCTCGTGTTCGTACTGAAAATCAATTACTTCAACTAACGCTTTATCCACCTTGCCACGAATGCGAGCGCTATCGCTTTTCTCCGCGAGAACTGATTTTGCCAGCTCGATTATGCGCTTTTCCATTTCAGCAACAGCATCGTCCTCAGACAACGCGCCGGTCGCCAGCAAACCGAGATCTCGAGGAGCTTTTTCGTAGCGTTTGAGAATTTCTACAATAACCGCTTCTTCAAGCTCATGGAATAGCGAAGTTCCTCGATCGACAATGATCGATTTCTCTTCTTCTGTCCAAGCATAGGTTTCTTCATCCAAACCGACAAAGGACGCATAAGTATCCGTATCCAAAAGATCCTCAAGTCGTTTAGCCATTTGCTCGGAGTCGATCTTTGGAGCAATAGCTACATCCTCCAACTCGCCCTTCAACTTGAGCTCCATATCGACAGGCAGATAGGAAAAGAGAACTCGATCGACTCCACCAAGCGTTTCCAATTGCCGATTCAGGTAATCCCAATGCGCCTTGATACGCTCCTCCTTATTTAAATCGCCAATAAAATCGAAATCGTTCTCCACTCTCCGAGACCGCGTCTCCGAACGGAACCAGGATAGCATTCCTCCATAGGCCGATGCTAATCGAGATGCGTATCGCTTGACGCTGAGATTTACCGTTTCAAGCGGCTCGCGATCCCGGGGGTCCCTCGGAGCTCTGGCCTGTATGAATCGCTCAATGACGCTATTAGGTAAGAATCTCAGCTGACCTGTTATCTCTTGATACATCGCCAACAAAGGATCCGTTCCATAGTCAAAACGTTGGATATCACCAAAAGTGGATACATCCGAATCCGTCCCGAAGAGCATTTTCTCCTCAACCACTCCCTTGTCATCAAAGTACCCCCAGCGGATAGCTCCTTTATCATGCTCTAGAGGCGCATCCTGGGTTTTCATTTTCCAGCCAATAAAAACGGCTGCCTTAAATTCGGTATACTCCATGCTAGAGCTGGATGTCGTTCGGTTCGCGTACTTTTCCAAGTCGTTGCCGGAAATATAGTCCTTTATGAAGGCATCCAACTCTTTGGGGCTCATATCCGCATCCAAACTACCAGCAAAATTGTGCCGCAATCCAAGCACGTGACCGACCTCGTGGGCAGCCACTTCCCGCACATAGTCTTGAGACAATTTGAGCACGGCTTCATCGGTAAGGTCCGGGTCCGCCAGTAGCTCCTCCAATCCTTGGGACAACTGCCTGGCAAATTCAATGGGATCAATATGGCACGCGCTGCGCATCCCAAACAACAAGGAAGGGGCTTCCTCTTCGCCATCCCCATCAGAGTCCTCGATTTCCTCGACGATCAGGGTCATGGATCAGATCAAAGCTCGAGCTCGGGCCTTTCCGCTAATGCCGAAGACACTCGTCATAAATGCCTGCCCATGCAAAGTTTGGCCTGTTCTCGGATCCAGCAACGCGTCCGCATAGGCAAACCCGGCACTATCCCAAGGCACCCATTGTATCACGTTTCTTTGGGCATCCGGAGCCGTAACTCCGTCCTCCGCTTTCTCTGCCTGCACGATCTCTTTACCAAAGGCTCGATTCCAATACAGAATGCCTTCCTTCTCGGCATCTTCGTACTCATCAGGAGTGTTGGCGCTGTAGTGAAACACTATGGGTTCGGCATCATCGAAACGCCCCATTTTTACGGATTGGCGGCCGCTTGTGAGCTCTAGTTGGGGCTGTGTCTCGAAAAAGCGAGCGTAACGCGTTTCCACAGGATTCGCTTCTCTCCCTTCAAAGCCAGACTCGGTGTATGGCCTAACAAAATACCGCAATTCCAGGCGGGTTTCCCGATTTTGATTCACTTCCCGATTCCTCGCTTGGACCGTCTGGCGTATCACTAAATTATCTTCCTCTTCGGATACAGCGAAAACGCGAGCCTGCGGAAGCTCGGCCGTCCGCTCCAGAACCGCCGGATCATATCGGGGGCTCATTGCGTACCAGGCTTGATACAGTAGCCGACGCATCCCTTGATTAAAATCGATTACTACGAAGTCAGCATTTTCAGATACGATTTGGAATGTGGCTAGCAAGCGACGGGCGGGCAGATCTTCAGTAACGACCTGCCCCTTCGTAGATTCGTACATATCGACACTGTCATCAAACTTCTCGAATAGGACGATTCGTCCCAATAACCCAGTGCCTGTTACTGAACCCGCTTGCGGGATAAGCGACGTCGACATCATGTATCCTTGGCCGAAAGCAGCAACGGGGATGGCGATCTTCACATCACCAGACTTTTTGAGGGCAATCGACGAGGATTCGGATTGTCCAAAGACTAGTGGAGCAGTGAAACAAACCGCTATGGAAAGAATGAGCAGGGGCGACTTCATGATTAATGGGAACGCTGCAAGAAATTGCCCATTAATCACTACAAAAGTTTGGTCGCTTTCAGGTGTCTGGCCTCTCCCGGCTTAAACCCTGATCTATCGCAAGACGCCAAGTACCCACCGTTGGAACGATGATGTTAGCTCCTTACCTACAACCAAACTGAGGTAGAAGCTGATCGTTTATTCAAAAGCGCATTGAGCTTTCGCCCCAATTCTAAACAGCTGAATGGCTTTTGAAAGTAGGCTGAGAATCCCTGCCTTATACTTTCATCACGATCAATTCTTAGACTTCCCGAAATCACGATTGTGGGAGCTTTCAAACCGCTCGCCCGGACCGAATTAACAATATCTCGCCCTGAGCCATCGCCCAGATTGTAGTCAGTCACTATCGCCCCAAATCGGAACGCCCCGCTTTCGAGTAGATCGATGGCTTCGCGAACGCTTCCTGCAACCACCACGGTGTAGCCAATGGCGGACAGCGCGCTGTCCATCATCGATCGGATCATCGGCTCGTCATCGACAACCAATATCGTTTCCATATTTTCCCTTTCCCTGATACCGAACGCGTGTTCCCAATACTCGTTCCACCAATCGGACGCGTAAATCGTCGCGCTCGGTCATCCAATAAAACCCGTTCCCTCCCGGAATGCTCCCAGTTACCCTTTTGTAACAGGTTTTTCAACGCGGCCGAAAGATTCGAAGAATAAAAAAGCGGCTCTCGCGAGGAGAGCCGCCAAAAATAAGCGTATGCTTAAGCTAGAGCCGATGATTACATCATGCCGCCCATGCCACCCATGCCGCCATGGTCATGGCCACCAGGAGCTGGCTCTTCCTTTTCAGGAATGTCCGTGATCATGCACTCGGTAGTGAGCAAGAGGCCAGAGATCGAAGCCGCGTTTTGCAGGGCAGAACGCGTTACCTTGGTTGGGTCAACGACACCAGCCTTGAGCAGGTCTTCGTAAACGTCGGTAGCCACGTTGTATCCCATGTTCCCCTCGCTGGCGAGGATCTCTTTAACAACGACGGAACCTTCTATACCGGCGTTTTCGCAAAGCTGGCGAATCGGTCCGCTGACAGCCTTTTGGATGATCTCCGCGCCGATCGCTTCGTCACCTTCAAGACTCAATGAATCGATCGCCTTGGAAGCGCGAATCAAAGCAACACCACCACCAGGAACGATGCCCTCTTCAACAGCAGCGCGAGTAGCGTGCAACGCATCCTCAACACGAGCCTTCTTTTCTTTCATTTCTGGCTCAGTGGCAGCGCCAACATTGATTACAGCAACACCACCGGCGAGCTTCGCCAAGCGCTCTTGCAGCTTTTCGCGATCGTAATCAGAAGTGGTTTCTTCGATTTGACGACGGATTTGCTTAACGCGTCCCTGAATGTAGCTGGCAGAACCAGAACCTTCGACGATCGTGGTGTTTTCCTTGTCAACCTTTACGCTCTTCGCCTGACCCAAGTCACTGATCTGAACATTCTCGAGCTTGATGCCGAGATCTTCCGTGATGCAACGTCCACCGGTGAGGATAGCGATGTCTTCCAACATAGCCTTGCGGCGATCGCCGAAGCCAGGGGCTTTGACTGCGCACACATTGAGCGTTCCGCGGATCTTGTTCACTACGAGGGCCGCTAGCGCTTCGCCTTCGATGTCTTCCGCGATCAGCAAGAATGGCTTGCCGGTCTTGGCGACTTCTTGAAGTAGAGGCAGCAAGTCATTCAAATTGCTGATCTTCTTCTCGTGGATCAAAATGTAGGCTTCTTCTAGAGAAGCTTCCATCGACTCGCTATCGGTTACGAAGTAAGGAGAGAGGTAGCCCTTGTCGAACTGCATACCTTCGACTACGTCCAAAGTCGTTTCGATTGACTTGGCTTCTTCGACTGTAATGGTTCCGTCCTTACCAACCTTGTCCATCGCGTCCGCGATGATATCGCCAATGGTTTCGTCCCAGTTAGCGGAGACGGTAGCCACTTGCTTAACTTCCTCGCGAGACTCAACCGCCTTGGAAATGTTAGCGAGTTCAGCCACTGCTGCTTCGACAGCCTTGTCGATACCGCGCTTCAAGTAGATCGGGTTCGATCCAGCGGTAACATTCTTCAGGCCAGCCCGAAATACGCTCTCGGCAAGTACCGTTGCAGTCGTCGTTCCGTCACCAGCAGCGTCTGAAGTCTTGGAAGCGACTTCGCGCACCATTTGGGCGCCCATATTCTCGTAGGGATCTGGCAACTCGATTTCTTTCGCTACCGTAACACCATCCTTAGTGACGTTTGGAGAACCGAACTTCTTGTCGATCACTACGTTACGGCCTTTAGGGCCTAGGGTTACTTCAACCGCCTTAGCGAGGGTTTCGACACCTCTTAGGATTCTGTGGCGAGCTGTTTCATCAAATATCAATTGTTTAGCCATCGTGTTTATCTTTTAGATACTTTAGTTAGTGGATTAATGATTCGGTTGATTAGGATTCAATGATTCCGAGGATGTCATCTTCACGAACGAGCACGTAGGTATCCCCTTCGATTTTAACTTCGGTTCCACCGTACTTGCTGGTGAGCACGCGGTCGCCAACTTTCACGTTGAACTCGACTGCGTTGCCGTCGCCGTCCTTGCCCCCCGTTCCGAGGGCGATTACTTCAGCCTCTTGAGGCTTTTCCTTGGCTGAGTCCGGGATGATGATTCCATCGCGAACTTGCTCGTCTTCTTCTACATGCTTAAGAAGCACGCGGTCGCCAAGAGGTTTTACATTCACTTTTGTTGATGCGCTCATATTTGAGTTATTCTTACTAGATTAGAGTTAGTTAGATTTGGTTATCAGTGACCGGATTCATGCAACTCGCAGCTGCGAGAACATGAGATCCGAAATTCGAGTACAGGCTATTTATCTTTGTTTTCGTCGTCTTCCACTACTTCAAAGTCAGCGTCGACAACGTCTGCAGGTTTTGGTTCGCTGCTTGAAGACGTATCGCCATCGCCTGGTGGTGGAGGAGGCGCTCCGGCTCCGCCAGCCGCCGCTGCGCCTGCCGCCATGTCTTCCATGTTCGGCATGCCGCCACCAGCTGCTGCCGCTTGGTAGAGATCCGCTCCAAGCTTGTTCAAATCTTCCAGCGCCTTCTTGATCTGGTCGGGATCTTCCGACTCTAGGGCTTTCTTGGCGTCCGCCAAGCCTGCCTCTATCGGGCCCTTCTTGTCCTCAGGAAGCTTGTCGCCAGCCTCGCTGAGCATCTTCTCCATCTGGTAGATTGTGCTGTCTAGCTGATTGCGATTCTCGACGCTCTCCTTCACCTTCTTGTCTTCTTCCGCATGGAGCTCGGCTTCCTTGGTCATCTTTTCGATGTCCTCTTCGGAAAGGCCACCTGATCCGGTGATCGTTATTCTCTGATCTTTGCCAGTACCTTTATCCTTGGCGGACACATTGAGAATACCGTTGGCGTCGATATCGAATGTCACTTCGATTTGCGGCGTTCCTCTAGGAGCCGGTGGAATCCCATCCAAATGGAAGTCGCCGAGAACCTTGTTGTCGTTCGCCATAGGCCTTTCGCCTTGGAGCACCTTGATTTCGACAGATGGCTGATTATCGGCGTAGGTGGAGAATACCTGTGACTTCTTCGCTGGAATCGTCGTATTTCTCGGTATCATTGCGGTCGATACGCCGCCAGCCGTTTCGATTCCGAGAGTCAAAGGAGTGACATCCAGAAGCAACACATCCCGAACGTCCCCTTTCAGTACCGCTCCTTGGATAGCGGCTCCAACGGCGACTACTTCGTCCGGATTTACGCCTTGGTGCGGCTTTTTGCCCGCCAATTCCTCAGCGATCTCGACCACCTTGGGCATGCGAGTCATTCCGCCCACCAGAACAAGCTCATTAATTTCAGAAGTGGAAAGCTCAGCGTCTTTAAGACAGTTCTCAAATGGAATGCGGCACCGTGCGAAAAGATCGTCGGTGATCTGCTCAAGCTTAGCCCGAGTCAGCTGCAAATTCAGGTGCTTTGGTCCAGACGCATCAGCCGTGATAAAGGGGAGGTTGACATCGTAAGTAGTTGTCGAAGACAGGGCGATTTTGGCCTTTTCCCCTTCCTCTTTCAGACGTTGAAGGGCCATTGGATCGCCTGCTAGATCGATACCATTGTCCTTCTTGAATTCTTCTACCATCCAATCGATGATGGCCTGGTCCCAGATATCGCCACCCAGCATGGTGTCGCCATTGGTCGCCTTAACTTCGAATACGCCGTCTCCAATCTCGAGAATGGATACGTCGAACGTGCCTCCGCCCAAGTCGAATACCGAAATCTTTTCGTCGCTCTTTTTATCGAGCCCGTAGGCAAGCGATGCAGCAGTCGGCTCATTGATAATGCGGAGCACATCCAAGCCCGCGATCTTTCCGGCATCTTTGGTAGCCTGGCGTTGACTGTCGTTAAAATAGGCCGGGACTGTAATAACCGCTTCGGTTATCGTCTCTCCCAAGTAAGCTTCCGCGTCAGCCTTCAGCTTAGCCAGAACGAACGAGGAAATTTGTTGTGGGGCGAATTTTTCCGTTTCGTCCCCCACTTGGCACTCAATGAAAGCGTCTCCATTGTCTGCCTCTACCATCGAATAAGGGACTCCCTTTGCTTCGGAAGCAACTTCCGAATACTTGCGGCCAATCCAGCGTTTCGCTGAGAAGATCGTGTTTTTCGGGTTGGTAACCGCCTGGCGTTTCGCCGCTTGTCCAACCAGTCGCTCGCCTGATTTCGTGAAAGCGAAAATGGAGGGCGTTGTGCGGGCCCCTTCAGCGTTGGGCACAACCACTGGCTCATCGCCGTCCATTACTGCCATGCAAGAATTTGTAGTACCTAAGTCTATTCCTAGAACGCGTCCCATGACACCCACTCAGCAAAGACTGTACCAACTCATATTATTGATCATAACCCACTGAACTATAATATTTTAAGGATAATTTTATTCAGCATCGCTCGGTTGAGCACAGGGCCAACCAAGCCAATATGGCACAAATCGTGTCACACTTTGATTGGACTGAGACACGACTTGGGCAAGTTATCTCCTTATCTAGAATACAACGAGCAATCCGTTCCAATTTTCAGAATCACCCATTCTGCCCCATTAGGTTCATTCTGACAAATGAGAGCGTTTTCGGGCGAGCGCTTCCTTTACACCCACCAATGGCAACGTATTGATAACATTTTCCACCGTCAACCAGCCCTTGCGAGCAACGTTGATGCCTGCTTCCAAAAATGCAAAGTGCTCGGGAGCGTGAGCATCTGGATTTATACTTGTTAGGAGCCCCTTATCGGCAGCGCTCTTCCAAAGCCGCCAATCCATATCAAGCCTGTAGGGGTTTGCGTTCAGCTCGATGATCACATCGTTGGCAATCGCTGCGTCGATCACTTTTCGAGCATCCACTTCGTAGCCGTCCCTTTTAAGCAGTAGCCTCCCGGTCAAGTGGCCGAGCATCGTTGTAGCCGGGTGCTCGATCGCTTTGATAAGCCGAGCAGTCATTTCGTCAACTGGTTGCGAAAAAGATGAGTGAACCGAAGAAACCACATAGTCTAATCGCATCAACAGATCTTGGTCCAAATCCAAAGAACCATCCGGGAGGATATCGCACTCGACTCCCGAGAAGACGAAGGTTGAAAACTCACGGGATTCATTGAGGGCTTTGACGCTCTCGATCTGGGCTTCCAATCGACCTTCGTCCAATCCGTTTGCCTGAAAACTCGCCTTGGAATGGTCCGCGACACCCCAGTACTCCCAACCATAGTCCTGCGCTGCCGCAGTCATTTCCGCTAAGGTTGCTCTTCCATCACTCGCAGTCGTGTGATTGTGGAAGACCCCCTTGATGTTCTCGATTTCAACGAGATTTGGAATCAAGCCATTCTCAGCTACATCAATTTCGCCTCGGCCCTCGCGCAATTCTGGAGGGACAAAACTCAAGTCCAGAGCTTCGAAAATATCAGATTCGCTTTGGGCTGAAATTCCCTCTTCAAAACTCTCAGCCTCCACTGGCTTTAATCCCCATTCGCTTAGGCTTAGCCCGCGCTCGAGAGCCCGCTGCCTCATTTCCACATTATGGTCTTTGGAGCCCGTGAAATGATGCAGAGCGAAGTAAAACTGTTTAGGCGGGACTACCCGCAGATCCGCTTGCAAACCGCTATCAAAACGAACGCTGGCTTTTGTATCCCCTTTGGCTGTCGTTTCCTTGATTTGGTCCTGAGCAACGAACCAATCCATGATCGGTCCCGGATCCGTGGAGCCAACGATAAAGTCCAAGTCACCAACATGTTCACGCTTCCGTCGAAAGCTTCCCGCATGCGATGCCATTTCAACTTGAGGGAGGGCTAGCAAGCCATCGAGAATCGGCTGGGCAACCTCGCGGGCTTCCCACCAAAGATGTCGCTTCCCGTATGCTTCCCGGTTCCGGATTCCCTCCGCGATTTTATCCTCCGACTTTTTACCGAAGCCTTTTAATTCAGCGATTTTGCCTTCCTCGCAGGCCTGTTGAAGTTCCTCGATAGACGAAATTTCAAGAGAATCATGGAGAGTCTTTATCTTCTTGGCACCCAAACCCGGTATTTCTAGCATGGATACTAAGCCATCATCAATAGACTCTTTCAGATTGTCGTAAAACTCCAGGCTGCCCGTCTCGTGAAGCGTTTCTATTTTCTCCACGAGAGCCTTTCCTAATCCGGGAACATCAGACAATCGGGATTCCCCGATCAAAACATCCAGATCTTCTTCCAAGGACTCCAGGGCTCTGGCCCCATTGGAATACGCCCGAATTTTGAAGGGATTCTCTCCTTTCAGTTCCAGCAACGTGGCGATCTCCTTCAGAACATCCGCTATTTCTCGTTTTGTCATATTTGAACCAACACCTTTCAAGATCCTAAGTTGTGCGACAATCGACCGCCTCCTCCAACATACAATGTCTATGCGAAAATTGCGGATACCATACTGCGAGGTCCACCATTTAGTGGAAATCCATTCACTATTCGATCTCACGCCCAGCCGCTTTCTCAACTTGGTCAAGCAGGTCAGCCAAATCAATCTTCCCCAGACTATTCTTAGGTAGTCGATCGAGATGGAGCCAAGATTTTGGCTGTTTAAATGACGCCAGTCGTTTGCCAATTGCCGACCTTAGATCGCTTTCTCCATCGCATTGATCTGCCGTGACGTAAGCGATGCATAGACGTTCGCCCCATTTTTGGTCATCGATCCCGAAAGCAACCACGTCTTTCACCAGACCCGTTTGGAGGAAAGTTTCTTCAACCTCCTGAAGATCGATATTCTCCCCTCCGGAAATGATCGTTCTTCCTTTCCGCCCCGTAATTGAGATCCGCCCTTGCTTGTCTATTCTCCCTTGGTCGCCCGTGGCAAACGGCTCATCGCAGCGCGGGCGTTCCCCAAAGTACCCTCGAAACAGTGATGAACCGCGTATCACTATCTCTCCTACGTCATCGCATTTGGAATTGGCGCAGCTTGTCTCGATACAAGCGTGAGGGAGTGGACGACCCTGACCGTCAATTCCGTTAAGAAAATCCTCCGGCAACAGAGTCGCCACCTGGGCCGCAGTTTCCGTCATCCCGTAGGTCGGGGCCAATGGCAATCTCGCTTCGCGGGATCGCCGAGCCAAGTCTCCGGACAATGGCCCTCCTCCGCAGAAGATGGCTCGAAATCCGCCTAGACTGCGCAAGACTCGCTTTTTCTCGAGAAACTCTTTCAACTGGGCAGGCACCACGGATAAGAATCTATCCTCCGGAGCCGTGGAAAAAAGGGTTTGGCAATCCTCTTCGAATCCCAATTTCGAGTCGAAGACCACCTTGCCCCCGGTAAGGGCCGCTCGAATGGTTTGCATGAATCCACTTACATGATACAGAGGTAATGCGCATAGCGAAGAAATCGCCGGAGAACTGAAATGCTTTCTCAATCCGTCTACTGCGGCCGCAAGGGTTCCCCAATCGTGGATTGCGAATCGAACCCGGCCTGACGAGCCTCCTGTTGGAATCATCACTCGAAGGCCTCCATCATCGCCACCTCCTTCCCTTTCATCCGTTGCTCTTTCGCTAACTATCGAAACGGATGAGCCCTCAATCCTCCAATTAGGTTGAGCGATATCCATGGCTTCCTTACGTTCCTTTTCTCCCCAACGGGGATTGAACAAAAAGATATCCCAATTCGTTTGAGCAGCGGCAAAAAAACAGGCCCAGAACCAGTCGGGCTCAGATGCTACTAAGGCTATCCGTTTACGCTGCCCAGAAGCATCCGGCAGAAGTTGCTTCGCTCGTTGAACCTGCGAACCCCAATTCTCGCTATACTGCGGGAAAAGATCTCCCTTAAGAGCGTATCTCAAACAAGCTTCTAAACGGTTTTCCACAGCTCTTCAAAGTCCTCTATCGACCCCAAACTATCCGATTGCAAGAAGGGGCCCAACTGCAATGAGGCGCCATCATTCTGGAATAAATCTTCTACCCCGAATGCCAGCGCTCGAGATCGTTTCGTCGATTCGATCGCCAGTCCAATCGCTGTCGACGCCCCAACCAGGGTTTCAAGCGAACTAGAAAATACGACGCGCTCGTCAGGGATTCGCAGCAGCTCGTCCAAGAGAGCTCGACGCCCGCCCGCTATTGACGGCTTCACCACGTACACGCCCTCCCAATGAAAGTCGTTCCAGCGTTTAAGATCATCGACAAAACAGACCGACTCATCTAGCGCCAATCTGGCCGGAAAATCTCTGGCGATAATACTCATCTCTCGTTCCGAGCCTTTGGCCATCGGCTGTTCAAGATACTCAACTGGAACGTCGCTAGCGTACTCAAGCCACTGGATTGTTTTCGCTCGATCCAAAGATCCATTAGCATCCAACCGAATGCCAATCTTTCCGTCTGAATCCTCCACGAAAGCATCTATGTTTCTACGTTCCTCAGCAAACTCGGATTTGCCAATTTTGAACTTTATGGTCCGGTACCCCTGCTCAAGCAATCCCTCTATTTGGCTACGGTCCGTTGCATCGGCAACGAGACCGCAAACGGGCCATGGCGCATCCACGGATTGGGAAACGGATCCAACTCCGAGCATCTCATAAGCGGACTCCGTGGCGAATTGGAGACATGGAAACGAATTTAAGCTATCTCGGGATTCTTCGTATTCAAATTTTCCTTGCAACTCTTCGCATCGCGAAAGGGCGGCTAAGAGCGATTCCGTTTCGAAAGACTCAATAGGTGCGATTTCACCAAAGCCGACTCTGCCATCGCCGTCGCGCAGCCTTAACAAAATGCCCGGTCGCTGAGACAGTTCATGGGAGGCCGTTTGATACTCCTTGGCAAACGTCCGCCTGTAGGCCTTGTACGCGAATTCAACCATAGGTTGCGACTCAATCTAGACGCCCTAGATATGACCATCTTTTTTCCTCAAGTCACCTCAAAATACTTGATTCAGAAAATCCGACTCCCTATGCCGGATCATGGCCCGAGAGCGTTCAACGAATTTCGACGATAACGATTTCTATCAAAGCGCCGAGGCGTTTTTTTCTCAGCATCAAGGAACCGCTCTTACGTATGACGACGTTTCCTTGGCGACAAACTACAGCGAAATTCTGCCCAAGGAAGCCAACTTGGAAACTACTCTATCGGACCGGATCTCGTTGAACATTCCGATCATCTCATCGGACATGGACACCGTCACTGAGTACGGAATGGCCATAGCTATGGCCAGCAGCGGTGGCATGGGCATCATCCACTACAATATGCCCTACAAGGAACAAGTGTCTCAGGTGACACGAGTGAAGTACCACATCAACGGGCTCCTCCCTAATCCGATCACGGTCAAGCCCGACATTTACATCGGAGACGTCATCGAATTGATCGAAGAGAAAGGATACAAGTTCCGCACTTTTCCAGTTACGGAGGAAAACGGGGAATTGGCCGGTTTGCTTGGAAGTCGCGTCGTCAAGGCCCGTTATAGCCATATCAAGGTTGCCGAGGCGATGGACCCTGCATCGAAGGTTCTCACCCTGAATGAAGCAGTTGTTAAGCCCAACCCTATCGATGTGGCTGACAAGTTCTTCAGCGAGCATTTGGGAATTAATAAATTGCTGGTCGTGGACGATTCGAATCGGTTGAAAGGGCTCGTGAGCATTTCCGATATCGAGCGTATCATGTCGGAATCGCAAAGCGTGCTGAAACCCGCAAGGGACTCCGATTTTAGGCTGCTCGTCGGAGCCGCAATCTCCACGGTTTGGAAAGAGGATGGTTCATTGGATCGAGACGCTATCTTGGAGCACGTAACCAATCTCCGTAACGAAAGAGTGGATGCGATCGCCGTTTCCGCAGCTCATGGGCATACCAAAAGTATCGGTGATGTCGTTTCCCTTCTGCGAAGCGAATTCAAGGATCTGACCATTCTCGCCGGGAATGTAACTTCCGGAAGCGGTGTCGAGTACTTAGCCGATCGCGGCGCCGACGCCATTAAAGTGGGCCAAGGTCCAGGATCCATCTGCACGACCCGCGTTGTGGCCGGTGTTGGCATTCCGCAACTTTCCGCCCTCTATCATGCCTCCAAAGGAGCTGCCAGGAAGGGCGTTCGCATCATCGCGGATGGCGGTATCAGGAAATCGGGGGATATCGTGAAAGCGATGACCCTTGCCGATACCGTCATGCTCGGCGGCCTTCTTGCGGGAAGTCGCGAAGCTCCTGGAGAGATTGTTGAAATCAACAACAAGCTCTACAAGCAATACCGAGGCATGGGCAGCTTAAGCGCCATGAAGAAGGGCTCTGCCGCTAGATACGGGCATAAGAAAGCGGATACCAGTAGGAAGATGACTGCTGAAGGGATCGAAGGGCTCAAAGAAGTTCAAGGATCCGTAGCCAATATTCTTGCCGAAATGGTGGGCGGCCTACAGGCCGGAATGGGATACAATGGAGCTAGGGATTTGAAGGAACTTAAAGAAAAGTCCCGGTTCGTGAGGATCAGTCCAGCTGGCATGAAAGAGTCCGCGCCCCACGACGTCATCGAGGTATCCAAGCGCAGCTAAGGGGCGCCGATCTGAAAGGATGGCTCTTCTCAACCCGAGCTTGCGCCCAGATCAACTATAAAGCGGGCGCCTGGCTATAGGCTGGAAATGAATCCCCAGTCAGGACAGCTTTCCTCCGTTAAATACGATCAAACTGTTTTAGAAAACCGATGGCCTTAACCGACTTCAGGAGCAACTTAATAGCCGATTGCGGTATCAGCATGGGCGACGAAGGCAAAGGTCGCCTAATTTCGGAAATCGTTTCCGAACTCCAGACAAGCCGCGAAGAGACCGATCCCGTCGAAATCGTCATCAAAATCAATGGTGGAGCGAACTCTGGCCACACAGCCGGCGGTTTAAAGCTGAACCTATTGCCCGCGGGAGTCGTCGACCAGTCCGTCGCCCATCTCGCTATCGGCGCGGGCGTTGTAGCGGATCCTCGAAAGTTCAATTGGGAACTCACTCCGGTTGATGCTAAAGGCTACCGCGTCACGGAACGACTGGCGATAGACGAACGAACTATGGTTTCAGATTTGTCGCATCGTCTGCTCGACTTGGCCTGGGAATGGTACCGCGTAAATTTGATTAATGAAGAGCCACGAGGAAGCACAGGCCGCGGAATTACGCCTTCCTATCTCGACGAAGTGGGCCAGTTCCAGATCTACTACGGCGATTTCCTCGCGGATCGGGAAAGCTTTGATCGCAAATTAACGCAAAAGCTGAATCGGGCTTGCGACACGATCAAGCACGTGTGCCGCGTATCCGAGACCGCTTGGCAATCGTTCTTTAAGACTCTTACCGAAGCTGAATTGCGAGCTAACGCCGACGCGATCGAATCGGGTTTATTTTCGGAATCCGAGTTCGATTTTAACCCATTCAAAGGCGAAAGCCCATTCACACTCAATATCGCCAAAATTCTGGATACCTATTGGTCTGCTGGGGAGAAACTGTCGAATTCCATCAAAGATGTTCGCGAGCTCGTTCGGAAAGCCAACAATCGCGGAAATTTTGTCGTAGGCGAATTTGGCCAAGCCTACTGGCTCGACAAACGACAGGGTTTCTCTCCGAACGTATCCGCATCTCATACCTACGCTTCAGAATTCTTCAATTCCGCTTGTATCCCCATTCAGCCAATACACGTGTTCGGTGTTGCTAAAGCCTACGACACGAAAGTCGGAACGCACACATTCCTCACTCAAGTGGATGAGCCGCACCCGCTCTTCGATCGTTTGAAACGACTTGAATTCGGAACCTCTACTGGGCGACAAAGAAAAGTAGGCTGGTACGACGCCATCGAAAAGGCGGATACCCTACGGTATGGCGGCTACGATGAGCTAATGATCAACAAAATCGACGCTCTTGGCCACGGCGATGGTTGGGACGGAAATCTTAAAATATGCGTCGCCTATGAGGATCCTGAGGGCCAACGTTACTATCGCGTTCCCCGCAATGACTCCATTCGAAAGTCTCTTCGACCCATCTACCAGGAGTACGCAGGCTGGAAAGAGGACATATCCGAAGTCAGATCATTCAACGCTCTTCCAAAAGAAGCGAAAGCCTATGTGGCAGGCATGGTGAAAAGCGTTTTAGATTCCGCTTTCCATGGAGAGGCTTTTCCAAAATCCCTGCCCAATCTGCGCTATCTTGGCGTGGGCCCCATGCCCAATCAGATCATTAAAGATATTCCTGAAACTAGCGAGCTGCTTAAATACGACGCGCCACTCTCGACAGAATAAAAGATACCTAAACCTGTCGTTCGCAGAGGATTTTGAGCAATCGGTAAAGCGTTTCCAATTTGGGCAGCTCGACACCAGAGCTCATCGCCCTCCTTAATGGCTCACCCCAAATCGATTCTAGCTCCACCGGCTTGCCCTCGACAAAATCAACCAGGCTAGAAGGTCGGTACGCTCCCATTGACCTCGTTTCTTGGATGAGGTGATCGATCAGTTCTATTTCGACTTCCAATCCCTGAGATTTCGCGCCCAAAACGATTTCCTCCATCAATCCCCGAGCTAGATTGCGCAAGGCATCGCTAGACAGAATTAGATCCGTAGAGATTTCGCCAGCCGCAATAGCTAGACCATTAAACGGGACATTCCAAAGGAGCTTCTCCCAAAGCAACTGATGCAGATCCTCCGACACACGGCATCGGATTCGAGCCGATTCCATTATAGCCGCAACTGAACTAGAGAAAGCTTCCCTCTCGAGTTTATCACCGCCCAAGACAACGGATCCTAGATAGTAGTTTTCTACCACGCCCGGGGCCACTCGATTTAGGCACACGAAACAAGCCCCGACCAGAATAGGATTTTTCGGAAATGCCGACTTCAAAAATTCGTAGTTCCCTAGCCCGTTTTGGAATGTCGCAATAATCGTTCCCGTCTTGAGCATTGGCGTCAGTAAGTTGGGTAAATCCTGATTCGAAATGGACTTCACACTAACGATAATCAGATCCACCTCGCCTATCTCTTCTGGAGCCAAGAATCCGTTAACTTCCCCGACTTGAAAACTGGTGTCCGAAGCCCTTACACGGATTCCACTGCGCATAATCGCGTGATAATCGCTCCTTAGAAGAAACTGAACATCCTGTCCTGAGCGCTGCAATCTGGCGCCATAGTAAAGTCCCACAGCCCCAGAACCTACGATGCCAATTCTCATACCTTAATAACCGATAGCAGCGTGATATCGAAGGCGCTTTGTTCCGTAAATGCCGCTAATGGAATGAATTCTTCACAAGAACTAACACTCCCGCCACTTATCGAGCGGATTTCGCGACTATTCCGGGAAATTTTCAGCATCTATATCTTCGATTTGTAAAAAAGATCCTCCCTGGTACCCTAGTTCGTGTCACCGGATTCATCCTCTGCTGTCAAGGATTCTGGGGGATATCCTCAACAATTTGCTCAGTTCTAGGTGAGTCATCAATAGATTCTCATGCTGGTATATTATAAGTTGCTGAATATAATATGGTTAAAATCAAAATATCGATTTTTGACCACCATTGGAGGCTCTTGTCACTTGGCCACCAGGTCCAATAGCTAACGCTGCTACCAACGTGGAGATTGTCGCTGGGGTTTCAATTCACCATCTGAGAATTTTTTACAACTCGAAGCCCAATTGATTGGATCTATGCCACGGCTAAGTTACAACTACCCGGTTTAAACCCCTTCTGAATGCGCAATTTACCAAATTACTCGCAAGTTATTCACAGGACAAAGGTAGCAGCCACCAAACAAAGACTTCCCGCTTGGAATTCGACCGTCTAATTCTCTGATGCTTTCAGATATTTGCCGCTCTCGCGATCTAGGGAATTTCGTTGCAACGGCTTAAATTACACCCGATGCAACATGCACTAGTGAACCAATTTCCAAACCAAGCCAGCCTTACAGGGATTTCTACCGTGCTCTTCGACATGGACGGAACACTCGTCGATCATTTCGAAACCATTTTCCGCTGCTACGAATACGCAGCAAAAGCTCTGGGCAAAACCCCTCCTACCTATGACGAGGTGAAGCGCGCGGTTGGCGGGTCCATGCCAGTAACGATTAAGAGCTTTTTTGACGAAGATTCTGTCGAGGCAGCCAAAAAGCATTGGACCAAAAGGTTTGACGAAATCCATTTAGAAGGCGTCCGACTACTAGATGGAGCCAGAGAGCTTATCGAGGAACTGGGTCGTCGCAATTTCAAGTTGGCTGTATTCACGAACAAGAGCGGAGACCCTACGCGAAACATAATGCGTTCGCTCGAATTACACGAGTCCTTTTCCCTGATTCTTGGTGCTGGCGACACGGAGTTTCGCAAGCCTCAACCGGAACTCTCGAAATACGCTCTACAACAGCTGAATTCATGTTCGAGCGAGTCCATTCTCATAGGCGACTCCCCTTTCGATATAGAGTCCGCGAAATGTGTGGGAATGAAGAGCTTCTGCGTCGCGACAGGCTCGCATTCTAAAGAGGAGCTTGTTGCAGCGAACGCCGATTGCGTTTTCGATGGCTTGCCAGAGCTCATGAAATCGATATTCGATTGACTTGTGCCCAGCCAACCTGCCAGCGACAGCCTTCGCGGCGTGCTCGAACGTATCAAGTATTCAAATGAAGATGACGGTTTCCTGATTGCCGATCTTCGACCGGAGAATTCCAAAGAATCGGTTACCGTAGTTGGAAAGCTTCCCGGCGTTCAATGCGGGGAAACGCTGAGACTTCGCGGCAACTGGTCTAAGCACCCGGTTCACGGCGCTCAGTTTAAAGCCCTCCAATTCGATTCAGCGTTGCCGGCTAGCGTGTACGGGATTCGCAAATACCTAGGAAGCGGGCTTGTAAAAGGGGTTTCCAAAGGGCTAGCGGATAGGATTGTCGACCGATTTGGCGAATCCACTTTGAAAATCATCTCCGAAGAGTCTGCCAAATTGCAGGAGGTTGGGGGAATCGGGAGACAGCGCGCAAAGGCAATCAAAGAAGCTTGGGATGAGCAAAGCCATATCCGAGATTTATCGCTATTTCTCACCCCCTACGGAGTCACTCCCACGCAAACTCTGAAGATCCACAAAGAGCTGGGATTCGTCGCCATCGATCTGATTAAGGAGAATCCTTTCCGGCTCGCTCGTGACATACGAGGCATTGGCTTCAAAACATGCGATCGGATCGCCTTGAATATGGGACTCGGCAACGAGAGTGAAAGGCGTGTCGATGCTGGAATCGAATTTGTGATGCACGAGATCCAAGACGACGGGCACACCGCCTGGCCTCGAGCAGAACTTGCGACATTTGTCGCTGAAAAATTGGAAATCGATGAAGCCACCGCGATCACGGGTATAAAGCGGGTAATTGAAAGTCGATCATTGGATTGCATTGAGCTTCGTGCCGGGGAGCCTTACTGCCAATTGCCCTATACGAACTCAGCCGAGACACGGATTGCCAGGGCAGTTCAGCGGCTCCTAGAAAGCGGTAGCGAGTTGCCTTCTATCAAAACCGAACGGGCGATTGAATGGGCGGAAGAAAAAGCGGGTTTCGATTTCGCCGATCAACAAAAAGAAGCCATTCGAACTGCCCTCAACAACAAGATTTCGGTGATTACGGGAGGGCCAGGAACTGGAAAAACGACTATCCTGCGAGCTATTGTCAGCATTCTGAAAGCGAAAAAGGTGAATCCGGTATTGGCCGCTCCAACCGGCAGGGCTGCCCAACGACTAGGCGAATCGGCCAGAGCCTTTGCTCAAACCATTCATAGGTTGCTGAAATTCGATCCCGCCGCTGGAGCTTTCACAGTGACCGAGTCAAAGCCTCTCAACGCTCAATTCGTAATTGTGGACGAGTCGTCCATGTTGGATACGCGAATCGCCTCGAGCCTCTGCCAGGCAATCCCAAATAGCTGCCACTTGCTGCTCGTCGGAGACGTCGATCAGCTCCCTTCAGTTGGTTCTGGAAATGTTCTAAAAGACGTCATCAATTGCCAACGAGTGTCTGTAACCCGCCTAGACCGGATATTCCGGCAATCCAAGAAAAGCAGTATCGTACGCTATGCTCATTCCATAAACCACGGTATAGCCGCTCTACCTGAACCGGTCGACACCCCGGCTCATCTAGATCCGAACGAGGATTTTCAATTTCTTCGGGCCATCGACCAATCGGATTGCGCTGCAAAAGTTGTGGAAGTATGCGAGCAGTTCGTTGGAAGCGCCCTATCGCTAGACCCGGTAAGCCAAAGTCAAGTTTTGACGCCTATGCATCGCGGCGAATCAGGAGTTGGGAATCTGAATACAATTCTTCAATCCAAAATCAATCGACAAACATCATTGATTAGATTTGGAGGATCGGAATTAAAAGTAGGCGATAAGGTCATCCAGAATCGCAACAACTACGATCTCGGCGTATTCAATGGCGATATTGGAATCATCGAATCCGCGCAACCAGAAGACGGGTCCCTCTGTGTCGATTTCGATAGGCGTATCATCCAATATCAAAAGACGGATTTGCTGGATTTGGCACTCGCCTACGCTGTCAGCATACATAAATCCCAGGGCAGCGAGTATCCAGTAGTGATAATACCCTTACTTAAGGCCCACTTTATGATGCTCCAACGAAACCTGATTTACACAGCTGTAACTCGCGGACGCAAAAAGGCGATCATCATAGGGGATCCTGCCGCGTTTGCTATGGCTGTACGCAATAGCGAATCGAAAACGAGGAGAACATTGCTAAAAGAGCGGCTAACCGCAATCTAGCTTTTCGAAATCAAGGTTTTTTGAATACGAGGGCTACGTTCGCTCCGCCAAAACCGCTGCTATTGCTCAACGCGCACTCTGGGCTTACCATTTCCGTATCTCTAATGATATTGAGATCTCCAAAAACGGGGTCGAGTTCTTCGATATGAGCCGAACCAGGAGTGAATCCTTCCTTCATCGCCAGGGAAACAATCGCTCCTTCCATAGCGCTGGCCAAACTCAAGCCGTGCCCAGTAATGGCTTTGGTGCTACTTATTTTTGGAAGCCCGCGAGCCTCGCCAAAAACTTCCTGGATCGCTTTGCCTTCACTCGCGTCGCCAATAATCGTCGATGTAGCATGAGCATTGATATAATCGATGTCATTCGGTTTCACATCCGCCGAACTGAAGGCAAGCTCCATCGCCCTGACCAATCCCCGGCCTTCAGGATGGGAAATCGCGACATTATGGCCATCGCTCGCTTGGCCCCAACCAGCAAGCTCTGCATAGGGAGTTGACCCCCTTCTCGCAACTTCGTCTTCGCTTTCCAATACTAATACAGCCGCCCCTCCAGCGCTCACGAATCCATTGCGAGATTTATCGAATGGGCAAGATGCCCTCCCCGGATCTCGCTCTAAAGACAACGCCCGCATTCCAGTAAAGGGAACGACACTTTCATAATTAACATCTTCACCTGCCGCAACGAACATTCGGTCCTGACGCCCCAAAGCAATGTCATCGTAAGCGAATCCCAGCGCGTGCCCAGAAGACGCGCAAGCGGATGAAAATCCGCTCGAATTCCCCAAGATTTTGAAAATGGCGACTAAGTTAAAACTGAGAGTGCCCGAGATCGAGGATACAATACCCGTAGGCGAACAGCGCATCGGACCTAATTCCCGCATTCGCTGAATATTGCTGTAAATCATCCGAGTCGATCCACCGGAAGCCGTGTAGATACCCGTAGTGATGTTGGACACTTCGTCTTCGTCCAATGAGGCATCCCCTATCGCCTGCTTCATAGCGCAGTAGGCATAAAGACCATGCGGCGCCAGGCCACGGAGCTCTTCTCGGCGTATTCGGTACTCCGAGGGATAAGTCCAATCTTCAAAATCAAGCGAATCGACCTCGAATCCACCAGGAGAGGAAACCAATTTTACCGCTCCACTATCATCGTCCTCATAAGGAGAATACGCAGGAAAAACGCTGAAACCATGCTCGAGCGAACGAAGGCTTGCGGCAACGCTCTTGAGATCGTTGCCTATTCCGCTTACGATACCTAATCCTGTGATGAATACGCGTTTTCGTTCCATGAAGCGCTAAACGAGCAAAGGCCCATCCGCTCAAAGCATTGAAAAATGCCCGACAAATCCAAGTCTAGAATTCCATCCTAGCGACCTGGGCAGATCCCTCAACCAGATCCAAGGCGCCCCATAGGAAACAGGACTGGTAAACCAATCAGTTTCCGTTTCTCGAAGAATCTACTGAGCCGTGACCACCCACACCGTTGATATTGGGACCGGTGCCATTCGATTGCTGATCGACAGGCTTAAATGCTAGCGTTATCTCCTCAGCGACGACCGCCTTTTCTCCTCCGACTGAAATCTGCCCTGAAAAAACTGCCAAAGGTTCACGCACGCGCTTCACTCTTATGCTCAAATCCAGGACTTCACCGGGTCGGCAAACGCGGTGGCACCGAACACCATCAACACCTGTAAAGTAGACCTCCGTCATATCGATAGCTGACTCGATTTCTTCCGGCGGATTTTTGAGTAGCGCGAAAACTGCCAATTGGCCAAGCGCTTCAAGCATGATCGATGCAGGAAAAACAGGATTCCCTTTAAAATGGCCTTCTAAAAACGCTTCATTACCCGAAATCGTGTATTTCCCTTCAGCAGAAGGACCCGACAAATTGGCCTGCTCAAGAAACAAGAACGGCTCTTGTTGCGGCATCACAGCAGCCACTTTCTCAATAGAGTAGAAATCGCTCGATTCTCCGCTGGAGTGACCCGTGACCTTCTCCTCAATGAACGACTTCAAGTCGCCGAGCGTGCGAAGGTCCAAAAGTTCCTCGTTTTTAATAGAAACGCCCAATGATTCTTCAACCATCATGATCGCTTCGATCATTGTCAGCGAATCCATTCCCAGGTCGTCCATGAAGCGGACAGAATCATCCCCACTGCGCAGCTTGCCTACTACGTCCGGGTCTAAAAAACGCTCGACGATTCCCAAAACGACAACGGGAACCAAGGACACGTCGCCAGTCGCCCTGTATTTCAAGGCCGCTTCAAGCGTTTCCGGAGAGCAGCGTTTCAGAGTGTATCGAAGCAATTCCTCGCTTCCAGATGCCCGCGCTCCTGCGATTTCAGTCTCGGTAGTTGTCTGGTTTGACATTGTTGCTGCTAGCAAAGGTCTGTGTTTCAATTTTGTAAATCATAAACATTGGAACGATAATCAAATTGGATGTCAGGCATTCCTCCACTAGTATCCCTCCCCCAGGCGCTCGCTGCGACTGATGCTCAGGCAATCGAAAGCGATTTCGAAGCTTTCCAATTCAACCATTCTCCCCATTACAGTCTTTCTTTAAGCCCGACTCAAATTCGAGTGACGCTTCAGCGATGCCGATTGACCTCCCTATAATCGTTCTAACCCACGAATTCGCCCCGACAAAAGGTGGGATCGCCACTTTTACGGAAGAAATGGCGATAGCGGGATCTCAACTGGGCAACCAGATCGAGGTTTGGGCTCCCTCCTGCCAAACCTGCGATGATTCTCGATTCCCTTTTAACGTCCGACGCCTCGACCTAAGAGGTTCTCAAGATATTAGCTGCCAGTACAGAATGGCGACCGAGTGCTATCGGGAGCGAAAAAGACTCTCAGAATCAATCGTATACATTACAGATCCAGGTCCCATCCTTGCTCTACGTCCCCTAGTTTTCGCTAACCTATTTCAACCAGAAAAACTGGCTATCACGCTACACGGGTCGGAAATAAACACGTTCTCGTCAAATCCGCTAACTCGCGCTTCCATCAAACCCGTTTTGCGATTGGCCAATCGCATCAGCGTTCCTTCAGAGTTCACAAGCAATCTCCTAGCCGAAAAATTTCCAATCGCGGCGAAGAAGACCGTCATTACCCACGGCGCCCTGAGATCCGATTTCCAGAACCCAGCCTCATTTACGAGCGAGAGGACAAAGCGCTGTCGAATTCTCACGGTCGGGCGACTCCATCCAAGGAAAGGGCAAGATCGCTTGATAGCCGCCATCGGTCAGCTGCCAGAAAATTTGAAATCCAATTTGGAATTGGGAATCGTCGGATCCGGAAACAAAAACGGGTTTGGCGACCGGCTTCGCGACTTGGCTGAAAAGGAGGATTACGAAATCACGTTCTATGGGGATATTACCAATGATCGGTTACACGAGCTATATGGGCGATCAGATATTTTCGCTATGACTAGTATCCCCTATCGAAATAGCATCGAAGGATTCGGGCTTGTATACCTGGAGGCAGCCGCGCACGGATTGCCGATCATCGCTAACCGGGTCGGCGGGGTCGAGGACGCGGTTCACCATGGCGAAAACGGGATTCTCGTCGCTCCGGACGATGATTCCTCTCTTGTTAAGGCGCTCGCGAAACTAATCGAGGATTCAGTTGTTAGAGAAAAAATGGGGGTTAAAAGCCGCGAATGGTCGCAGTCATTTTCCTGGAATAACGCGTTCAAAACCCTATTCGATTAACAGGACATTCAACTCATCGCGAATCATTCTTCGTAACTGTTATTAAACTACGTAGTCAATCAATAGCTATTCATGATATCTAGTGCAACCAGCATCGAAGTTCGTTATGCCGAGACCGATATGATGGGTATCGTTCATCACGCCAGCTATCTTCCTTGGCTGGAAATCGCTAGAGGCAATCTTCTAAAGGAGAGAGGAATTTCCTACGCGAAACTGGAGGAATCAGGCATTCTTTTGCCGGTCGTGGAGATTAAGATGAACTATCGCAGACCCGCTACTTACGACGACGTGGTTACTATAAATTCGTTAATCAAGGAACGCCCGTTCGCCAAAATCCGCGTCGATTACGAGCTCCTGAAAGAAGATCAATCTATCGCGAGCGGATACAGTATCCACGCCTTCATGAATCGTTTGGGACAGCCCATCAAGGCGCCTAAATTCTTAACCGACAAACTTGCCAAAGAGTTTGAATAGCTCCCCCTAGGGGCATTCCGGCTCTTCCCTGGATTGTCGCTCCCACCAGCTAAATTCATCGATTGCCAGCTCATTTCCGCTTTCCTCTATCAACGGCTTTACATCTTCACGGATTGAAGATCCAAATAGGCGATACAGCGCCCAAATAGCATGTGGCGGCACGGCAGCCTCCTCGTGCGCTACAAGATCAAGCAGCGCATCTCGCACAGGCGTTCGCCAATCTGGAGATAAGTTCTGGCGCCATTCTGAGTCAGAGTTTAGATTGCCCGCAACTACACAACCATTGCGTAACAGTCCCCTCAGTTTTAAACGCTTAATCGGAGACTTTCGAAAGATCTCACGAAAGCTGTCGATCTTCATGGTTAAGACGTCCAGCAATGTCAGATCTGTTATGCCATATCGACTCTCCAACAGGAGATGTCTACCGGATTTCGCAAACCGATTCCATGGACAAACATCCAAACATATGTCGCAGCCATAGATCCTTCGTCCAATACCCGGACGAATCCAACGCGGTATTACACCCTTATTTTCGATTGTCTGGTAGGAAATGCATCTTCTGGAGTCCACTATCCCAGGTTCGACTATAGCTTCCGTAGGGCATACGTTGATACATCGCGTGCATTTTCCGCAATGGGCACCTAATTCAGGGCTATTCGATTGATCAGCCGAGCCCTTTCTCAATGGTGGATCTTTTTCGATTCTCGCTTTTAGTAGGATGGCGCTCAGGAATAGCCAATTGCCATGTCTCTTCGAAATCAGCATTCCGTTCTTCCCCTGCCATCCCATTCCAGATGCCGCTGCCCATCCTCGCTCCATGACAGGTCCTGTATCCACGTAATACCGATAGTCGCTCTCCGTCAATCCAAGGTGGGCTTCCAAAATAGATCCGGCTTTTTTTAGACCTCTAATTATCGTGTCATGATAATCTCTATACAAGGAATATTTCGCCCAGCGGGATTGGGCGCCCGCTGCTGGATCCGACGGCCAATAGTTGGTCCCCAGCATGATAATCGAATGGGCGGACTCCATTACTCTATTCGGATCAATTCGCTTTTCAACTGACCGGGCCAGCCAGTCCATATCCGCGTGGTAGCCTTTCTCTACCCATTCGCTGAGGCGATTGGCAATTGGCGGATCGAGTTCCGCGAACCGAACCTCGTCGAAGCCGATTTCCTTCAACACCTTCCGAAGCGCCTCTTTGCCCTCTCCTCGAAGGGTCATTTTGGCGGCCACGATCTAGTTTCCGATTTGTAGATGCGAACTACGTGAGCCGCGACATCCGCTATCGTCCTCGCATCCGTCAGCACCTCCGTTCCCGCTTTCCTGTAAATCGGTTCTCTCTCTTTAAGGAGCTCCTCAATTTTTGCCAGCGGATCCTCGACATTTAGTAACGGACGCTTCCGGTTGCCTTTTACTCTTTCCCAAACGGTTTGAGGCGATGCCAAGAGGCACACTACCGGACCTTTTGATTGAACAATTTCCAGAATCCCTGGCTGGGCAATCAATCCACCGCCGCACGAAACCACGCAGCAGTCGTTCGGGTGACCACCCTGCACAAAGGATTTCTCCATATTTCGAAAGGCCGCTTCGCCATCCGTTTCGAAGATTTCCTTAATGCTACGCCCTTGGCTCTCTTCAATCCCTTGATCGGTATCTATGAACTGAAAATCGAGACGCTGGGCCACGGCTCGACCAACTGCGCTCTTGCCCGTGCCCATAAATCCTACCAAGTAGAGGTTAGGGTGAAACTGTTTTCGTTCGACTGGCATGAGAATTAATTAACGCTGGATCCCAGCGCATCTGCTATCTGGAAACTGAGATACGGAACCTTTATCTCCCATCAACTGTAACTATGGCAAGCGTAGCTAGAGAATTCGATTGCATCATTTTTGGCGGAGGTCTCGCGGGCACTCTACTAGCCTGGACATTTATCGAAAAAGGTAAGAATCCTTTGCTCGTCAACAAACGAGACCTATCAAACTGTTCCCATGTAGCCGCTGGATTGGTGAATCCGATAGGAGGCAAACGCATGAACCTCGTTTGGGAGGCCAGTGAGCAGATTCCTTTTGCCACCGAAACCTACCAAAAACTGGGACGCCAATTTCGGACAAACTTATTTTTCCCTAGGACCATTTTGCGTCTATTAAGCGATCCTGAAAGCCGCGAAATTTGGTCTACGAAGTCCAAACTCGAGGCTTATAGTCATTGGATTCAAAACGATTCCACTGGCGAGGCAATCAAGACCCCATCGATAACAGATCCATTTTTTGCCATTCAAGGAGGCGGCTATCTAGATATTCCTCACTTGCTGAAGCAGCTTCACGTTGACCTCGAAGCGCGCGGCAATCTGAAGAACGAACGATTCGACTACTCAAACATCGAGATTGGGCCCGAAACAGTTTCCTGGAATTCAAATCGAGCCCCAATAGCGATTTTCGCTGAAGGATGGCTCGGAAACGAAAACCCCTGGCTATCATTCGTTCCCTTTCGGCCGGCCAAAGGCGTTATCGGAAAGATCAATTCGAATATCGATCTTTCTAATACAGCAATCGTCGATAGGTTCTTTCTCATTCCTCGAAACGACGGCTCCATACACGTGGGAGCAACCTACATCTGGGACAAGCTCGATGAATCACCCGACCCGGAAAGCGTATTAGAGCTAGAGACTTTCCTGCAGCGCTACCTAAACGATCAATGGGAATGGTCTGAGATCGCTTCTGGCATCAGGCCCTCTATACCAGGAGCGAAACCGATTGTAGGTCAGCACCCGGAACTGAAACAAATTTTCGTTTTCAACGGTTTCGGCAGCAAAGGAGCGACGCAAATTCCTCTTTTCGCTCAACGTCTACATGACCACATCTACTCCAACTACGCCCTGCCTATCGAATCGTCGCCTCAACGTTTTTGGAAAGAAAACTCGAAACCAAGCAAGCGTTGGATCGCCTTCGAGATCGCCCGCCAATACGTTCTTCAGAATTTGTCATTTGGCGATATCGCTATTGACGCGACCGCAGGCAATGGACATGATACATTATGGCTCGCCAAAGCAGTAGGTCCACAAGGGCATGTATACGCATTTGACATACAGGGAGACGCTATTGAATCCACACGGAGAAATCTTGCGAAAGCCGATTCGTCCAACCGAGTTACTCTTATCAATAGTTGCCATTCACGTATCCAAAATTTCATTTCAGTAAAAACTTCGGCTAACGCGATCGTGTTTAACCTAGGCTACCTGCCCAACGGAGAAAAATCCGTTATCACACAAGCCGAAACTACCATTCGAGCACTCGAGTCTTCGCTCCCTCTGTTGCTTCCAGGAGGCATTCTCAGCATCGTTGCCTATCCAGGACACCATGGTGGTGATGCAGAAACGAAATCGATATTGGACTGGTATCAGAATATCGATTGCGAGAAATTCGCAAAACGCTCGCTCACCAACCCTTCTGGAAATCCGAATTCGCCAATCATCTTTTTCTTGGAACGGAAATTGCCAAACAATCAGGAGAAAAGCTCTTTTTGAGCCCCATTTTTTCCCAACTGAACATGAAAGGGGTCGTAACGCTTTCTCCAATCATCAAGCTTCTTCAAATAGAAAGTTGGATCGTAGGGAGGACCGTCATTGCCATACCACTCTATCGGCTGGGCTCGCTGCCAATTAGCCGTCTGACCCTTTTCTTTGGGACCGATATAATAGGAAACACGATCCCCCATGCGCACTCTTTCCCCTAAAAGCAAGGCCACCTCTGCGGAGGCTCGCCTCGGCTTTCCTCCCGCCTCAATCTTCTTTTGATAAGCCTCGGGATTCTGGCTAAGTATTTCGGATTTAGCCAATAGTTCGATCGGACACGAGCCTGACTTTATTTTAGACTCCATTTCCGAAGCTAAAACCGCTGGGTCTTCCTCAGAGGCTCCGAGCAGATACCAGATTAGCGATTGCGTCAACGAGCGCAAAAAGGGTTCTAGCCCACGAGATCGCATGGCCGATCCCCTGATCGTAACGCGCGACCCGTCGTACAATGCGTAGTTTTTCGCTTTGTAGCAAAACATGGATTCATATCTGCCATCGTACTCGAGTTCAATTCCTTCGGGCAGAATCGATTGGGCATCCGCAAGAAGCGAAACAGCGCTATCGTAGTACTCGCTAGCTTCGACGTAAATTCCGTCAGTATCAGCCTCTAGCGGCGAACAACCGACGCTCTCGAAATAGGTTATCAAGGATTTGAGGATCTCTCTTCCTTTCGCCGCAACTTGCGACGCCAACTCTGCATCCCCGAATCGAGCCCCTGAAAAACCTAAGTACCCGTAGAACGAATTGATCAGAATCTTGAAGCTGCTTTGACGCGCTTCGTACTCCAACGCCATTTTCTCGTCTTTCGATTCCTGGGCTAGTTTTTTGTACTTCATCCTGTAGTCCCTAAGCCCACGCAATGTTGGAATAAAAACTCCTTCTGTATCAGTATGAGGATTACGCCCCATCATCAACAAAATGCTGGGATACAGAGAGGCCACATCGAAATGCAGGACTTGCTTGAATACGCCTTCCTTGAAGCTCGCGGTGTAAGCCCCTTCGTACGGGCGAGGTTCAGCTGGCATCGGGCAAGCCGCCTTCAAGTGAAAATACTTTTCCTGAAAAACAAGATCCACTTTGCTCGCCGTTCCTCTCAGGCACGCCTCCTGCAAGGTCGTCGGAAACGCTTTCGTCTGCTCAAAATAGGTAGGCAACAAGCGATCGGCGACTCCCCCCGTCTCTCTTAAGTCGTCTTCCAGGTAGCTGAGGAAGCGATCATGGTCTTCCATAAACGCTTCTTGGATCTTCGTCCCCTCAATATAGGTGCGGCCACCACCATCTTCGGGCGTTACGCCTAGGAATCGGGCAACTTCCTTTAGACCGTAAGACATGAGCTCTCTCGCAGTTGCGTCGTATACCTGTGTTAAAAGAAATGTATCCACGACCGCTCTGCCAGGCAAGTCGCATCGCGGGTAATCTATCCAGCGTTCGGCCACTCTCAATCGACTTTTACGAAAGGTGGCCGTTTGTCCGAAACGTCCCCAATTAATGGGTATTTTCAAGCGCTTGGCTCTTGTTCTCAGATAATCAAGATCGAATTTGAATATGTTGTGCCCTTCAACGACATCCGGATCCCATTCTGCGAATTTCTCGTTCAGACGCTGAAGCAACGCTCTCTCCGATTCATCCGTAAACGAATCTAAAGAAATCGTCTCGATGCTTTGCCCGAGCTTCAACCCTATGGCAATGATTCGATCGTTCGGGCGCCTCGAGTCACTGAAGCCACCTTCTTCCGAACATGCGGTCTCAATATCGAGCTGCATTCTTCGAAGCGCATTAAACGAAAAACCAGCATACAGTCTCTCTTCTCGCGACAAAAGATACTGCTGTTCCAGATTGCGTATCCAATCAATGGAATTCGACCTTCCCTTTTGCTTAACGAAATCCTTATAGTCCTCAATATCTTCGAACTTTACTAATCGATTGTATGGCGCTTCTCCAGAAAGTTTGGATACATCGGCGCCAACAATAAGATCGTCAACCGCCCGTTCTAGAGCCCACACAAACGGCGCAAAGGATACGGTTTGGGATTCTCTAGGACCTTTGCCCCTATCCCATGCTAAATAAGCCTGTCCCTCAGGACTAATCCACAAGCCGCATAGCGACCGCCCTGAGTCCCCTCCCAACATCAGAAGGGTCGAAAATAAACCATGTACACAGCCACTCCTACCGCGACAATCAATCCGGTTTGCACGAAAGACTTGGACTTCTTATAGGCCATTCCACCCAGACCCGAAACAAAGAGCCAAGCCAGAATCTTTATGATCACCCAACCTTGGCCCCAGTTGTTGTTGTGCATTTTCGACATGAGTCCAGCTCCAGCAACCAGGGCGACTAAAGACAGAATCCCGGTTATTATAGCCATGAATTTCTTTTTCCCCTTTTGCGGGCTCGCCGCTATGGCGAATGTGAATCCCGTCAGTAGGATGATTGAGAAGACATGTAGGAAATAGTAGATTCTTGGGTCCATATGGTCGGCATAAAAGCGACCGAGACTGCTGAGGGCAAACGTTAAACGCAGGATCGATTCAGACGCGATTCCCCGATTTTCTCTAGCGGCGGGGAAGAAATTCACGCGTCCCACCTTTGTGCCGTACGCCAAAAGGGCTCTTGGTCCTTGGTATGTTCAAGTGGGCGACATCAAAGCGAATTCTGCGGTCCGGTTTACGGCTGAGCATCCTCCACTCATCATGTCTCCCGTGAAATTAAGGTAGGCAAAGAGCGATTAGTCAACGCCTCGAACACGGCAGGACACGTGAAGCCTTCAAACTAGGCAAACTGTATGATTGGTCAATAGGAATGGAATGCCCGCCTACTTTTCCCTCTTTTTTGACGCCAAATAGATGCAAACAAATCCACGGTATAACTGCCAGGCTATCAGCAAGTTGACAAAGATGAATTGAGTCGGTAACTGTTTCGGCCAGTCTACCAGGGAAGAGCCTAGCCCAACAACAGCGATTCCCGCAAAGGGTCCCAGCAAGTCTGGGAGCCGTTTAGGCCGGCTGAAGGTCCAAGCTAGGATCGCGGCTAGCAACCAGACCGCTCCGACTACAATGGAAGCGATTCCGAAACTGCCTGACAGGTCCTCATCTCCCTGTCGCTCCTTCGCCCAGGCCATAAAGCCAAAAAGTATTTGGTTAAACAGAACAAAGGCTGAAACCAATGCTCCAGCAAGCTCCCAAGTCGCGGGCAATGCCGAGTCGCCCAACGGAACTCGGTCAGCCAGCGCGCACGATACGGAACAATGTCGCGTTCCTGCAGGCGCCGTTCTCCCGCAGATCGAGCAAGATACTGCAGTAGCGCTCTTGGATTTAGAACCCTTTACACTCATCAAGGATCCAATTGAGAGATGATCAACTCCTGTAAGCTCGCCAACAAAATATACACTCCGTATCCATTTTCTTCCTCGGCAGTAATTTTTCCCACCTCCACCTCTCCTCGCTCGAGAGAGTCGTCTTCAAAACGGGACAAAGTCGAACCCCGAAGGATCAGCCTAACAGCCGTGCAACCGCGCAAGACCAGATCCACGTCTTGTTCATCGATGGTGGCCCTACCTGTATCCATAAACTTCTCATCGAACAATTCATTGATAGCAGCGATGTCCTTGCGCTGGGATTCAAGCAGATCGTCGATCCACACCTCCGACATTAACTCGTCGCTAGTGGGAGGTTCATTCTCGGCAATGAGATCGTCATTTATAGCGTTCACCAAGGAGCGGAAATGGAGAACCAATGGCCGGACCGATTCAGGATCAAATCTAAATTCAAGCTGACGACTCATTCTTTTCCAAAATGGCGGTCAGGTGCCACTCCTGCAACTGATACTGGTAGGCTTCCGCTTTCTCACGGTCTCCAGTCCAGACAACCGATCGGCCCAATTCATGCACTTCCAGCATGTGCTTCTCAGCCTGGCTTTGCTCCATTCCTAACACTCGCTTGAAAACCATAGTCACATATGACATCAGATTGACTGGATCGTTAAGCACGACGACATTCCACACCCCGGAAAGATCTGTCTCGTTTTCAACGACCTTCTCTGGAGTCGTTGCCCCACCACCACCGATCAATGAAACCATTTCTATCCAGATGATCTATTCTGTATCTTGGAAGTCACTACACTTTCCACTTTCTCGATGGGGATTTTTGCCACATCCTTGGAGTCTCGCCACTTCATTTCCACGATCCCTTCCTTGAGGCCCCTTCCTCCAATCGTGATCCGCAAAGGTATGCCTATCAAATCAGCGTCCTTGAATTTTACTCCCGGGCGCTCGTCTCGGTCATCGATAAGCGTGTCGGCGCCTTCCGTTTCGACCGCTTCCGCGATTCGGCCCGCTAGTTCCATTGCCTCATCCATATCGGGATCGAGAACTGTTACGACAACGTGATAAGGGGCCACATTCCAGGGCCACACGATCCCAAAATCGTCACGAGACTGTTCTATGATAGCCTGAAGCGTCCTAGAAACTCCAATACCATAACAACCCATCACGGCAGGTTTCGTCTCCTTGTTAGCGTCATGGTATTTCGCTCCCCATGAATCGTTTTCGCTGAACTTGGTGCCCAGCTTGAATATGTGACCCACTTCGATAGCCCGAGCTATCTTCAACGGCTTACCGGAATTCGGGCACGGTTCTCCCGCTTTCACTCGCCTAAAATCCCCAAAGGAGTCGATATCCAAATCCCGCTCCACATTCACGTTTCGCATGTGATAGCCATCTTTGTTGGCTCCAGTCACGCCATTGCCTACTAAGCGAATCGTCTCGTCCGCGTAGATGCCATCGAGCTTGTCTCGCTGGGCAATCGTCCCTTTGACCAATCCCAAACTACCTGGTCTGGCTCCCATTAACGGTTCTATCTCAGAAGGCGTGGCAGGCCTGACCAATTCGTAACCCAAGGCGCCCAATTTAGCTTCTTCCAGCTCATCGCATCCTCGCAAAACCAAAGCAAACGGCTTCCCGTCTCCGATATAGATAAGCGTCTTAAACTGATCTTCGGCCTGAATGCCATACGGCTCTTTCGCGAGCGCTGCAATTGTCACCGCGCCTGGCGTCTCGAACTCCTCCAATTCCGCTGCTGGGGCGGCGTCCTGAAAATCGGACGGAGGCAAGCCGCTTGTCGCCTTTTCGACATTAGCAGCATAACCGCTTTCCTCGCAATAAACCACATCGTCGTCGCCTACTTCCGCCGGGACCATGTACTCATGAGAAAACGATCCACCCATGATCCCAGTATCTGCCTCCACTGAAATGAAATTCAGTCCGCAGCGGGCGAAAAACTTCTCATAGGCCTGGGCCATCCTGCGGTAGGTCTCCTCGGCATTTTCGTCATCCAAGTCGAAACTGTAGCCGTCTTTCATGATGAATTCGCGAGCCCTCATTAGTCCATAGCGTGGACGAATTTCGTTTCGAAACTTCGTTTGAATTTGGTAGAATGTCTTGCCCATGTCTCGGTAGCTCGAGATCTCTGAACCGATCAATGGAGTAATGATTTCCTCGTGAGTCGGACCGAGCACATATTGCGGGCCATCTTCACTTTCTTTCGCTTGGGCTGAGGCGCTGGAAACCTCGTACATAACTTCCCGAACAGCGTTCCAACGCGGCCCAGCCTTCCATTGATCCGCAGGCAATACCGCCGGCATGAGCAATTCGATGGCCCCAGCTGCGTTCATCTCCTCCCGGCAAATCTGAGCCACTTTATCCAAGGTTCGTTTGCCCAAAGGCAAATAAGCATACAAGCCCCCCCCAATTCTTCGAACGAGACCCGCTCTTAGCAGCAGCTTGTGCGATTCGATCTCCGCTTCAGCCGGGCTCTCTTTCAAAGTAGGAATATATGTCTGACTCCAGTATTGCATAATGGAAAACCTACCAAATGACCCTCCCGTTTTGGCCGCGCAACGAAAAATAGCCCAATTTAGCTTGTTCCGGACAGACGAGACACGCATACGGAAAAGTCTCGAAACCATGACCAACGAGCCTAACCAGCGCGCATCCGGATCTTCCCCAGCAAAACGAAAGCCTTGGCCAATGTGGCCTATCGTTGTCGCTATCATCGGATTCATGGCGTTCTACACCTGGGTCCAATTTTCGTTCCGCAAACTTGAGGACCCCTACCTCCCTAGCCAAGCTATGCAGGACAGGGCCCGAGCCGCCGAACTCAAAAACATGTATGGATGGTACAGCCTCCCATTTGATCGAGTGGCTAGCGAATCGGTTGAATTGAGCTTGCCTCCACTGTTCACGTTGACCCGAGAGCTACCGCTTGAAAACGAGCTCCCTTCGCAGGTCGTCTACTATCTCCCACGCAAGCCAATCTTGCTTCCAAATTTGGAGCTGGTTGGCGCTCATTCAACTTATCTTCCGACCGATCCGTATTATTTGGCCATCCAGTTGCCTAGCGACTACGCCAATCATCCGGAATTTTATCTAACAACGCTCTATAAAGAGAGCGAACTACTAATTTTACCCGAGCTTAGGGTTTCAGAGAAGCCAAGTGGCTTGTCGGCTGCTCAAACGGATTCTCTGGAAACCATCTATTTCTCGATCGATGCAGGACCGCTCACCGTTCCCTCTATCACTGTTAAGCTCTACAACGCGTCTTCAATTTATCAGTGGCAGATTCACGCCAAATCCGCTTCCCCTGCAATTTCCGAATAGTAATTTCCGATCGAAGGGCTGGGGGTCCATACACATTTTGCCAGTGAAAATTCGATTGCCTTCCTTACGGCTATAGGCGAATAGGAGCTGCGACTGGCCAGGCACATGGACGAACGCATTTCCAATATCAAACCAACCGACCTTCGCGGGATACTAAACTACGTGCCAAGATTTTTGGGACAGACGTTTATCGTATCCTTGGATGGCTCGATTATAGAGAGCGATAATCTGCCAAACATTTTCCTAGACATCGCCGTGCTGCGAAGCCTGCAAATCAATGTTGTCATCGTTCACGGAATTGGGAAACAACTCTCCCGCCTCGCTAATGAACGATCCATCGAGATTAGCAATTCGGATGGATCCGGCCCTACCGACGAGGCCACCTTGAACTTGGCGATTCGGGCATCCTCCCGAGCATCCCACCAGATTCTCGAGGCCCTCACCCAATCCGGCCTCAAATGCGCTATCACCAATTCGGTCCGGTCCAAACCAATAGGAGTCATCAAAGGCATCGACTATCTTCGGAGCGGGCGCGTAGATCGCATCGATTCCGATTTTTTGAATCACCTAATTAAAGAGGGTATCATTCCCATCGTCCAGCCAATCGGCTTCGACCGGAATGGCCACACGCTTCGCATCAACAGCGATCTTCTCGCTATCGAAACGGCATTCGCGATGAAGGCCACTAAATCGATTTTCCTAACGGAAAACGATGGTCTAGAAATCGGTGGGGAAGTTGTCAGGCAACTGCCCGTGGAGATATTGGAATCCAAGCTAGGCGAGCTTGAAGGAGCAGCTTTGTACAGCAAAGCGATGCACGCGGTAACGGGCGTCAAAGGAGGTATTTCGCGTGTACATGTATTGAACGGAAACATACACGACGGGCTTATCAGCGAAGTTTTCTCTAATGATGGCGTCGGTACTCTTGTATACAGCAATGAATACCGCCAGATTCGTAGAGCGACCCGATCGGACCTCGCCCGAATTTACAACCTTACGAGCGGCTCTGTCGAAAAAGAAGAGCTTGCCCACCGGAATATCGCTTCCATCGAGAAAGACATCGAAAATTTCCACCTCTACGAAATTGACGGAAACCTAGTTGGTTGCGTCCTAATTAGCTACTTCGATCGCAATCCGGGTATCGCCGAAATCAACGCTCTATTCGTTCAATCCACCCACCAGCAGCAAGGCATCGGCACACGACTCGTCAACTTCGCCTGTGAAGCGATTAAGGAATCAGGCGCCAGACAAGCCCTTGCCCTTTCTACACAGAGCTTTCGCTTTTTCGAAGATATTTGCGGCTTTAAAGAGGCTAATGTTGACGCGTTACCCGAGGCGCGGCGAAAAGCGTATATCAGTGAAAAGAGGAACTCGAAAATCCTCGTCAAAGAGCTCTAATACGAAGGCGATCTTGACGCTCTTATCAATCTAGATACGAGGCGTTTTTCGCATCCTCGTCAAGCTTGCGCAATTGTTGTCACTCGTTGTCATCGCGCGGCTCGATCTTGGCAATCACATCCTCGAGCTTGGGCTTACTATCTTCTAGGCCCCTGGCTAAAGAACCCAAACTCATAACCGCGTCGCGAATAAGACCTCCCGTAGCCGACGCGGCTTTGATCATCATTTGGATTTCCGATCCGGATTGCATAGTCTCGTTATCGGATTTCACCATCCCGTCTTTAGATTCCCACCCAGGCACCGATCTTAAAATTTCCAGCCGATGCAATTCACAGAATTTTTTGCTGCGCGAGTTGTGTCTGAACAATTTTCAGGAATCCTTTTCCCAGCAACGGTAAGTGATACGCATCCTCTCAGATCTCCATTGGGGCCACAAAGCGAGTTTGATCAAAGCATCGGAATCGCTGGAAAGCCTTGTCCGCGAAGCGGATAAAGTTATTTTCAACGGAGACACGCTGGAGCAAAAATTCGAGGATTCCCCATCCCATCAAAACAAACCCCTTCCGTCATTGACGGAATTCCGGGATCTGCTGGAGAAATGGGACGTTGAACCTCTTTTTCTGACCGGAAATCACGATCCACGAATATCCAACGCTCATTACTGCGAGCTGAATGGAGGAGACATTCTTGTCACCCACGGCGATGCCATCTTCCACAACATTGCTCCATGGAGCGCGAATAAGAAGGTGCTGGAAAACGCAGTGGAACGCGGTCTCGCCAGTGGAATCGCGTCCAAATCGCTCTATTCCTACTTGCAGGTATTTAAGGACGCGTCTCTCGAGGAGCATGCATTGGTGAAAGATTACGATCCAACTGTCTGGGGAAAGATCCAGATCTTCCTCCGCCAAGCCTGGCCCCCAACTCGAGCCCTCACGATTTTGCAATGTTGGCGAGAGGCTCCGGAAAAGGCGATCGAGCTTGTTGAGAAATTTCAGAAAGGGCCGCGATTTCTCCTCATCGGCCATACCCACAAACCGGATATTTCCACTATCGGCGAAACCACGATCATAAACACTGGATCCTTTCTTCCCTGGCCCGGCGCCACCGCGGTCGATATCGATTCCCACGGACTCGTCGTCCGCAAAATCGTTAAACGCAGTGGCCGTTTTTCCGTGGGAGATGTAATACGTCGATTCAAATTCCCGATCGCTCTCGATAATTTGGCCATCCCCATCCACTCGTCCCCAGAGGCCACCCAATCGACGGAGCAAACCGTCTCAGCCTGACGCGATATTCCGCTATATTACGAGCCAACAGCTTGGAGAATCTCCGCGCCATTCTTAGGCGCTAGACCCTACAAAGGTTTCCTAATGTGGCATACCATATTTCAGGCAGCCCGTTTCAGCCTCCGCCATTTTGCTCACTATTTTTTGAAGATGGTATGAAATCGTATTCTAAGGGCGAATTTCGGGTACATTTTCTATGCTTTCGAACCGTTGAGTAGGCAAATCGCGCTAGTCTCCAACGCAACTACTCACTCTAACGCTTCATGAGCCTCGAAATTAATTTCAAGCAGGACGCTAAGTCTTGGCCTAAACATATTTCGCTTCAGGATGGCGAAAGCCTCCAAGTTTTCGCCGGGGAGATCTTCCAGATCATCAATCCTGAAATTGTCGCTCAGCTGGTTCCTCAGACTAAAGACCTCCAAATCGTCTGCCACGATGGTTCATCGTTCATACTCAAGAGCTTCTTGGACACCGAGTTTTCCCAAGAGCCATCGCTTGAACTCAAGGAGGGAACCAACATAACTTGGCACGACTTCGTCCAGCAGACAGATGGCGTGGACATGGACGACATGCCGGACGACCAGTATTGCCGAAGTATTCTCTTTGCTCCGCTACACGTAATCGCTTTAGCGTCAGAATCTCAAAAATGGGGTTTCACCCAAGTCGCTCCCGAATCTGAAGAGGAAGGGCAGGAATCCGGCCCAACAATCGTTCAACCACAAACGGAATCCCATCCAGAGGAGTCCGGAGAAGAACGCGAGAACTACCAAGCCGCATCCTTCGAGACGATGGAAGATGATTCATCAGTATCCATCGACCAGGATCCGCTACCAGAATCCAGCCACAGCGAAGAGAACCAGGGAGAGGGGAACGGACCGGCTCCCTACACGACATCAACCAACTTTGATGAGATCGAGATCGATATTCGGGAATTCATTCCCCAGCTGAACGAGGGCGAAATTTCGGACGACCTTCGGATCACCGCCAAGTTCCAAGACGATCCCGAAACGAAAATCGAGATCGATCCCAATGACGGCATTCTTCGACTTCCGGGTAGTACCTTCGATGACAATGGCCAACGTCGATTGACAGTAACCATCAATGACAAAGACGGCGAAACCGGCAAGGCCATCACCATTACTGAGACGAAAGATGGCAGCGGTGAAGTCTTCCATTTGATCCTCAGCCACAATCAGGTTACCGAGAATATCGAAGGCGCTTTGATCGGGAAACTGGATACCGATGATTCTGGTCGCGGAGGCAACCATACCTACCAAATTGAAAAGGACGCATCAGGCCTATTCGCAATCGATGGCAATGTCCTCAAATTGAAGGACGGCGTTAGCATCGACTACGAGGCCCAACCAGACAAGTACCCCATTATTATTTCCTCGACCGACGAGAACGGAAACCAAATCGAGCAGACCCTCTCGGTATGGCCTGAGGATGTCAATGAAGCGGCAACCGTATCATCGGTTGGAATACAGTCTTTCGAGGACTTGGTGGTAGCATTTCAACCAGAACCGTTCGAAGATTCGTTTGAAGACGAAGACAGCGACTATCTGGAAATGATTCGCATCGATACCTTGCCGGACAATGGAGTGCTTTTCCTCGACGGGTCAAAGGTCACCAGCGGCCAGTTAATCGATATCGAACAGGTAGAGGAGTTGGCTTTTCATCCCGATGTAAACTGGAACGGAAACACGGATTTCACTTGGTCGGGATTCGATGGCCAGTCTTGGTCCAAAGAAAGCTCACCGGTTCACATCTCCATCGAGTCGGTCAACGATGCTCCGGTAGTCGCGGTCAACATTGGAAGCGAGTCGATCGTAACAGACGCCAGCTTCTCCCTGGAATTGCCAGAAAACGCTTTTGTCGACGTAGACGCCGGGGTTTCCCTCACCTATTCTGCAGAGCTTCCCAACTGGCTTACCATCGATCCGGTGAGCGGCAAACTCAGCGGAATTCCTAGAGAGGATGCTGTTGGGGAGCATGAAATCACCATCACTGCCACCGATAGCGAGGGCACTTCAGCTAGCCAAAGCTTTAACGTTTCCGTAGTCCACGCCAACACGGCTCCCTCCCTTACGCCGATCGAGGATCAATCCACAGACGAGGATGCTCTTTTCAATTTCGACGCTTCTGAGCACTTCCAAGATTCGGACGCGGATGATGTCCTAACCTATACCGCTTCCACACCTGCCGGGAATCCTCTGCCAAGCTGGCTTTCTTTCGACTCGGAAACCGGACAAATCATGGGAACGCCGCGAAACGAAAACGTCGGTGATCTAGAACTCAAAATTACCGCTTCCGACGGCGAGCAAAGCGTCGATCAGTCATTCACCCTTACCGTCGAGAACACCAACGACGCTCCGATTCTGGTTAGCCAGATCGATGACGCCTCGGCGACTGAGGATGCTGCCTTCTCGCTCCCAACCGCTTCCAATTTCGAGGATAAAGATCTGGGCGATACCCTGACTTTTTCAGCAGCCCTAGAAGGCGGAGATCCCCTGCCGAACTGGTTGAGCATAGATCCGCAAACGGGAGAATTGTCGGGGACTCCTGAGAACGGCGATGTTGGCAGCATCTCTGTCCTGGTGGAAGCATCCGACGGGGAAGCATCCGCATCGGATACACTCACGGTAAACGTTGAAAACACCAACGATGGGCCGGTCGCTACCGCTACTATCGACGACCAATCCGTCAACGAAGACGCGGACTTTTCTCTCGATACCGCATCGACATTCACAGATGAAGATTTGGGTGACGAGCTGACGTTCTCCGCGGAGCTTGAGGGGGGTCAGTCGCTACCTGACTGGATATCGATCGATCCCTCCACTGGTGAACTTTCAGGCACGCCAGAGAACGACGATGTGGGGGGTATATCCGTTGTCGTGACAGCTACCGATGAGGCCGGCGAAGAAGCTAGCGGATCATTCTCAATTAACGTTGAGAATACCAATGATGGACCCATTGTAACATCCGCAATTGCCGACCAGACTATAGAAGGGGATACCACATTCTCCCTTGATGTAACTGGAAATTTCACCGACGAGGACCTTGGCGACTCGCTGACCTACTCGGCAGAACTGACCAACGAATCCGGTGAAACGGTTGGAGATGGCTCACTACCTGATTGGCTCACATTCGATGCAAATACCGGTCAATTTTCCGGATCACCTGAAAATGGAGATGCCGGAACCTTTTGCGTCAAAGTCACTGCTTCGGATGGATCGGAAACTGCAAGCGATATTGTCGGCTTCACTGTGGAAGCAACGAATTCGACTCCAACCGTATCCACCGCAGTCGCTGATCAAACAGTCATTGAGGATAACCTATTTTCTTTAGATGTCTCCTCGAATTTCCAAGATCAAGATGGCGACAATCTGACCTTCTCTGCTGAACTCGACGATGGAGATCCATTACCTGATTGGCTATCGATAGATTCCGACACAGGCGTCATTTCAGGGATCCCCGATAGCTCTGACCTAGGAACGCTTTCTATAAGAGTGACCGCTAACGACGGCGAATCTTCCGTTTCCGACGTATTCAATGTCGATGTCAATGCGTCCGATCCAGACGAAGACATAAGCGGCACTAAAAACGATGATATCATCAATACAGGGTCTGGAGACGATACTATCGACGGTGAAAAAGGAGACGATACTATCAATGCTGGTGATGGCGACGATATAATCGATGCTACTGAAGGGCACGATATTATCGACGCAGGGGCTGGCGACGACACCATTACAATTGGTGGATCAGGAAGTGGTAGCGGGTTCCGGACTTTCGATGGAGGTGAGGGAGAAGATGCTCTGATTTTCGAGGGCAGCGGAATTGATATCGATTTGGCCTCTCTCGACGCTGGTAGTATCCAATTTATGGATCGTATTGACATCGATGGTTCAGGCGAAAACAACCTGAAACTCAGTGCCGAGGACGTTCTCGACATGACAGACGGGGAAAACCGTCTCTTTATCGATGGTGGGTCCGACGATAGCGTTGAAATTTCCGACAGCTTTGTCAGCCAGGGCACTAAAAATGTCGATGGAGTCGATTACACCCACTACTATGACGCGGGTACAGACTCCCATCTATACATAAACAACGATATTTCTGGTTTGGATACATTCTAACAATTCGATTTCGTAATGATCGACTCATTGACCGATCTGAATATCGCATACTCTACAATCGAGCCGAGCCAATTGGAACACATCATTGGTCCGCGATATAGTATGCTAAGCGAAGCCAAGTATGTCTATTTTGCGGGAGGAAGTAGTGATCTCTACAAAATCTAAACCTCGTAGTTTCATTAACCTTCACCCAGAAACAACTTAAGTTATTGATAGCCACTTCGC
>NZNM01000113.1 GCA_002694885.1 Opitutaceae bacterium | reverse complement strand
TTGATGAAGGAACCTTGGTCAAGGTCATAGGTACCTCGACCTGCGACTGCGGGGTCGTGCGGGCCGATAAGAAAGTTGCTGATATTCCCGGTATTTGCGGCATTGTCAAAGGGGCTATTCTCCCGGGCTATTATGGGATTGAAGCGGGTCAGTCTGCTGTTGGCGATATATTCGCATGGTTTGTCAATTCAGTGTGTAAGGGTGATGCGGATACTCATGCTTCTCTGACTAAAGAGGCCGATGGCCTCGCTCCTGGCGAATCCGGTTTACTGGCTCTCGATTGGAATAACGGCAATCGTACGATATTGGTGGATCCTCTTCTCGGCGGGCTTTTGATCGGCCAGACTTTGCACACCACGCAAGCTGAAATCTACCGAACTCTCATCGAGGCAACGGCCTTCGGGGCGAGAACGATTCTGGAGAGAATTGAGGAATATGGGGTGCCCGTGAGTCGCGTTGTGTGCGCGGGGGGGATTGCGGAAAAGAATCCCATGCTGATGCAAATTTACGCAGACATAACGGGGCGAGAGATGCTCGTTTCCGGCAGCTCACAAACCTGCGCCTTAGGATCGGCGGTTTCGGCTGCGGTTCTAGCTGGCTCTTCAAAAGGGGGTTATGATGATTTCGAAACGGCTCAGGCGCAGATGACGCGATTAAAGGACGTCAGCTACAAGCCGAATCCAGCTGCTGAATCCGTCTATAACGAGCTTTTCAAGTTGTATAAAGAATTGCATGACGCTTTTGGTGGAGTTTCCGATGGAGGTATGGGAGGGGTTATGAAAGAGCTTCTCTCGATTAAAGAGAAGGCCCGAGCGGTTGATGCCTAGTCGCTGCCATTAGTATTGAGATTTCATGAGTACATACGCGTCGTTGAAAGAAGAGTGCTGCCAAGCAAACAAGGAGTTGCCAAAGTTGGGTATAGTCGACCTGACTTTCGGAAATGTGTCCATAGTTGACCGTGAACGAGAGGCGATGGCTATCAAGCCGAGCGGAGTGGATTATGACGCTCTCATGCCAAACGACATAGTCGTATTGAATTTGAATGCGATCCCCGATAACGAGCGCAATTTAGACTTGGAGGCTGCGAAATTGGAAGGTTCCATGCGTCCGTCATCAGATTCGCCCACTCATTTGAGACTGTATCAAGCATTTAGCGACATCAAGTCGGTCGTGCATACCCATTCGCGAAACGCTACAGCGTTTGCTCAAGCAGGAATGGCGATTCCCTGTTTCGGGACTACGCACGCGGACTACTTCTGCGGAGAGGTTCCGGTCACGCGTCCCATATCGAAAGAAGAGATTGAACGGCATTACGAATGGGAGACGGCGAATGTTATCGTAGAGCTTTTTGAAGATCTGGACGAGAATGAAGTTAACGGCACGCTATTTCATGGGCATGCTCCATTCGTTTGGGGTTCGTCGGGCAAGAAGGCAGTTGAAACGGCTTTCGCGTTGGAAGTTATCGCCGAGATGGCGATGAAAACATTGTCATTGAATCCTGCCGCGGCTCCACTTTCCCAAGCCCAGCTCGACAAGCACTATCTCAGGAAGCATGGCTTCAATGCCTACTATGGGCAGGTAAAGAATGCATAAAGCGATCACTTGCTTTAGCGTTTAGGCTCGAGACAGGCCCGTCGCATTCTTAATAGCTATTTGATGGCCCGACTTTCGAACAAGAGCGCCTCTTCCTGGTTTATTGGTCTGTCGGATGCTCTAAAATCAGGATTCAGCCCCATCGATTCCATCGGGATAGTTGGGGCCATACCAGCCAAGATCCGTAATCGATTGGCTCAGCGGATCGAATCGGGATCGTCGTGGACGGAGGCGATGGATAGCGAGTGCTCCTTCTTGGAACCTGCCGAGCGTTTTATGATATCGGCCGCTGAGCGATCTGGCGATTTGCCTCGGACTTTGAAAGAATTGGGCGACATTCGGAAGGAGGCTGCTGTATTTCAGAGCCGAATCGTACTGGCGACTCTGTATCCACTAGGGATTCTTCATCTGGGAGCCTTGCTATTTCCTGTAGATTATTTGGTCGACGGCAATCCAAAGGCATACGTCGTTGGTATTGGTATGGTAGTTGTTCCGTTTTGGATCGCCTTCTTTGTGGCGCGTATCCTGTTTCGAATATCGCCCCGATTCAAAAAGATCGTTCAATCGGTTATCCCTATAATTCGAGGGTACTCGATCAATCGAGATCTCGCTCGGTTCTGTCGCGTTTTGGCAAGCTGCGTGCGATCAGGTGTTCCGCTTGCCCAGTCTTGGGAATGGTCGTTGCTAGCTGCCGATAGCTCTCGGTTGGACAAAGATGGATATCGAGCGATTGACTCCATCAATCGGGGTTCTCCAGCTAGTGATGGTTTTTCAGAGAAGAGTCGCTTCCCGCAAGAGCTGATTCAACAGTACGCAATTGGAGAAAAGACGGGTGAGTTGGATGTGAATATGGGAAGAGCTGCGGACTTGTATGCCGGGGTAGCGAAAAAAAAGCTATTCGTAGCGACCTTGATTTATCCTCAGCTGCTCTTCCTGGTAATCGCTGTGTTTGTGGCCCTCAAGGTAATCGGTTTCTACAAGGGATATTTCGACAATATTATGAATCTTACTTGATCCGCAAATCTACCGGCAGGTTTCGCAGACTCCGTAGAGTTCAAGTACATGGGTGATTTCCGAGTAGCCCAGATCCGAGGCTAGTTTTTCCAGCTTCTTCACTTCGCATGTATCCAGTTTTTCCGTCCTATGGCATTTTCGGCAAATTATGTGATGGTAATGGTGTTGTTCGGCGTTCAGTTCGAAAAGGCTTTTGCCGGACTCTGTCGGTATGCGATTGACTATCCCAGCGTTTTCGAATGCCTCGAGATTCCGATAGACAGTGACAAGATCGAAGGCGCCTGGGCCAAGCATTTCATGGAGTTCCTCGGCGGAAAAGGGTTTGGATTGATCAACAAGCAATTGGAGCAGCGCTTTTCTGGGCTCCGTTATCCGCAGTCGCTCCTTTTTTAAACTATTGAGAGCCGAATTAAATCTATGTTCTGAATTGGGCATTTTGAGGACAAATTAGAATGGGTGGACGGCAATCTCAATCCTATTGCTGCCGGATACAGCAGAAAGATAGGAAGGTAGGCCCAATAGCGATAGTCGATTTGCTCAAATCTGCGACATTGACTTGATTGGTCCAGCGCGTTGTTGATGCCATGGAAAACTGAGACTAGCCGATGATTCAAGGAAACAGCCTATTGCGATTTGTCTACACGTTTGTCGTAGCAGCGCTTGCGCTGTTCGCCATTAGCGTGATTTACAAGCATTTCTGGGAGGGCAGCCAGGGAACGGAGCGGCTAGCGGGGATGTCAATTCAGGAATCTTCGAGCGATTTGCTAGCCTATGAGCGCAATACTATCGAGGTTTTTCAAAAAGCGTCTCCATCCGTGGTATTCGTTCACAACCTACAGAATCGAAGAAACTTTTTCTCATTCAACGTTACCGAGTATCAAGCCGGTTCCGGATCGGGTTTCCTCTGGGATCGCTCAGGGCATATCGTAACGAATTTTCATGTGGTCCAAGGGGCAACTAGAATTGCGGTCACGTTGATCGACGGCAATACCTATGTCGCTCAAATAATTGGGGTAGAGCCAGGAAAGGACTTAGCTGTACTCAAAATCGATATGCGGAGCACGAATGTAACGCCATTCGAGGAAAAAGTAGCGAATTCGGCAGAATTGCTCGTTGGACAGAAAGCGATAGCGATTGGCAATCCATACGGCTTGGACCACACGTTAACGGTAGGGACGGTTTCCGCATTGGGAAGAAGCATGTCTTCTATCGTGGAAGGAATTACTATTCGGGACATGATTCAAACCGATGCTCCAATAAATATCGGGAACTCTGGAGGTCCTTTGCTAGATAGCCGTGGCCAGCTTATCGGCATGAATACATCTATACTACGCGGGTCGACGGGCATCGGATTTGCAGTGCCCTCCAACACGATCAACCGAATAGTGAACCAGATAATCAGATACGGGCAATCGGTCCAGTCGGGTATTGGGATATTGATTTTCGAAGATCGCATAGCTCGCTCCGTCGGCGTGGAAGGCGTAATCGTACGGGAAGTTTATGAGGGGTCGCCGGCTGAAGCTGCTGGAATGCGAGGGACGACCCGGGATCAATTCGGGCGAATTATTCTAGGCGATGTGATCATCTCCATTGATGGTAAGCGAGTCGTGAATTATGACGACATGTATAACGTTTTTGTTGAGATAAATCCGGGCGAATCGGTGGAAGTCGTATTTCAAAGGGATGGCGAGGAAAGAACGGAATTGATAAACGTAGTGGCGATTGCCGAGTAGACGGGCCCTAAATAGGTTTTGATGCTGTGTTATCTTTTAGGGCTGCTTGTCTTCACTCTTTGGATGCTTTACAGCGTTTCTGATTATCGTAGGCGAAGGTTGCTTTATTCAAAGTGGCGGCGGCTCATTCGTTGGGAATTCTGGCCAATGGCGGCATTTTATCCACCCGTAGTCATCTACGCAATCTTGTTGGGTCTTCGCTACCGTTGTCTAACATTGTTTACATTGGCGAATCCAGGAATGGCCCATGCTGGCATCGCGATGATGTCCAAAAGCGACATTCTCAATGGCTTCCAAAAGCGGGAGCAACACGTTGCGGTTTTCACCGTGATTTCATCGGAACTGTCTTTGGATGAACGTCAGGCTCAATTGAATCATTTTATGCAGTCGCGCCAGCTGGATTACCCTGTCGTTCTCAAGCCGGATTATGGAGAAAGAGGCGTGGGTGCAGGGATAATTCGGACTCAGGAAGAAGCTCGAGAATATTTGCTTGGCAGTTCGGAGGCTATTATCGCTCAAGAATACGTAGCTGGCGAGGAGTTTGGGGTTTTCTATATGCGTCGACCATCGGAAGATCGGGGAAGGGTTTGGTCGATTACAGCAAAATGCCCAACCGTCGTGGTTGGGGACGGAGCGCGCTGTTTGGAGCGACTGATACTCGACGATGAGCGAGCGGTATGCATGGCCGGGTTTTTCTTGAAGAAGTTCGCGAATCGACTCGAAGAGATCGTGCCCAAGGGAGAGCTCTTTCTTTTAGCGGAGTTGGGGACGCATTCTCGGGGCGCTCTTTTATTGGATGCGGGAGAGCAATGGTCGGAGGAAATGGAAAGAGCCATAGACGAGATGAGCCGCTCTTATGCGGGATTCTTTTTGGGCCGTTACGATATTCGTGTAGAAAACGTGAATACGTTTAAAAAGGGAGAAGGCTTTAAAGTTCTTGAGCTGAATGGGGTTCTCTCCGAGCCAACTCATATGTACGACCCGAAGCATAGTCTGCTTTATGCCTGGCGGACGATGTTCAGGCTCTGGAGCGAGATTTTTAAAATTGGAGCGGAAAATCGCGATCTTGGAGGGAAACCCTCGAGTTTTAACGAGCTATTCGAGCTCGTCCGGGAGTTCAAAAGCCAAGAAAAGTATGAAGTCTGAAACTCTTGTCCTACAGACTGAAAGAGCTTCGACCCCTCAAACAGCTAGCTGGCCTCGGCGCCTTTGGTGCTGTGCAGCGAAGCGTTCAAAGCCTTCGTTGCCCATATAGCGCCGCAGGTGGCGTTCATCCGTTTTTAGGAGGTCCACAACGATAAATCCATCTAGGGCATCAGAAAATGCCTGATCGATCCCGAAGCAGAGGATTACGCCATTGAGCTTCAAATAGTGCTTTAGTAGAGTTGGGACGCCTTTGTTGTCTTTTTCCACTTCGGATACAAGTGATGAAATATCGTCAACATTAGGCAGAGCTGAGCCGAGAGCGATATGAGCGAGGTTTTTGATTTTCCGTAGTCGCGGTTTTACGCGGGCGTTAATCAGCTTGTTGAGAATAGGGTGGAGCTTGTGATTCTTTAAGTATTCCACCATAAGACTTTTCGAAAGAGCTCGGTAGCTATCCGTCATGCTCAAGGCTCCAAAAAGCGTTCTGTATTCAGGATTACGAGACACAAGCTCTCCAATACCTCGCCAAATGAGAGCCAAAGCAGCCGACTTTCGCTGGTATTTTGGCATAACATAGGAGCGTTCTACTTCAATTGCGGGATTCAGTTCGTTCAGTAGTTCTTTTTTGAACTCGTAAAGCGTATTGCAATAGAGACCTTCGACTCCATGAGTGGCGATTACTTTATCGACGAAACAGTAACGATAAGCCCCCACAAGTTCCTGGGTCTCATCGTCCCACATAAAGAGATGGTGATAAATTTTGTCATAGCGATCTATGTCGAGGGGTTTGCCTGTTCCCTCGCCAACGGGCCTGAAAGTTTCCTCACGTGTTCTACCAATCTCATCTAGAATACGCGGGATTTGATCAGAAGGAGCGCCGTATATTGAAAATGGCTTTTTTCTATATAGCAGAGCGCTGCTTGGAAGTTTCTCGATATCGCTGAGAAGAAGCTCTATCGGCTGGCGATCGGCAATCGGCTGACCTGAGGTCGCGGACGTTTCCTTTCGATGCTCTTGGTTCGATGGTGAGTCCTTCGCGTCACGTTTCTCGAGGATGTAGGTGTTTGCTCTAACGAATTGCGTCAAGGATTCGGGAGATTTAAAGCGCTCCAGTCTTTTTGGAGAAATCGGCTTCCCTATCCGGACTTTAAAAGTCCGTCCTTGCTTGTTGGTTAGCTGTCTGATCAAGGCGATCGTGCGAAGTCGAGGGTGGATCAAGCCGAGCATCTGAAATATCAGCGAGTTCCGTCCCTCGAAATAAATAGGAATAACGGTGGCGCCGCTTTTCTGAATGATGGAGCCTTGGCTCCGTTTCCATGGCGGATCGGTAACGATGCCCTGCTTAGTGTGAAAGTGGGAAACTACTCCGGCGGGAAACGTGCCTAAGCAATGACCCTCTTTGAGCCACTTTAGGGTGGCTTTCAATGGGCCCGTGTTCATCGCTGTGGCCTTCTGGGAACCAAACGGATTCACTTCGAAGGTCCAGTCTCGGATGTCCTCAAAAGCGTTAAGCATGAAGTTTACCAGGAGCTTGGCGTCGGGTCGAACCGAAGCGAGGACAGAGCCTAGTATGATTCCATCGACTCCTCCAAAGGGGTGGTTGGCAACGCAAACGATGGGTCCGGATATCGGGATCCGCTGGAGATCTTCAGGATCGACTTCGTATGTCGCGTTGAGCGTTTGCAAGGCGGCATCAAAAAAATTTAGTTCCGCATATTCGTGGTTACGGCGATCCAAATAGTGTTGATTCAAGCGATTGATCTCATCGATTCCCAACAGTTTTTCAAAAGGCCATTTAATCAGTCGATAGCTGGTTCTAAAAAGCGGATTCTTGATTTTAGCCTCAATATCGAGGAGCTTTCCTCCGTTGGGTTTCATGTGCAAGTCTTGGGAAAGAGTGGGAATGATAGCTTTTCCGATCGTTTGAAGGGGCCTAAAGGGAAAATAGGAATTGAGCCGACATAGGCGATTTTAGTACAAAACGGTTCTATTGGAGAAGAGAATGCAGGTGGTTTACGTTCAAGTAACGGCGCAGGTTGCGGTCGATATCTTTGGTCTATCAGTGATCAAGATGTCGAACGCAATATCCCGGAATCTCCTGTTAGCGAAGATCTTGGAAATCTAAAAAGACCGGGGCCGAGAGAATCGTTTCTCATGGCGGCTTTGGCCTCGGCGTTCTTCATTTTATGGGGCGTTTACATCAACTGGAACTATGGAACCGAAGCGATAATTCAGGTTGGCGTGACTCAGGGGATAATCAGTTTCGTTTCTACCTTCATTTCATCCGATGCTTTGCAGCGGCTATACCGAACAATTAAGCGATTTGGCTGGCATGGATCGATCAATGTACCCGTGGGATTCTTGCTGATTAACGGGGCGATTTTCGGGGCCCACTTTCTCGCGGGGACGCCTAGAATCCTGCCAACCATGGCGCCTGGATTAATCGTTAGCGTATTCTTCTGTAGCGCTTATACCTACCGGCTCAGTTTGGCCTTCGCTAAGCGAGAGGCTTAAAGCGTGCTGAAATAAAGATCCGCGCCGCAAGCAACAGGTTATTCTTAATGGTAGGGAGGACCGGCTCGGTCCTACAAATCGACAACTCAATACGGAGGACCGAGCCGGTCCTCCCTACCGCGCAAATTCCCTGAGGGCTCTTACTTATCCTGGAAACTTTGATGAGTGATGATCGAGGATTTTCCAATCTCCAGATTCTAAGGATTTTCTGAATACGAAGGAAAATCGAGCCGCGACCTTGGCGATGGGATCGGACGCTTCGGGGCCGCCGAGACTGAATGCGTAGGCTCCGTTGGCTAGAGTGATCGTTTCGCTGGGATGGCGATACACTACGTTGAGCGTTTCGATAGCCAGTGAGCTGCGATCCAGAAAACTGTCAAAGTACGTCTTAATGCTATCGCGACCGATTTTTAGCTCATTGGCCAGCGTGCCCCACAGGGAGCCATCTTCTTGATCATATAGATTTATCACGCGTTCGATATCGCGACTTTCCATGGCTTTAGTCCAGGCCTGGTAGAGCGCTTGTGGAGTTTTTGAGGCCTCAGGTTCTTCGATTTCGTGTTCCATTCGCTTATAGAATTTCAGCTAATCTGGTGGACGAGATGTTGAGGAAACACGGTGTGTCAAGAACAGTGGCGCTGGAATTGGTTAGAAAACGTTAGGGATCAGTTATACGATGCTTGGCAGGAAGGTTCCAGTTTCTGGTCACTCGCTCCAGAAGATCCTGCTCATTGCTTTCTCTCGCAAAAAGCACGATGATGATTCCAGCCAAGTAGAGCCAACTTAGGTAGTTCGCGGTTTGTATGATGCTCAGTTCAAGACCGCCTTGCTCGGTTGGCCGCTGGAGCCAGGCGATAAGCAAAATTCCGAATGCGGTGGCGACTCTTCCCATATTTAAACAAAATCCGGAGCCGAGGCCCCTGAGGTGAGTCGGATAGATTTCGGGAAAGTACACCGCGTATCCCGCGTGCATGCCCAATGTGAAGAATCCGAACACCGGAAGCATGCACATTAGGAGAATTGGCGGGGATTGAGCTCGTTCAATGAGGAGGTTGAACATGAGCAGGGCCACCGCGAATGCCCCGATATGGTAGAAAATAAAGGCTCCCTTGCGTCCAAGCTTGGTGGATATCCAACCGAATGGCACCAAGCCTGATCCACCTCCGATCGAGTTTAGCGCCATGCTCAGCATTTCCCTTTCTTCATAGCGGTTTTATTCTCAGGCTTTTCTAATGTTTGGTTCACCAATGCCCCGGACGAAGAATCCAATACTCCGTCAGCCGCGAGAGCTTCGCTTTTAGCGTGTTCGAGCAAAGCATTCTTGCCGTAAATATGGACGCCCCAAAAGGTAACGAGACCAATCGATGCGAGGGAAACACCGACCAATGTGCTTCGCAACTGCCTGCCCTTGAATAAATCTGGAATGCTGCCGGGTTTAATCTGAGCTTCTTTTTTGGATCGCTCCTGCATTTTTACCCATTGGTCCGGCTCTTTTAGTTTAACCCGTATCCAGATAGTTAGGGCGGCTGGCAAAGCTCCGAGAGCGAATCCCCAGCGCCAAGCATTTTCGCCTAGTTCCGGATTTCCCACTACGTACGCTCCCGCAGCTGTGGACAAGAGAGTGCCAAATACGCTGGATGCGTGGAAAATGGAGCTGGTAATCGGGCGTACGCGATAGGGCATGACTTCCCGCATGGAGGCCACAAATATTTGTCCCTCAAATACGTCGAATATCCAGCCGAGCGAAGCGACTATCAGGACAGTCCATTGGTAGTTGCTAAGGATTTTGTACCAGGGTTTCGATTCGGGGTCGGTCGAAGATTGCATTGTTGAGGTAAATCGAAAACTAAAGTTTGGGTGTTGGTAGAAAAGCGGTTAGCTGAAGACGGGTGGATGCGTCAGCGAGGCAATATGGGGTCTCATGAATTCAGATACGTCGATGGGTTTTCCTCGAGCAAATGAATCTTTGGCGGCTAAGCACATCCCGACCGACCAAATTCCATCAAGTCCACTAGCGTGAGGACCTTTACCGTCTAAGAGGCACTGGGCAACGTGTTCGATTTGTTTCCGCAATTCGAATACTTCTCCCGAGCTTTGAGCCAGTTCACGCTCGTCCACGTGTGTACCATCGAAAACCTTTAGGAAATGAGTGGGATGTTCCGTACGGTCCTTGCTGCCGCTCCAACCCGCCCAGACGGCTCCTTTGGTGCCGGAGATCTTTACCGTTTGGTGATGCTCAAAGGCAGATAGGGTTTGGGACACGACTGCATAGGCGCCGTCTTTGAAATTCATTATGCAGCTGAAATTGTCGTGTAGATCCGATCTGCCGGAATCTCGAGAATTGACTGCCGCATAGACGCGCTCGGGTTCCCCGGCTGAACCCAAGTGCCAGCGAGCGAGATCGAAAAAATGGATAGGCTCTTCGAGAATCCAGCTGCCGACTCGTTCTCGATCGAATCGCCAACCGTTACTCCCGGGGCGGTAGGGACGACGCGATAGCTCGACGAGCATGTATTGTGGTGTTCCGATGACGCCTTGGTCGATGATTGTTTTGATTTCGCCCCATTGAGATGACGAATCGCAATTCGTGTCCGACCGCGATTGATTTGCCTCGGCTCCTGGCTAGCTCTTCCAAAGCTACACACTCCTCTAGACGAGGGGCCATAGGCTTTTCCAGCAGCAGATGATTGTCGGCTTCTAAAGCTGCTCGAGCCGCATCGAAGTGGTTGGCAGTAGGCGTGACGATATCTGTATTCGCTTTCTCGACAAGGGTTTGATGGCTCTCAAAAATTTGCGCGTTCGGAAAATCCTCACTGGCCGCTTCGCGGGATTCCTTAGACGGGACCGCGATGGCGACGAATTCCGAATTGTTGGCGCTATCTATGGACCGAGCGTGGAAACGAACCCAGGCTCCATAGCCTACGAGGCCAAGGCGAATAGGTGCAGATAATGACATGGGCGATTGAATTGGTTTGGACTAGAAAACTGCGAGCAGAAAGGGTCTCGCCCTAAAGATAGCTAATTAATAAAGAAACCAGCCGGGTAGTTATGCTGATCGGTCGATCTCTGTTACGTCGCGCGATTCATAGGCGCATTTGGGAGTTATCCCGACAAGGATCTAATGGAGTCTTAGTTGAATGAGCGAGGTGCCGCGACTGAGTCTACCAACTTGAGAAAAGCTTCTTTTGTGTAAGGCTTGCTAAGCACTGAATTCATTCCGATTTCGAGATACCGGTCCCGGGCGTCATTCATCGCGTTGGCTGTCATGGCAACTATGGGCACATCCGCTTCGTCTATTTCACGAATCGCTAAAGTGGCCTGTTCACCATCTACCTCTGGCATTTGAATATCCATCGTTACGAGATCGAAGGGCTCGGTCTTCGAGAGGAAGCGGATTTACAACGGTATTAACTCTTTCCGAAAAAGGGGTAATCCATCAACTCAAAGGCGTCAAAATGCAGTCGGTACGAAAAGCAGGAAAGAACGATATCCTTACAATCACCTAGAGGGGTTTAGAGACGACTCAGACGCTACCCCGCGGCTACAATTCACCCCGCACCAATAGGACTTCCCGAGCCCTGAAACTGCCTCCGGCCAATCACAACACGACCGGCTCGAACAGGACTGCTCCTTTGTAGAAAGTGCTTCGCTTTCTGACGTTTAGGCAAGTATATCCTTAACGACCGTACCGTGGACATCGGTCAATCGATAGTCCCTTCCTTGGAATCGGTGGGTCAATCGCTCGTGGTCGAATCCCAGCATATGCAGGATGGTTGCGTTTAGATCGTGCACATGTACTGGATTTTCAACTATGTTGAACCCTAGTTCATCTGTTGCTCCATAAGTGAATCCCGCTTTCACCCCACCACCAGCCATCCAGATGGTGAACGCCCGATTGTGATGATCCCGACCATTTTGGTCGCCGGGATTTTGAGTCATGGGAGTTCGTCCGAATTCGCCTCCCCAAATGACCAGAGTATCCTTCAACATATCTCGGTCTTTCAGATCTTGCAGGAGCGCGGCAACGGGTTGATCGGTATCCCGGCAATTCTTTGTGTGGGCATTAACTAGATTGCTATGTTGGTCCCAAGCTTCGTGGAAGAGTTGAACAAATCGCACATCCCTTTCCAATAAGCGCCGCGCCAGCAGGCAATTTCTGGCAAAGTTAGACTCATTTGGGTCCTTGATCTTATAGGCATCCATGGTGGCCTGGGATTCCTGACTCAGGTCCATGAGCTCGGGTGCGCTGGATTGCAGACGGTACGCTGATTCGTAGGATTGAATTCTCGCCGCGGTCTGCGGGTCGGCCGTTCGGGCAAGAGTTTCCTCGTTCAGCCGCTTGAGGACGTCTAAAGAATCTCGTTGGGCCTTATCATCGTACCCATCGGGATTGGAGAGATAGAGAATAGGGTCGCCTGTCCCTCTGAAAGGAACCCCGTTGAAAATGGTAGGCAAGAAGCCGCACCCATAGTTGCTCGCTCCTCCGCTCGTTCCTTTGGCACTCGTGAGCACGACATATCCGGGCAGATCTTCCGATTCGCTTCCCAGTCCATACAGGGTCCAACTGCCCAGACTTGGTCTCCCGAACTGCTGGTGACCCGTATTCATAAATATCTGAGCCGGAGCGTGGTTAACCTCATTGGTATGCATTGATCGGATAAAGCAGATATCATCTACATGCTTGGCGATGTGAGGAAGCAGCTCGCTAATTTCATAGCCAGATTGACCCTGCTTGTTGAACTTGAATTCAGTTCCATATAGGGCTGAGTTGGGATCGATGAAGGCTGCCCGGTAGTCTTTGAGAAGGCTGGGAGGAGGAAGCTGTCCATCCCGCTTTACCAACTCCGGCTTGTAGTCAAATAGGTCTAGGTGGCTCGGGGCTCCTGCCATGAAAATGTAGATGACACGTTTGGCTGTGGGAGCGAAATGAGGCGCTCTGGGAGTTATAGAATCCGGTATTTCCGCTGAAAAACCATCCCTCATCAACATCGAATTGAGCGCCAGGCCAGCCATACCCACTCCGCACCGCTGCAAAAACCAACGTCGAGTATTAAGCTTTCCAAATTCCTGTTGTATTTTGTTTTTCATGACGTTTTCACTCGTGTTAATTCTTAGTTAGGGTCTCATCCAGATTTAGGAGAACGCGTGACGCGATTGTCCAGGCTGCTACATCCTTCGGAGTAACTCCATTAGGCAATTCGGGTATCGTGTCCGAATCCTTGAAAGCGATTTTGCGAATATCGAGCCAGCCCTCCGAAAGCCTATCACTCTGGGACTCGACCAAGTTTGTGATCTCCCTCGCTTCAAAGGCATTGGCGGGTCGACCGGTGGTAAGCAGATAACCATAGTTGGCTCGCTCTTTGTTGGAATTTCCACCTTCTTTTAGTATCCGCTGAGCCAACGCTTGTGAGGCTTCAACAAAGATAGTCTCATTTAGGGACGCGAGAGCCGAGAGTGGTGTATTCGTACGGACGCGGCCCGCACAGGATTCGTCTGCATTGGGGGCATCAAAACTGGTCAAAACAGGGTCAGGCATAGACCGCTTTCTAAACATATATAGTGAGCGCCGATATCTGTTATCGTCCTCGGCCGGATACCAATAGTCGGGAACAACATAGTTGTATTTGATCACCGATTCGGGGACGGGTGGAAATACGCTTGGGCCTCCAATCTGCTCGGTCAGCAAGCCTGCAGCCGATAAGGCAATGTCTCGCAGGACTTCGGCTTCCGTCCGAAAACGCGGCCCCCTAGCGAGTAAGCGATTATTCGGATCCAATTCCTTTAACTCGGCGGATACAGACGAATCCTGCTGGTAGGTCTTGCTAGTGAGGATCGTTTTGATCAGGGCCTTCTGGCTCCATCCTTTCTCTCGGAAATCTACGGCAAGCCAGTCGAGGAGCTCCATGTATTCCGGACGCTGTGTACGCGATCCCCAGTCCTCGGGCGTTTGAACGATGCCTTCTCCAAAAATGGACTGCCAAATTCGGTTCGTCTGCACCCTGGCCGTCAGAGGAGCTTCGTCGCTAGTGGCCCAATACGCCAAATCCAGTCGCGAAGGATCCTTTTGGGTGAAGGCGTTCAAGATCGATGGAGTCCCTCGTTCTACTTCGTGCTTAGGATTGTTCCAAGCGCCACGATCAAGCAGACGGGTGACGCGAGGAAACTCGGAAGTGGCCTCCATTGTGTGGAGCACGCTTGTTTCAGCTTCCGGAAATCCCGCTTCAAGTTCTTCTATCTCGGACAGGATATTCGTGGATGTTTCTCTACTTTTAAGCCAGGCTCTCAATAAGGCTCGATTTTGTTTTTGGGAGCGTTTCGAATCCTTTAGATTGAGGGCTAGAGAAGCGTCGAACGCGTAATTTGGAGCTGAGGGATCTTTCGAGCCTGTAAGGGAAAATCGATAGCGACCAAGTTGCTGATTGTCTCGTCCATTATTGCTACCCCCGTGGCTCTGGACCATCTTTACTCGCAGTTGGCCTCCTTCGGGCATCGCCAGAGGCTCCTTCAAGCGCATGACCGCGGCGTATGCCGAATGCCTAAGAATGGGACCGCGGTCTGGCGCCCAAGCGGTTCGTTCATCGTCATCGATTAGAAAGCTGGCGGGCCCGATAGTCCGTTTCTCCTTTTTGTCCCGATCCTTGTGAAAGAAATAGTCTCGCATGAAACCTTCTTCCATCTCGAAATCGGCGCTCGCGTCCGTCAACTCAACCTGAGTCCATTCCTCTTCCCCGGGCCACTTGCGGAATAGTTTGAACTCGCTAATCGCAAACGTTCCCCAGTAGCTGCGACCCGGTCCTTGGAACGGCTGGTCCGGGTGGTTTAGGGCTTCGAGTCGGATTCCTGTCAATATGGGCAAATTGGATACGCCTTCGATTATGGAATAGCCGGTAACCGTAGGGTGTCCCAAAGTCAGAATGCTGTGGTCCGACAACTCGATTGGATGGTTAAGGCCGCCATGCCAATCCTGGAAATCGGTGTCCCAGACTTTCCAAGCCGATTCAGTATCGGCTTCGCCCTTTATCCACTCCGCGAACTCCGATTTCCAATTCGGGATTTCCTGTTTTGCTTTCGTTTCCAATCTCGTGACCTGCTCGCGGATAGATTCGATTTGGTCTAATTGATCATCGGAATAAACCCAGGATTTGGCTTCGTGCGTTTCATTGAAGAATGCGAACAAGCTGTAGTATTCGTCGTGGGTGATAGGATCGAATTTATGCGTGTGGCATTGCGCACAGCGTAAGGTCAGTCCAAGGACGGTTTTGCCGAATGTATCCATCCGGTCGAAGATTCCATCGACGCGGAATTGTTCTACGATGATAGCGCCTTCTTCGTTGATCATGCCGTTGCGCATGAATCCGGTTGCCACGAGTTGGTCTTGGGTTCGATCCGGTATAAGATCGCCCGCTAGCTGTTCGACTAGGAATTGATCGTATGGCATGTCTTCATTGAGAGCATCGATTACCCAATTTCGATAAATCCATTGATCGCGTGGCTTGTCCTTTTCGTAGCCATTGGAATCGGCGTATCGGGCGACGTCCAACCAATGACGAGCCCATTTCTCACCGAACGATGGCCGTGACATCAAGTTGTCGACAAGAGCCTCTACGGCGCTTGATGAATCTCGCTGGAAATCCAATACAAAGGACTCGATTTCAGTTGGAGTAGGGGGCAGGCCTATCAGATCCAAGTATAGACGCCTGGCGAGCGTGTGCGGATCTGCCTGTGCGGATGGCACTAACCCC
>NZNM01000112.1 GCA_002694885.1 Opitutaceae bacterium | reverse complement strand
TCCCCTTTTTGCATTGCCTTGGTCGGCCCTGGAACTCTCACTCCGAATTCTTTGCGCAAGCGATTCTATGAAGATTCCAAACCAGCTCGCCGATAGTCGCTCGCCGTATTTGCTGCAGCACGCCGATAATCCAGTAGACTGGAAAACCTGGAGCGAGCCGGCTTTTGATGAAGCCAGGGATCTCGACGTTCCTATTTTTTTATCGATAGGCTACTCGACCTGCCATTGGTGTCATGTGATGGCTCATGAGAGCTTTGAAAACGAGAAGATCGCGGCGGAAATGAATGACCGCTTCGTCAATATCAAAGTCGACCTCGAGGAGCGTCCGGATGTTGACAGGATTTATATGGCTTATGTTCAGTCCCTTACAGGTAGCGGTGGCTGGCCCATGAGCGTCTGGCTAACGCCTGATAGGAAACCTTTCTATGGAGGAACCTATTTCCCCCTGACAACCGTTGCGGGCGGTTAGGCTTTTTGCAGCTGATATCGAGAATTAGCGAACTTTGGGCAGCTCGGAGGGAGGAGCTGTTGGAGCAAGCAAGTAAGTATGTGGATACGTTGAACTTAAGTTCTACTAGAGACGAATCGTCAGATCCATCTCTGAATTGGGAGTCGATGGACGTATGCTATGAGGAACTATCGAAGGAGTTTGACGAGGATCGAGGAGGCTTTGGAAGCGCTCCCAAGTTTCCCATGCCTGGCTATATCGAGTTTCTTTTGGAATACGCAGAAGCAAAAGGAAGCAGCGATCGGTTGGAAACCCTGATTGGCAAAACACTAGACGCGATGATGATGGGTGGGATCTATGATCATATAGGAGGAGGATTCCATCGGTATTCAGTAGATACGTACTGGCACGTTCCCCATTTCGAAAAGATGCTTTATGATCAAGGCCAATTGACGAACATCTATGCAGGCGCATTCAAGCTCTTTGGGAAAATGGACTACCTCCAAATCGCTCAAAGTATAGTCGGCTATGTGGAGGATCAGTTGACTGCGAATGAAGGGGGCTTTTATTCGGCCGAAGATGCGGATAGTCCATTAGAAGAAGATCCGTCGACAAGCAGGGAAGGGGCCTTTTACGTGTGGAAATCGAGCGAATTATTGCATCATCTAGGGCAAGAGAGCTTCGATCTGTTTAAACTAGCGTATGGAGTTCAGAGCGAAGGGAACGTTAGGCGGGAGTCGGATCCCCATGGCGAACTAGAGGGATCCAACGTTCTTTTCCAGACGGCAAATTTTGAAATGATTTCGGCCAATCGAGGATTGGGGCCTCCAGAAGTTGGCCAGAGATTGGAGCATTGCCTTCAGACTTTGAAGATAACTCGGGATAAGCGACCGAGACCACATCTGGATGACAAAGTGTTGGCATCCTGGAATGGATTGATGATCTCCGGAGCTTGCCGACTGTATCAATCGAGTGGGGATCGGACTAGCTTAGCGCTCGCTGCCACAGCTGGGACATTTGTTTGGGACCGAATGTTCGAACCGTCTTCCTCGACATTGTTTCGGACCTATCGCGAGAGCGTAGGCGAAACAGAGGGGTTCGCGGAAGATTACGCCTGCCTCTCGTAAGCCTATCTTGACTTATATGAATTTACAGGTTGCCTAAAATGGCTACAACGATCGGAAACGCTCATCGAACAATTGATCAACCGATTCTGGGATGAAGATGAGGGCGGATTCTTTAGCAGCAGTGATGGAGACTTGAGTTTGATCGCCCGTCTTAAAGACGATTACGATGGAGCAGAACCGTCCGCCAATTCCTTAGCGACGATAGCTTTGATAAAAATTGCCAGCATTTTTGGAGATGATAGATACGGTAAGTATGCAGCTGATACAATCGACGCTTTTCGAAGCCGTTGGTCGCGGATTCCGCGATCCATGCCAACTATGCTTGTAGCAGCGATGCGAATGCTGCAGCCAGTGCAACGGATTGTTATCGCCGGAGAACGCGGTTCGCCACAAAGCCAGCAATTGCTCGAAACGGCATATGCCCATCGAAAACGTCACTCCTCTATTGCCTATTTGGATTCTGAATCAGATTGGCTAGTATCCCGGAATGACCGGTATCAAGATTTTTCTAGAGGCGATACCTTGCCAATTGTGTATGTTTGTGACAATTACGCTTGCAAAGAACCAGCCTCGGATCCCCAGGTATTGAAATCCCTATTGCGGGAGTAGCTATTTTTTGGATATCTGTGATGCACGCATTCCATATGGGCTCATCCACGTAAGCTGAACCCGCCCGTAGGCCGATTTTCACCTTTGCTAGACACGCTATCAGGCGTTCTCCAGATAGGCTGCGCTTTCGTCTAAGCCTCCAGGTCTGTTTCGAGCTAACCAGAGAGTTCTATATTCAGTCACGAGTCGCTCCCGCTCTTCCTGCAAACTTTCATCCATCTCTGAGATAGCGTTGAGCCCTTTTCTGCTCGCGAATTCTAGAAGCATGCTTGCCAACATCAGTTCTTGGGCGACGAGATCGCTGGATTCCCAGGATGGTTGAGTTGATTCTAACGCCGATTTAAACGCCCTCAACTGTTGTCGGCATTGTTCGAGTTCTGGCAAGCTGGTGTGTCTCAAGTGATCCTTCAATTTCCGTCCATTGGACATTAGCAAATCATTGAGCAAAGTCCGATTATCCGGCTGATATTTAAATGAGTTGGTGATTTCGCTGAGTTCGGAAATTGTTTCTGCCACAACCTCGGATCCTTCGCGAAGAAAGATCCAGTCGACGCCCGCATTGATATCTAGTTGTTCCTTTGGCGACTGATTCCATGAGCATGACGCTGCCCAAACAATGGCGTGGTAGCTGGTGAAGGAAAACTGATGATGGCCAAAGTCTCCCCAGTCTGTAAGGAGGATTCCTTGAGCCCCATGGTCGATTGCCTTATGGCAAGCTTTTTCAATATTAAGTATGGAATTATGGATACGTCCACCAATGCTATTCCAGGCGGTCGTTCCGGGAGCGACGTAGAATGGGATTCCAGTATCCTCAAGAGATTGGCATTGCTCGCCAAACGGGTGGTTCGCTTCGTACCCCCAGATAATTCCTAAGCAGTTTGTTGGCAGTTCGCGGGCGAGTTCAGGCGCTTCAAGGACGATATCTCCCCAAAACTGTATCGTCTTGCCCTTGCTTTCCGCGACATCGTGTATCCGCAAGAGATGGTCGACATAGACGCGATGCTTCCCCTGCTTGTTAACGAGTTTTTTGCTCCAGCCTTGGCCGAGTTCCCAAGGTTCATCGCCGCCGATGTTTATTCGAGAGCTGCGGAAATTTGGGAGCAGCTCATCGTAGAGCTCTCTGATAAAAGCGATCGATTCATCATTGGGTTTCAATGTGCCTCCCCACTCAAGAGGACCGAGCAAGGGATGCGTGTAGCCGTTGGGACATTCAGCTAGATGCTTATAGGGATCGTGTCGTAGCCAACGATCCATGTGTCCAAACGAATTTTGGTTGGGAACTAGTTCGATGTAACGATTATAGCAATACGTATCTAGCGACTGGATCTCTTCTGCGGTTATCGGAGAAGCATTTTCCCAAACAGCCGGATGGTTTCGATAGGCGAATGTTTGCTCGGTGTAAAGTTGCAGTTGATTGTATTTCAATGCAGCGAGCGTATCGACCAATTCATACAGAGTAGATTGAGTGGGCACTTTGCAGCGACTGATATCCAGCATGTAACCTCTCTCCAGAATGTCGGGACCGTCATCGATCTGAAGACAAGGAAGGGCATGGGGGCTTTGATCTAGAATTTGGCCCAGGGTAGTGAGACCACGGAACCAACCTATTTCCGTCCTGGCGTCTAAACTTATGCCTTTAGACGAGATACGTAGTTGGTACCCCTCGTCAGAGAAGTTCCCAGAATCGGTCAGGCGGCATAGAATTCGCCACTGAGATGAGGTCGATGATCTGAGTGACTCGTCTAAAAAGGGAACTTCTTTGATCGCCGACTGAAACCGAGCGATTGGATCCTGGTCGGTTTGGATTGCCAGCGGACGCTCGTAGGGGAGCTTTCCCTTTCCCAGGATGAGCGATTTGGGAATAGGAAAGAGATTGAGTCTATCCATTGGCGGGAACGATAGATTCGATTAATCCTGGAAGCTGTTTGATGGATTCCAGTTCGTGGAAACTTTTGTGGTCGGTAGGGGGCGAATGCACACGCTCATGGGCCCAAGTGATGCGGTAGGGAATATGGACGCCGTGGCCACCAAGGTTCAGGACGGGGAGTATATCGGATTTTAGAGAGTTCCCAATCATCAGGAACTGGTCAATCGGCACTTGGCTGCGTTCGAGCACGCGGGCATAGGATTCAACATTCTTATCAGAGACGACTTCCGTGTGGTCGAAGTACTGGGCCAAGCCAGACTTGGCGATTTTTCGCTCTTGGTCGCGCAGGTCGCCTTTCGTAATGAGGATAAGCCGGTATTTGGAAGAGAGCGTATCGAGCACCGATTCGACGCCTTCGAACAATTCCACGGGATGTTCAAGCATATGTCGGCAGTGATCGATTATGCGTCTTATCTCTTCTGCCTTGATTGCCCCGTTTGTGAGATGGATAGCGGTCTCAATGCAAGACAGGGTGAACCCTTTGATTCCGTAGCCAAATAGCTCGAGATTTTTCATCTCGGTCTCGTACAACACCTTTTCGACGGTGCTGGAGTCATGGTATTCAGAAAGGAGCTCGCAGTACTTTTCGTGGTGGTCTTCGAAAAGATTCTCGTTGTGCCACAGGGTGTCGTCGGCGTCGAATCCTATAGTCGTTATGGGCCAGCTCATTACACAGGTTCAAAGCACAGACAATGGGTGTTTCATATGATTGCAAAACGAATGTCCCTCACTCGAGTTCACAAGCTTCTATTGCGTCCTGAAAATCTCGGGGAATCGGGGCCGAAACTGATAGAGGTTCATTGGTAAAGGGATGTTTGAAGCTCAAGTCGGAGGCGTGAAGAAACAAGCGGAGAAAGCCATTCCGTTCTCGAAAGGAAATGTTTTGGCGAGAATCGCCGTGCGAGGTATCGCCGATAATGGGGTGGTTGATGCCGGAGAGATGCCGTCTCAGCTGATGTCGACGTCCGGTGCGAGGCGAGAGGGCAACGAGCGAGTAGCGAGTCGTGGGATAGCAACCAGTGGGATAGTTGAGCTCGCTGGATTTGAGGGTTCGGTAATGGGTTTCCGAAGCTTGAGAGTTCTCGCTTTTCGACTTGCGATTGCTGTCCAATAGCTTGCGCAAAGGGCGGTTGATGATTCCCGACTCTGGTGGATGGCCTCGGACGATTGCCAGGTACTTTTTGCTTATCCGATTGTCAGCAAACGCTGACTGTGCCCGAATCAAGGCCTCCTCATCCAATGCGAAAAGGAGCGCCCCTGACGTGGGCTTGTCGATGCGATGAACAGGAAACACGCGACGAAGCAATTGATCTCGCAACAGCTGAACTGCAAAGCGAGATTCCCTTGAGTCTATATTCGTTCGATGAACAAGTAGGCCTGGAGGTTTGTTTATGACCACGTAATGATCATCTTGATACAGTATATCGAGAGGATCGTTCCGCTTCTCCTGGGGTGGCTCTAGACTGCTTTTTTCCGTCACGTTTATCCTTAGCCAGAGTTCAGTTGGTCGTCCGCAGGTTTCGCTGGGCTGCCTTCCAGGACCCGGTCTCCATCAATTGACGACCAAGTGAACAGCGAGCCGCTTTTGTTTTTCTTGATGCTTTTGCATAGAGAGGGGTTGTCCCGTTTTTGCAATTGGTATTGGTTGAGGCCGTTCCGATCGCAGGAAAGCAACTCAACGAATCCTTTGCGTTGCCGAGGTCGCCCAATCACACGCGATAGAGAGCGATCGTCGGGTTCGTTAGCCAGGCTGATTGAATCGAGAGCCAGGAAACTGTAAGGAAGGCTGCGAAGATCTATCTCCATTATTCGGCCAAAACGGGACCAGTCCGAGCGGGTAAACGCTTCTATTGGCGGCTTCGCGAAAAAGTGGCACCAATGATGGGCGTTGTCCTCTTGAGTCATGGGGCAAGCTTGATTGCAGACACAGGGAGCGATTGGGTTGAATTGGTCGATTAATCCCTCGCGTTGCTCGATAAGCAAGTGGCTGCACCTGCGATTTCCTGGCTCGACGAAAAACAACTGCTGAGCTCGACTCAGTTGTTTCCTAAGTTCCGAGCGAACTTCGATCGATAACTCGTTGAGGGCATGGCTCACGAGAACGATCGATTTGCTCAGTTCCTCGAACTCGGATTCTTCCGCAATGTTCACAGACAGATTGGGAAAATGGGCCACTAGTTTGTCCTTGGCGAAGGACGCAGCCAAGCGTGAGTGATCCCAAAGGGTGACTGATTCAATATTACTGGTTCCGATCTCCTCGATTAGGGTCTGCGACGCAATTCCAGTGCCGCACCCCCAATCGACAATCCGCTGGGAGTGAAGAAGCCAGCCCGCTTGCTTGGCTTGTTTGATAGCATCCTTCCATTTCCAGCCGATACGCTGCCCGAAAAAACGATGGTACAGGGCAAGATCTTCCTCAGATTCCCAGTACACCCCTGGATTTTCTTCTATTTCCAGAAATCGCTTTCTAATTCGGACGAGCTGATCCCAATCTATCCGTTCTTCAGACATTGGCAGGCAAGGTCATCATAGGAATCGTTGCGGGAGTCAAACTCGCGGCTGGGGGAGGGGGCAATTGCCTTGCAGGGCAACTGCTGACCAAAAAAACGGCCCGCTTGGAACCCGCTAAAGGCTTGTCATGGGAAATGCTTCGAGCAGGTATGGGAGGAGATGAAGACGATATGGAGAGTTTCGGGCTATTTGTTTCGCTACAAACCCCTGTTTTGGCTCACCTTGACGCTGGCTGTCGCCAGTACACTCTTCATGCTGGTCGTACCGTTGGTTACGCGCCACGTCGTTAATGAAGTACTGCCAAAAGGGGAATTGGCGAATCTGTGGTGGGCAGTACTGGCTATTGCCGGATGCTTCTTTTTCAGAGAAATTTTCAACTCAATGCGTATCCGGGTTAATAATACGCTTGAGCAGAAAGTCCTGGTAGATTTGCGGAGGGATCTCCATGATAAGCTGATGGAGCTGCCGATCGGCTATTTCGATAGTCGAAAATCGGGGGATATTGCCTCGAGGGTGATCGAGGATGTGCAAGACGTAGAAAGGGTGATACTCGATGGAACGGAGCAAGGAAGCACGGCATTACTGACGGTGTTGGGTACGGCTGCAGTGCTGTTCTATTTCGAGCCTGTATTGGCGACCCTCATGATTTTGCCGGTCCCGATAATGCTGATCATGGCTCGTATGCATTTCAAAGCCCAGGCGAAGAATTGGAGGAAGGTCAGATCGGCCGCCGGAGAATTGAATTCCTTGTTGATTGAGGATATTCAAGGAAACCGTCTCATAAATTCCTTCGCCTTGAAGGATCAGGAAAAGGCCCGGTTTGACGAGCGTTGCCAGGAATTACGGGCCTTCACACTTAAGTCCATGTTTCGCTGGTCAATCCACGGACCATCCACCAATTTTGTGGTTAGCCTAGGTACGGTGGCCGTGGTCGGTTATGGAGGCTACTTGTTCGCGACCCAACCGGATCGGTTTGAGGCGGGGGACTTTCTCATGTTCTTTCAGTATTGCGCCATGCTATACATGCCCTTGAGCCAGTTGAATGGCTTGAACAATTTGATAGCTACGGGTAAGGCATCCGGAGAACGGGTATTTGAGATGCTGGATTATCCTGTGGATATCCAAAGCCCGGAGCGGCCTGCCCGGTTTCCGAGCGGATTGCTTGAGATAGATTTTAGTGAAGTGAATTTTGGATACGAAGGAAGGGAGACATTGTTGTCAAATTTTTCACTGAAGCTCGAACGAGGAGGCGTGACCGCCCTAGTCGGGCATACCGGCGCCGGAAAATCTACGGTAGCGAATTTGCTCCAACGCTATTATGACGTGGGCTCGGGCTCAGTGACTATCAATGGGATTGATGTACGAGAGTTCGACCTAATCGATCTTCGAAAGCGAATCGGGGTCGTCGCCCAAGATCCGTTCCTTTTTGATGGAACTGTGCGAGATAATCTGAAACTCGCCAAGCAAGAAGCGACGGAAGAGGAGCTGGTTTCCGCCTTGCAGGGAGCCAGCGCTTGGGAATTCGTTTCTCGCCTTCCTGACCAGATGGATACGCGTATCGGGGAGCGGGGCATCCGCTTGAGCATGGGAGAAAAGCAGCGGTTGACGATTGCCCGAGTGATCCTTCGGAACCCGCCGTTAGTCATTCTCGATGAAGCGACCTCGAGTGTCGATACTTTGACCGAGGCTAAAATACAGAGTGCGGTGGACAATCTGGTCAAAGAACGAACGACGCTGGTTATTGCTCACCGGCTTTCCACAGTACGAAGGGCAGACCAGATTGTCGTGCTAGACAAAGGCCAGATCATCGAGAAGGGGATGCACGAAGAGCTTATTCTTCAAGGAGGTCACTATGCTCGGCTTTGGGAAACGCAGACGG